>JAUWOS010000123.1 GCA_030611985.1 Desulfobacterales bacterium | reverse complement strand
ATCGCCCATCCTTGTTTATATTACACGCATAGCGAAAGAAGTCCAAAATTTTGGTTTCAAAGTCCTGAATCAGCGCTCCTGTTTTGGCTTCTTGCTCATTATGTTTTTGCATTTTCTGTAAAATTCTGCTTGAATTGCTGTTATTGTTTCACAATTTTTTCTTATCAGGTAAACTACAATTTGTCGAGATTCATTCCTTGGGAACTCTTCAACAACTCACACAACCAGGAAAACCATGTCCCCCATAAACCATGAACTGCAACTTGCCAATGATTTTGTTCAGTACACCGGCTGCAATATTTTTTTGACGGGCAAAGCGGGTACAGGCAAAACAACTTTTCTTCACAATCTGCAGAAGAACACGGTAAAGCGAATGATTATCACTGCTCCAACCGGTGTTGCAGCTATCAACGCCGGTGGGGTAACACTCCATTCTTTTTTTCAGATCCCATTTGGCCCATTTGTGCCGGGCAGCGAAACATATGAGCGCAATAAGCAGCGCCAGTTCAGGTTCAGCAAAGAAAAAAAGCGGATTATGCAAAGGCTTGATTTGCTGGTGATTGCCGAAATAAGTATGGGGCGGGCCGATTTACTCGATGCGGTGGATGCTGTGCTGCGTCGCCATCGTCGTAATAATCAGCCCTTTGGCGGGGTGCAACTGCTTGTAATCGGCGATCTGCATCAGCTCTCTCCGGTAGCAAAGCAAGATGAATGGAGCCTTTTGCAGCAACATTATGAGTCGGTTTATTTTTTCAGCAGCAAAGCGCTTGGTCTTACTGAACTGCTTACCATTGAATTGAAGCATATTTATCGCCAGTCAGATGCCCGTTTTATCAAGCTCCTGAATCAGGTACGTGACAACCGGCTTGATGAATCATCCATAGCGGATTTTAATCAGCGTTATATTCAGGATTTTACGCCTGGCGAAGATCAGGGCTATATTACCCTGAGTACCCACAACTACAGTGCCGAATCCATCAATCAGACCAGACTTGGAAACCTGACCAAAAAGAAACATAGTTTCAAGGCTGAAATTTCCGGAGATTTTCCTGAACATATTTATCCTACCCAAGCCACTCTTTTGCTCAAAGAGGGAGCGCAGGTGATGTTTGTTCGCAACGATCCTTCTGCTGAAAAACTCTATTATAATGGTAAAATAGGCAAAATAACCAAAATTTCGAGCAAAAGCATCGAAGTTATCTGCCCTGGCGACAAACAGGAAATCGTGGTTGAACCGGTCATTTGGGAAAATATCAAATATACAGTAAACGAAGAAAATAAGGAAATCGAAGAAGATATAATAGGTAAATTCAAACAATACCCTCTGAAACTTGCATGGGCCATTACCATCCATAAGAGTCAGGGGTTGACTTTTGAAAAAGCCATTATTGATGCCAAAGCAGCTTTTGCTCATGGTCAGGTTTACGTGGCCTTAAGCCGTTGTAAAACTATAGAAGGTCTGGTGCTGAGTTCTCCTATCTCATCTCGGGGAGTGGGAACGGATGAAGCAATAATGTGCTTTGACGAAAACGTTCACCAGAACCCGCCGTCCGAAAGCCGGCTTCAGGCTGCCAAAATCAGCTATCAGCAACAGCTATTGCTTGATTGTTTTGATTTTTCACTATTGCGCAACAGTCTCAACTATCTTGTTCGGCTTTTGGCAGGTAACGCCAGAGTAGTTCAGATTTCAGGCATTGAAGATATACGCCAATTGGAGGAAATGGCTGCGAAAGATATTTTTGTTGTCAGTGAAAATTTTAAGCATCAATTACACACAATTTTTGCGGGTGGCGACCTACCCGAGTCAGACGCAGTTATTTTGGAACGGATCAGCAAAGCATCCATATGGTTTCAGGAAAAGTTTGCCGAAATTCTTGAAGAATCAGTGCCGAAATTGCACGTAGAAACAGATAATACCGAACTTCGCAAAAAGATTGGCAATGCCCTGAGTAATCTCAAAAAAGAAATTACCGTAAAGGTAGCTGGGGTAAAATGCTGTGAAAAAGGATTTTCACCGTCAAGTTTTCTGCGCGCCATCTCAGTTGCTGAAATTGACTTTACCCCTGAAAAAGAAAAAAAGCGCCGCCCTCCGGCCTACACAGAATCGGACGTTGCCCATCCGGAGCTGTTCCAAACCCTGAAGGATTGGCGTTCCCGCAAGGCCAAAGAAGAAGAGGTCGCCCATTTTCAGATTTTACATCAACGGATATTGATCCAGATTGTGGTATGCCTGCCTGATAATATTGCTGATCTGAAAAAAATAAGTGGGGTCGGCGAGAAAACCATTGAGAAATATGGCGAAGAACTTGTGAAACTGGTTTTGGCCTATCGCAAAAAACACGGGATAAACGAAGTCGTATTGCCGGAACTTAAACAACTTCCAAAAGAAAGTACAGCGGCAAAAAAAGAGGCTCAGCATTCCGACACGAAACAGACAAGTTTCGATATGTTCAATAAAGGATTAACTATTGTCCGGATTGCACAAGAAAGAGGCCTGGTACAATCTACCGTTGAAGGACATCTGAGTTTTTTTGTGGAGAAAGGCAAATTAGATATCGACAAGCTGCTTTCACCTGAAAAACAACAGACCATTGAAAAAGAACTTGCCGTAGATCACAACAATTCCCTCAGTGAAGTAAAAACTGCTCTGGGAGATGATTATTCATATGGTGAGATCAGAATGATACTGGCTCTTCAGAAACATTTGGCATCTGAATAGGATCGCATTCCCGGCTGTGTTGCGAAAGTTTGGAATATCCCAATATTTCTTATGATTCGCTCAAATCAGTTTAAGTTTATCTTCTTTTTTTCTTTTTTCGATTCAGGATCTTTATCCTTGCTGCTTGTCACCTGACAAGAATTTTTCATTCAGGTGGAAATTCCTAATTTTGGCAAAATATAAGTCTGTAAAAGAAACCATATTCCTACAACTATCAGAAAAATCACTATTTCTTTCATTACTTTTACTCCATTGTGTCCTATTCCATGAAAGATCATGCGTCAAAGCGCTTTATAACACGATTGAATCAAAAAAGAAACCCATGACATCAGCATCTTTCATATAGGCCAAAAAGCAGTTTACGCTTTTTTAAAAAAAGAACAATCTCACGCAAAGACGCAAAAGTTCTTCCGGCAATTTTCGGTCAGAATCAACTTTCTTTGCGTCTTTGCATGGCAAGCGGTGGATATTCGATTTTGCCTGATCATGACTTTTCATTCAGGCATTATTTATATTTAAGGCAATTGTAAATCAAGTATAGCGTCTAACCATACGTCAGCCATATTAGCGTAGCCGTCATCGTTGGGGTGTACACTATCAGACATATCAGCAGGGTATGCAAGGGCGTTCTCCATATCGACAACAACAATATTATTATCGTTATCGTCATTGCGAGCGTCTGCTAAATCCTGAATGGCAATATTGAGAGCTGTGGTATTGTCATCTGAATCCACCCGATTGATGATGCGGGCCAGGATGACAACGATATCTGTATCAGTACTCTTTTCATACCGATCAATCCTGTCGAGAATCAGATTGATTTCTTCGGCAATACCTGCAACATCTTGCCCTCCTATATCATTAGTTCCAATATGAAGCAGCACAACTTCTGCCGGATTATCTTTCAGCCATTGATAAATATAAAAGGCAATCTCATCAGCTTCCCAGCCCCCATGTCCCTCATGGTCATTATCATAACCGGATGGACCATGATTAAGGCTGCCGACGAAATCAAATGCGTAGCCCTTCGACAACAAACCAGTTTCCAGCTTGCTCCGATAGCCAGAGCCAAATGAAAGATCAGGGTCAGTTTCAAAATCACTACTGCTGCCATAACCTAAGGTAATTGAATTGCCGAGCGGCATAATCCTCAGAACATCTTCTTCGCTGGTTTCTATGTATTCTTTTACTTTCGTCCACGCCTTCTTGTAATGGGCAATGGCTTTGTCGTACTTGCCTGTATCATAGTCATCTTCAGCCTTGTCCATCTCGCGCTCTGCATCGGCGATTTCCTTCAATGCCTTGTCATTTTCGTCACAGTCGATAGCTAATATCGCGATAGCCTGATCAATCGCCGTTTGGGCCAAGCGTTCGTTAATGCTAACAAGGAAATAGATAGTAGTATTCAAGATGTCAGAATCATCAACACTCATAAGCGTTTTGACCGCTTTCTTCGAATCATCAAAGACCTTTTTGACATTTTTACAAAGAGTGAGGTTATCCTGGATGTACTCAATAGCCTTTTTAATTTTTTTATTAACTTTTTCGTCATCGGTCAGGAGATGTGCATACAAATCCTCTACGATAATTACATTGTCGTAGCGTTGTGTGATTTCTTCTGAAGACAGTGCTTTATCGTACAGAGCCACATCATCTATCATGCCGTCAAAGTGATATCCACCAAGTAAATGCCCTATGTTCAATGGAGCTGTCATCGAAGCAAACCCATCATTATATATTGTGTCTGCCGAGGCCACAAGTTCGCCATCAACATAAAGGAAAATTTGATCTTCATCAGCATTTCTTACCGCCACAACATGATGCCATACATCATTCGCCAAATCCGCAGTCCCTTCAAGATAACCGATAGTTTCTCCTGATGAATCTTTTAATACAAAGCAGGCGCTACCGGATTTATTTTGAACTCCAACCCACCAATGCAGCAGATTTGTTTTATCAACATTATCATTATCAACATTATTATTATCAACATCTCTGCCGACAATAACCTCGTTGTTGTTGTTGTCGGCATCCGGTGGTGGCGGTAATCTTTTCATCCAAAATTCAATGGAAAAACTGTCGTTGATCCCCCAGTTTAAAGTAGCATCTGCCGGCACATTAATCTCCGTGTTTTCGCCGTCAAACAGTTGTCCACCACCTATGATACCAGTATCAGTGGCGGGACACTTTTCGCATAGGTCATTATTATCACTTTCGCAACATAGACCATCATTACCACCATAGGAGTCAACATATCTATCACAGGCAGTCTCATCCAGCTTCCAGTAAGAGAGCATTCCATCAGGGCAATACGTTACCGGCTCTTCAGCCAGAGCAGTATTTCCAGGTGGAAGAACAAAGGTTAACACGCTCATTACCAACAGTGCATAAAAACAAGTTTTGATCCAATTGTACATCATTTTTCACCTCCATAGTAAATGAACAAATAGGAAATTAGCGCACTTTAATGGTGCGGGTTGTTAAGAAATCTGTCCCGTAGGGACTTATAAAAACAGTATAGCAATTTAGCAAGTGCGATAGCAAGCTTGAAAATAAAGTATGGCAAAAAAGGCTTGTTTGTCAAACCAAATGCAGATTTGGAGTTCTCGTCATTACTTATTCATGAATTGGTTTTACGTTTCCTTTTTTTTGTGTTAATTGTTTTTTGTGATTTTTTCCTTAGAGGATAGAGATAGAAGAAACAAGAAGGTGTTTGCTGAAAAACCCTTGAACCGTTTTTACGTAATCCTTAAACTTTTGAATCCTGAGCTGTTGAACCCGTGAACAAATACAGGATTTTGTTACACTATATTAATGAATTTTAACAAAGGTTCGGAGTTTCTACAACTTCTTGAAATTCCTGCCACTCAACCAATTGTGAAGCAAAGTTGAATTTATATCATGAACATTAAAACCATTCAAGACATCCTGCCGCTGATAGAGCGGCCCAGCCGGTATTTAGGCTCGGAAATAAACACAATTAAAAAAAACCACAGCGAAGTCAAGCTCCGCATTGCTCTTGCGTTTCCGGATCTTTATGAAATAGGTACATCTCATTTCGGACTTCAGATACTCTATCATATCTTAAATAGCCATAAAGATATAGCTGCTGAGCGAGTTTTTGCGCCAGAGGTCGATATGGAGGATTATCTCAGGTCGTTTAATATTCCGCTTATGACATTAGAGTCTCATGAGCCACTTGGGGTATTTGATATTATCGGTTTCAGTCTCCTTTATGAGCTTAATTTTACCAATGTGCTTACCATGCTTGATCTTGCAAACATTCCTTTTTCTGCCTCGCAAAGAGATATTTCTTATCCTCTTATAATTGCAGGAGGTCCTTGCACATGTAATCCTGAACCTGTTGCCGACTTTTTTGATGCCATAGTAGTCGGAGATGGGGAAAACGTGGTAATGGAGATGTCTCAAGCCTGGCTTGGATGGAAAAAAAGCGTTAACGGTGACAAGGAAGCTCTCTTGAAAATGTGGTCAGATATTGAAGGCGTGTATATACCAGGCTTTTTTAAACCGGAGTTTGATAAATATGGTTTCCAGAAACTGTTACCAAAACTGTCAAATTATAAATCTGTTACAAGGGCGATTGTAGAAGATCTTGACAAAGCGCCGTTTCCGGATACTCCGATAATTGCCTATGGAAAACCGGTGCATGATCGTCTTCGTCTCGAAGTATCCAGAGGATGTACAAGAGGGTGTCGATTCTGTCAAGCAGGGATGATATATCGTCCGGTACGTGAGCGGTCCGTAGAAACACTCCTCGCCCTTTCAGATGCTTCCATTGCAGCAACCGGTTATGCTGATGTGTCTTTGTTGTCATTAAGTACAGGCGATTATGGATGCATTGTTCCTCTTATGGAACATCTCATGGCTCAATATAAGGACAAAAATATCTCTGTTTCTTTTCCTTCACTTCGAGCGGGTACCTTAACGCCGGAACTTATAAACCTTGTTAAAAAAGTGAGAAAAACAGGTTTTACTATAGCCCCTGAAGCTGGAAGTCAGAGACTTCGGGATATTATCAATAAAAATATTACGGAAAAAGATATTATTGATACTGTTGGAGATGTGTTCGGGTTAGGGTGGCAGGTAATAAAACTATATTTTATGATCGGTCTTCCTTTTGAGAAAGATGAAGACTTGCAAGCTATTGTGGATCTTGTAAAACAGCTTCGAAAAATTAAAAACCAAAAAGGGCTTAAAGGAAAAATAAATGTCAGCATAACAACGTTTATTCCAAAACCCCACACTCCATTTCAGTGGGCGCCGCAGATTTCTCTATCTGAATCAAAAGAAAAGATAAACTGGTTGCGAAGAGAGCTGAAACTGCCCGGAATTCATTTTAAATGGCAAAATCCCGAGGTCAGCAGAATTGAAGGAATTTTTGCACGAGGAGACAGACGTCTTGGTCGTTTACTGGTAACTGCATATAAAAAAGGTTGTAAGTTTGATGGATGGAGCGACAAATTTAAATATGAGTTGTGGAAAGAAGCTTTTTTTGATGAGGACACGGATGTTGATTTTTATACAACCCGTGCCAGAAATATGGCAGAACCTTTGCCATGGGATCACATAAATACAAGAGTTACAAAAAACTTTTTAAAAGAAGAGTGGGAAAAAGCATCAAAAGGCGAGCGTACTCC
>JAUWOS010000054.1 GCA_030611985.1 Desulfobacterales bacterium | reverse complement strand
AAAGGCATACTGAATGAATGAATTCTCCAGACCGGATCTACCGAGTCAAGTAGCATTTCCTGTAGCAAGAGCTGGATACCCTTTTATATTTGCTTCTGCTTTTACGACCATTGTATTTGCACTTTTGGGATTTACCATCCTGGCGTCGGCAGGTCTTGCGGTTACCTTTTTTATCTGCTATTTCTTCAGAAACCCGGACAGAGTTGTTCCAAATCATAATGGCGCTGTAGTGTCGCCGGCTGATGGAAGGGTTATTACAGCAAACACAGTGGACAACAGCTCATTTTTTGAAGGTAAATGTATTGAGATAAGTATCTTTATGTCGGTGTTTAATGTTCATGTAAATCGCATTCCTTACGAAGGTAGAGTAAAAAAAATCAGTTATTATCCGGGAAAATTTTTTTCTGCCAATCTGGATAAGGCTTCAAAGCATAATGAACACAATGCGGTTTTTCTTGAAACAGAAGAAGGAAAAAAAATATGTATGGTTCAGATTGCCGGTTTAATTGCGAGGCGCATTATATGCAAGCTGCAGAAAAATGAAAAAGTAACTCGTGGACAGCGTTTTGGAATGATATGCTTCGGATCTCGAGTCACTGTTTATCTGCCCGCTGATACAAAACTTAATGTAACTGTTGGAAATAAAGTAAAAGCAGGAACATCTATTTTAGGATATTTAAAATGAAAAAGAAAAAAAGATTCGGAAAATATAATTTGAGTCGTGGAATATACATTTTGCCGAATATATTTACATCTCTTAATATATTCTGCGGTTTTTATGCAATTGTATCTTCGATAGATGGAAAATTTGTTGCTGCTGCCATATCAATTATAATTGCCGCTGTGTTTGATGGCCTGGATGGTAAAATTGCCAGAGCAACTAATACAACAAGCAAATTCGGCATTGAATACGATTCTCTTTCCGATCTTGTATCCTTTGGTATTGCTCCAGGGATAATGATGTATTTATGGGCGCTCAAACCACTTGGACGGATTGGCTGGCTCGCAGCTTTTCTGTTTATGGTCTGCGGCGCTCTTCGCCTGGCTCGCTTTAACGCTCAGTCAGGTACAATCAGTAGCAATAGTTTTGTCGGTCTTCCAATACCTGCGGGTGCAGGTATGAGTGCAACTATCGTTTTGCTCTGCCACAAGCTTGGTATAGCAGGAAACGCAAATCCTGTAGTAATTCTTGTAATACTCTATATCCTTGCCTTTTTAATGGTAAGCACCATAAAATATGATAGTTTCAAAAAGCCGGAACTGTTTAGAAAGATGAATTTTAATGTCCTGGTTACGTTCATCCTGATATTGATTTTTATTGCAGCGCAGCCATCCATCGCTTTGTTTCTTTTAGGTTTTGTTTACATTAGTTCAGGCCCCTTTATTGCTATACGGAGGACTATAAAAAACAAAAAACAAAAAGAAGATGGGACTTTTGAAATAAACGAACATAGATCGACCCCATAAGATTATAGTGATCGCAAACATAGAAGGAACCTGTGCTATTCATTATAACTTAGGAACGTGGACGAAATAACTTAAAAAAGGTAGTGTTTATCATGTCAAAAGAATATAATATTTCTGTAATTCCTGGTGACGGCACAGGTCCGGAAGTTGTAGCAGAGGGCATAAAAGTCCTTAAAAAAGCTGCGGCTAAATACGATTTTAGTTTAAACTTTACCCATTACAATTTAGGTGGCGAGCATTACAAGGCAACAGGGGAGATTCTGCCGGATAAGGCGCTTGAATCGCTTGCGCTGTCGGATGCAATATATTTAGGTGCCATAGGCCATCCGGATGTAAAACCGGGTATTCTCGAAAAGGGAATCCTTTTGAAACTCAGGTTTTATTTTGATCAGTATGTAAATTTAAGACCGGTCAAGTTATACGAAGGAGTAAATACTCCCTTAAAGAACAAGGGGCCGGAAGATATAGATTTTGTTGTGATACGTGAAAATACTGAAGGTCTTTATGCAGGTGCGGGTGGCTGCTTAAAGCGCGGGACTCTTGACGAAGTTGCGGTGCAGGAATCAATAAATACACGTAAAGGGGTAGAAAGGTGTATTAGATATGCATTTGAATACTGTAGAAAACGCGATAAAGCAAAAAGGCTGACTCTTTGCGGAAAGACCAATGTGTTAACCTTTGCGTTTGATTTATGGGAACGTGCTTTTAATGAGGTCGCAAAAGAGTATCCTGATATAGAAACAGATTATGCGCATGTAGATGCGGTCTGTATGTGGATGGTAAAAAACCCTGAATGGTTTGATGTCATTGTTACCGACAACATGTTTGGAGATATAATAACAGATCTGGCAGCAATGATTCAAGGAGGAATGGGGATTGCTGCCGGAGGAAACATCAATCCGGATGGCATTTCAATGTTTGAGCCTATTGGAGGATCTGCTCCCAAGTATACCGGCAAACAGATAATAAATCCGATTGCCGCCATTATGGCTGCCCAGATTATGCTTGATACAATTGGTGAGCAGAAAGCTGCTTCGTGTATAGAAAAAGCTGTAATAAAGGTTCTGCGTGACGATTTGAAGGATGTTGCAGCAGGCAAGATGGGATATACGACACAAGAGGTTGGAGATCTTGTATCGGAAAATCTATAATTCATAGTCATTTGACTTTGAGTTTTGAGCTTTCAACTTTCAGCTTGTACGTACTGGTAAGGATCAAAATAATATGTCAGAAAAAAAGTTTAATGTTGCTATAGCGGGTGCTACAGGCGCTGTGGGAAATCAGATGATAATCTGTCTGGAGGAAAGCAACCTTCCTGTAAAGGCTGTTAAATTTTTGGCTTCCAGTCGCTCTGCAGGACGCAAACTTCGTTTCAAAGGAGATCTGATTACTGTTGAAGAATTGACGGAAAATTCTTTTAAGGGCATGGACATAGCTCTTTTTTCAGCAGGTGGAGGCACAAGTAAAAATTTTGCTCCTTTTGCCGCAAAAGATGGGTGCGTAGTTATTGATAATTCAAGCGCATGGCGGATGGATCCGAAAGTTCCGCTGGGTGTTCCGGAAGTAAATCCTCATGCAGTAGCAGAATATACAAACAAGGGAATAATTGCAAACCCGAATTGTTCGACTATTCAGATGGTTGTTCCGCTTTGCCCCATCCACAAAAAATGTGGAATAAAAAGGATCGTGGTTTCAACTTATCAGGCTGTATCCGGAACCGGTAAAAAAGCGATTGATGAACTTTTTGACCAAACCAGATCAATGATCAATTTTCTTGATTACGATATAAATGTTTATCCACATAGAATAGCCTTTAACTGTCTTCCGCATATAGATGTGTTTCTTGAGAACGGTTATACAAAAGAAGAAGTAAAGATGGTAGATGAAACAAGAAAAATTTTGGAAGATGATACCATAGGAATCACGGCGACAACTGTTCGTGTGCCTGTTTTTTTTAGCCATTCAGAGTCGGTTAATATTGAAACAAAAAAACATATTTCAGCCAATGAGGTAAAACTTCTTCTTGAAAAAGCCCCAGGCATTAAAGTTGTTGATGATCCCGAAAAAAACATTTATCCTCTCGCCATTGATGCTGCGGGTCAGGACCTGACACTGGTAGGTCGCATTCGAGATGATGAATCAATTCCAAATGGTATCAACATGTGGGTTGTTGCCGACAATATCAGGAAAGGCGCTGCAACCAACACTATTCAGATAGCTGAAATTCTGGCTGAGAAATATTTGTAAAAATGATTTAAAGAGGAATTTAGGGATTTACTTTTCATTCCCAGGCTCTGCCTGGGAATGCATTACGTGAGGCTCCGCCTCTTGTTAAGTGTAAACTGGTAAAATGAAAGATGTTGAATAATCTGCGGATGGAATTTAGGGATTAAAATCAGTGGAATTTCATAATTCCATAAATTTAGTGTCTTAGTGTCTTTGTGGCTGAAAATTATTACAAATGGAGTTTAAATGGAGCGAATACCTATTACGAAAGAGGGTTATGATGCCCTGAAAAAGGAACTGGAAAATCTTAAGAAAATTGAACGGCCACAGAATATTAAAGATATCGAAACGGCCAGGGCGCATGGAGACATCTCGGAAAATTCCGAATTTGCAGCAGCCAAAGATCGACAGGCATTTATTGAGGGTCGAATAGGAGAATTAGGCTACAAACTGAGTAGTGCGGATATTATTGATCCGGATACAATTCCCAGAGATCGGGCTGTGTTTGCAAGCAGAGTTGTGCTTGCAAATGCAGATACCGGAGAGAATGTTGAATATCAGCTTGTTGGACCGGAAGAATCAGATATAGAAAAAGGTCGCATCTCCGTATCATCACCCCTTGGAAAAGCAATTATAGGAAAAAAAGAGGGAGATGAGGTTACAATACAGGCTCCAGGGGGGGGAAGGTATTATGAGCTTGTGGAGATATTATAATAAAAGCGCCTGAAGTTAGACGCTTATAATTTTTCATAATGGAGGTTTTTTACGTGGCACGTATTACAATAGAAGATTGTATGAAACAAATATCAAATCGTTTTTTGCTCTGCAACATGGCTACCAAGCGTGTGAGACAAATCCGTGAGGGGTCTGAATACCTGATAAATTCACCAAAGAATGAAGATATCGTCGTTGCTCTGCGGGAAATTGCCGCCGGCAAAATAGTTGTCAAAAAAAGTGGAAAAAAATAAAATCGGTATTGTATCCCTGAGGTGATTTGCTTTGCCAAAGCATAGCTATACATATAAAGTGATAAACAGAGTGGTCGGCAAAGCTTTGCACAAATACGATATGATCTCCGATGGGGATCGTATCGTAGTCGGGATTTCAGGAGGAAAGGATAGCTTGACTCTGATGTGGATTTTAAAAGAGCGACTGTCCCGCATACCAATAGACTATGACCTGTTTGCTGTTTACATTGATCTTGGTTTTAACGAAAGCTTCAGCAAATCTCTTGAAGACTATTGCAACAAAACAGGGTTCAAACTCAGGGTCGAACATACGAATTATGGGGTTTTAGCGCACAGCTCTCAGAATCGGGAAAATCCATGTTTTTTGTGTTCCAGATTGCGAAGAAAACGCCTTTTTGAAATTGCAGATGAACTTGGATGCAATAAACTGGCAATTGGACACAACAAGGATGATATTATTGAAACTTTGTTTTTAAATATGTGCTATGCAGGGGAGATAAGCACGATGGTTCCCTTGCAGCTTTTTTTTCAAGGAAAGTTTACAATAATTAGACCTCTTGCTTTTACATATAAGGATACCATAAGACGTTTTGCAAGAGAAAAGAAATTTCCGGATTTTGTTAATACATGCCCCAGTGCAAAAAACTCCAAGCGGCAGGAAATAAAAAAACTTTTAACGCAACTTTACAGCAGCAACGGAAAAATCAAGGGAAATATTTTCAAAGCTATGAGCCATGTTAAAACAGAGTATCTGCTGAAATCATGAAAGACATTCAGAAGCAGCCCGATTACCGCAGCATACCTATAAACAAGGTAGGTATAAAAAATCTTCGATATCCCATAAGAGTTTTTGATCGGAAA
Organism: Desulfobacterales bacterium; assembly: GCA_030611985.1. Classification (GTDB taxonomy): domain Bacteria; phylum Desulfobacterota; class Desulfobacteria; order Desulfobacterales; family ETH-SRB1; genus DAOVDN01. Next base: position 7,628 of record JAUWOS010000054.1, on the reverse strand, counting down.
AGCGGCTTTCAGAATACAGTAGCCTCAATAAGCATGTATGTGGATTTGCCCGGGAGGTGCAAAGGGACGCATATGAGTCGTTTTGTAGAAATGCTCCATCTATTCCATATGGAAGTGTCTTTAAAAAAACTTTCGGTTGTTCTTGAACAGATGAAAGAGCATTTAAATGCAGCTTTTGCGCATATTGAAGTTACTTTTCCATATTTTATTGAGAAAAAAGCCCCTGTCAGCAACTCTCCCGGTCTCATGGACTACACATGCAAAATTATTGGATCAAGCTGTCCTAATGGCAAAATAGACATTGTATCAGAAGTCGTCGTTCCTGTTTCTTCTGTATGCCCATGCTCAAAGGAAATCAGCGAAGCAGGCGCTCACAATCAACGCGGTGAAGTTAAGCTCAGCACAAGATTTAAAAAATTTATCTGGATAGAAGATATGATCGAACTTGTTGAAAGATCTGCTTCATGTGAAGTATATTCAGTATTAAAACGCGTTGATGAAAAATATGTAACCGAAAAGGGATTTAATAACCCAAAATTTGTTGAGGATATTGTGCGGGATATTGCTAAAAAATTGAAAAAAGATGACAATGTAACGTGGTTTTCCGTAAGCGCTGAAAATTTCGAATCAATTCACAATCACAGCGCTTATGCTTATATTGCAAGCGAGTATAAATAATTAGGAACGTGGACGAAATGACTCCGTTCCTGCGTAGGCTTCCCATTCTATAGGAAGAAGCTGTTTTTTATTGTTGTTGCATTCCTTGCAGCATGTAACCAGGTTGCCTTTTGTGCTTCTGCCTCCACGGGATATCGGCACGATATGGTCCATGGTAAGCTTTTTTGGCGGAACGGAGCGGCTGCAGTAATAACACACTCCCCTTGACAGACGACGTTTCCACCACTGGGAACTCCTGAGTTCCCTTGCTTTTCGGCGTTCTCTTTTTATATCCTCTTCAGCTAAATCAAATGCAAAAGGTTTTAAGTTATAAGCCAATGTTATTTATCCATTTTTTGATCTCTGCATCAAGCATTTTGTAAAATCTTTCAGAGCCACCCAAGCCGCGTCTGCCAAAATAATAGTTTATCTCAAGAAAAAGCGGCTTTTTTATTTTTGCCTCTGATGAAAAAATAAAATCAAAACCAGCCAGATTGATCTTTGTCTTTTTGCAAAAATCTTTTGCTGATAAAATAGCTTTCCTGCGTAAATCCGGATCAGAATCAAAATCTAAAGTAGCCCCTTTTGCCAGACTGGAACCAAAGCATTCTCTATTTTTTTGAATACGCCAGTAGGAAATAAATTTTTGGCCTATAACAACAACTCTTAACGTCTTGTTTTGCGAAGGAATATATTCTTGTATTAAAAATCCCAACTGACCTGCTCTCTCAAATATGGCAGCTTTTTGCAAAATATCTTTAAGCTCTAAAATGGATTTTATCAGATAAACATTGTATCCCTCTCCACCCCAGTCAAACTTGAATACAAACGGGAAACCGAAAGAGACCTGTTCCGGTAATCCTTCATAATAATCGAAAAAAGCGCCAATGTTGTTGTATGTTTCGGATATTGGATGCGCAACAGTTTTTTCTTGAAAGAGTTTAATCTGGCCGATTTTGCCTGGATAATTGAATCTTGCATCAAAATCAGGAAATAGTTTAGAACAGTTTTTATGAGCCATTTCGTATAGTGATTTATAGCATCCCTGAGGCAGGATTACAGCATCAGCAGCCTTTATTGCAGCAAGGTCATCAACAGCCGGCTCCCGTCCTGCACAAATTATATTTTTATCTGCTTCAAAGCAGGGATGAAATGACAAAATCATCAGTAACCAAATCCGTTAGTTGAATTTTTCCCTAAAAAAGAGAGAAGCTGCAAAGGATTGCGCTTAGGGTTCGCACAGACAGTTGAGGCGCTTGACTGGCAAGGCGCGAAAGTGCAGGAATATCAAGATATTCCTTTCAGAGCGAAGAGCTTTTTGGTCTGCCTCTAACCCTGCAAGTTTTTCTATGATTTCACGGTCTGATATACGTGGCACGACTTCAACCGCCAGAATAGAAATTGTTAGAGAAAGTATAAAGAAAATTAAATTATTTATTTCACGATTAAAAATAGTTTGTTTTGTGTTGAAAATCAAGTTTAAAAAATGAAATTGTCTTTTTTTCCTTTTCCAAATTTCATTTGAGTGTAACCACAATGAGATTGCCTAATCTAAAAGCCAATTCCCGTGGAACAAGTCCTGTGAGATTAAAAAGTATCTCAATAATTCTGTAAGCAATCTTTTGTAAGTTAAACATGATATATAGCCGCAAAAATCCTGTTATCTTGTCAAATATTTTGTAACCGTTCATGGGAGAACCGGTAGTACAACAAAGCTACTTCCCAACATGTAAGCTTTTACAGGTGCTGTAGATGTGCGTTTTCAGGGTAATCAACTTATATGTGCTATGTTGGTTGCCCTGAAAACGTGCATATGCAGTGCCTGTGAACGCTTACAATATTTTGTTCCCGATGAGACGTTGCTCCTCTTTATTCCTTCAAGTTTTGTTTTAATAAAAGTATTAAAGCTATCATCATTTTCAAATGAAATCTCCAGGCCAATAACCACAATGTCAATAGGCCATGTGGCTCTATGCGCTATTCGAACGTAGTCCTTTTCGGTGGTAATGAGGCAATCCGCCCCGACACTTTTTGCCGACTGCACGATGTTTTCAAAATCCTTGTCGGAATACGGATGATGATCCGGAAACTCCAGAAAACCTGTCATCACACACTTAAAACCTGCGATTGTTCGGCGAAAATCACGATTGTCGGCCAAACCGGAAAAAGCAAAAACTCTACGCCCTTGCAGGAACTCTGAACTATATTCGGATGTAGATTTTTTTTCTTTGATCACTGTAAAGATATTCGCAATATGAAAAGTTTTAAAAATCGGAGCGTTACATTTAAAATGCTTTAGCCTGGCTCTAAGTATTTCTTCTGAAGATCCGGAAACCGAAAAATCTTCATCGGATCTTGCATCAGATCTTGTTAAAATAAACGCATCGGCTCGCTTCAATGCAGAAATCGGCTCTCTGAGAATACCCCTTGGCAAAAGATATGTATTACCAAATGGATGTCGATAATCTAAAAGCGCCAGGTCAATATCTCTCACAAGCTTAATATGCTGAAAAGCATCGTCAAGCAAAATAACATCGGGATTAAATTTCTTTATAGCTGCAATACCGGCTTTAAATCTATCTTGTCCGACAATTACAGGTATGCTTTTCAGCTTTACGGCCATCATATATGGTTCATCGCCTGCTGCATCAGGCCCCATGAATATTTTTCGGCCATCACTCACAACCCCTCCGGTCTTTTCAGCACTGCCCCTGTATCCTCTACTGATAACCGCCACTTTATAACCAAGGCTTTTAAGTAGTTTTGCTACATGGATAGTCATGGGGGTCTTGCCTGTACCCCCAACCGTCAAATTCCCGATAGATATTACAAAACAGGGAAGTTTTTTCGACCTTAAAATACTTTTTTTACAAAGGATCTCTCTTAACTTTACGGCTCCGCCATAAGCAAGGGAAATCATAAATAAAAAAGACCCAAAAGAGAACAATCGGTCTTTTCCGTTCCCCGTCATAACAGCCTCAATTTTTGTTCTGATCTTGTTTATCATAGATTATTCATTTGGTAAGCATTCACAGGCACTGCATATGCACGTTTTCAGGGCAACCAACATAGAACACTATAGTTGATTACCCTGAAAACGCACATCTACAGCACCTGTAAAAGCTTACATATTAGGAAACAGCCTTGTTTGCTATCAGTTCTCCCGTGAACGGGTACGAAATGACAAACAAAAGGTTTCTGTTCGGGAACCAAATCTTCATTCTTCATTCTTCATTCTTCAATTGCATAACATCTTCAATCGCATTCAAAGTCTTTTCGACAGCCCCTTTGTTGGCGTTAAAGACTTTCATGGCCATGCTTCCCATCTCTTCGGCTTTCTGATTATCGGTCAGCAACTTCGATACAATGCTATATATGCTTTCAGCGTCCTGCACACGGACAGCTCCGCCAGACTCTACAAGCATTTTTGATATTCCGGCAAAATCGCTCATATCGTGCCCGAATATTACCGGCCTGGAAAAAGCAGCAGGTTCAAGCGGGTTATGCCCTCCATGCTTGACAAGGCTCCCGCCCACAAAAGCAACATCCGCCAAAGCGTAAAGTTTCTTTAAAATTCCGATAGCATCAACTATAATCACATCGTATCTTTTATCCGATCTCGCTCTGCTTAGCTCTCTCATCAAAAAAGCGGAAAATCCTTTTGATTTGAAAATTCGGCATACAGACCTGGCACGTGCCGGGTCCCTTGGCGCAACAATAAAAAGAAGATCGCCAAATTCTCTCTTTAACCTTAAAAAAGCATCCAGAAGTATTGATTCTTCTCCTTTATGTGTACTGCCGGCAAGCAAAACCTTCTGCTGCATCTGAATATTCATCGACATTCTCAAGCCTTCGATTTCCGCTGTCGGAAGAGGTCGATTCTCCTGATCAAATTTAATATTTCCTGTTATCTTTATACGGTTTGAAGGGACATCAAGACATCTGAAGCGCCAGGCATCCTCAACGCTCTGGGTGCAAATGTTTGCAAAAGACAAAAATAATGGTCCGGTAAAAAAAAGAACTCTTTTGTATCCCGAAAAAGATCTTTTGGAAAGCCTTGCATTGGCAAGAATCACAGGAATATGGCGCCTTTTCATTTCAAATAGAAAATTCGGCCAGATATCCGACTCAACAATAACAACAAGCTCAGGATCTATTCTTGCGACGATACGTTTTACGGAAAATGCCAGATCATATGGATAAAAAAAGATAGAATCCGCTGTTTCTTTTAACCGTTTATTTGCAATTTCAAAGCCTGTTTTGGTGGAAACTGAAAGAACAATATCTCTGAATCTGAAGCGTTTCTTAAGCTCTCTGACAAGTGGTTCCGCAGAAAGAACTTCTCCCACCGAAAGCGCATGTATCCATATCGGCTTTTTTCCGGAATGATGGAATTTGTTTTGCAGCGTATCTGCTCTTGATCGCGCAAATCCCAGTCTTCGCAAAACAGTTTTGCGTCGCTTGTCAGATAGCAGGACAACAGGAATTATCAAGGGAAAGCATAGAGTAATTACTGTAAAAAACAATATATTATACAAAAAAATCATCTTCGTCCTAAAATTAAGAAATGACAATGCGCTAGTCACTATTCAATAAGGTGATTACACCAAAACATAAAAAAACAAGGTTTGCAGTCCATGCGGCAATAAATGGAGGAAGCATATCTCCATATCCAAGCGATATGCAAAAACTGTAAAAAACCCAGTAAAGAAATACAGCCATAATACCGCACACTATGTTAACGGCCAAGCCTGCCGAAATCTTCCCCTTAACGGCAATCCCGGTCCCCAGCATACACATAATGATACAAACAAATGGAAAAGCGCTCTTGGCATAAAGGTCTACCTTGTAGATCGCAGCATTGTATCCTTCTATCTCAATTTTCTTTATATACGAAAGAAGCTCCTTGAAACTCATTTCTTCGGACTTTTTAATCACTCTCTTTAAATCCTCTGGTAAAAAATCAAGTTCTTCAGCTCTCTTTTTATGAAATGTTATTTTGTAATTCCCATCTTCTTTGTTAAGATTTTGCTCCACGATTTCATGCAAAAACCATTTTCCTTTTTCAAAAACACCCTTTTTTGCATCAACCCTTCTTATCAATTTGAAATCTTTATCAAAATTATTAATGGTAATTCCAAAAACGGCTTTGTCTTCAGGATTATAATATTTTATATGCGTTATTAAACGGTTGCCCTTGATCCAGATATTTTTCTCTTTTGAAATAACAGCGGATTCTTTTCTAACATCACCCAACCATATCTTGTTTGCATTTCCCATGGTTATCGGAACTATTGCCTCGGATAAGAAAAAAAGAAGGATACTGAATAAAAGCCCTATTAAAAGAACCGGCCTTAAAAGATAATAAATACTTACCCCACTGCTCTTTAAAGCAATTATTTCATTATTTTTAGTCATTAGACCAAAGGCTATAATGACAGCCAGCAGTATACAAACAGGAATTATCTGGGCAATTATAAAAGGTATCTTAAAGATAAAAAAAATAAAGGCTTTTGAAAGAGGAACACCTGCTTTAATAAAATTATCTATCCTTTCAAAAAAATCAACAGCAATATACATGCCTACAATCATTGCCAGCATAATGCTAAAATATTTTAAAATCTCTTTGGTTAAATATTTATTAATTATAAGCATGAAACAATTAAAATACCTTGTATGTTCTCAATAAGTTGAGGTAGGGTGTAATTCAATAATTTAGATTTGAGAAAAAACAAAAAAGGCTTGTATTTTTGCGCAAACCCTAAATCAAGAATACGATGATTGAAGAAATAACGCAAGGCTTGTCAGAAAAAATCGAAAATGCAGGAGCTGAAATAGAAGATACATTGCTTTTGCAGATATATTCAATCTGCCACGGAAATTATCCATGAAACGTTCATATGCAGTGCCTGTAAAAGCTTAGGAACGTGGACGAATTATGAAATCTCAAGACTATCAAGATACAATGAAAAACAAAAAATCTTTTAATGCCGGTATAGTACAGTTTGATGTCAAGCTCGGAGATGTGGAATCAAATATTAAATCAGCGCTTGATGGGCTGCATATTCTTGGAACCGGGAACGTTGATATTGCGGTTCTTCCTGAGATGTGGTCTTGTGGTTTTGACAATCAAAAGCTTTCCGTTTATGCTGAAAAAACACCTGTAATCATAGACAGACTTTCCGAAATAGCTTCTCGGTACAATATGATTATTGCAGGCTCTCTTCCGGAGTCTTCGGGTGAAAATATTTTCAATACAATGTATGTTGTTGACGGCAATGGATCTATTGTCGGCTCTTACAGAAAGATCCATCTCTTTTCTCTTACAGAAGAGAACAGGTATTTTTGTGCCGGCACAAAGGCTGTTGTGTGTGAAACCTCAATCGGTACTATGGGTCTTATGATATGCTATGATCTCAGATTTCCTGAACTTTGCAGGTCGCTCACTCTTTCAAATGCTCTCGTGGTGATTGTGTCTGCACAGTGGCCGGATTCTCGCATCATACACTGGGATCTTCTTACGCGAGTAAGGGCTATTGAAAACCAGATATTTATAATAGCTGCCAACAGGTGCGGAAAAGAAGGCAATATAAAATATGGAGGTCACTCCCAGATAGTTTCTCCGACAGGAGATATTCTTGCCATGGCCAAGAATAGAGAATGTGCCCTGAATGCCGAGCTTGATCTTTATGAACTATCAGAATTCAGAAATAAAATTCCATGCTTGAAAGAAAGGGTTCCTTGCGCATATGTTCTTTAAAATTGTAAATCTGAATAATTTTGCGCAAAAGTTAATTGTATTCCACAAGTCCTAAGGAACGTGAACGAAATAACTTCCACAACTATGCATCACAGCTTCAGGCCGCCTTTGTCCGATCTCAAATCCCAAAAATATTGAAATAGCTCGCTATTCCTTCAACTTTTGTGATCTGAGATCAAACAAATTCGACCCAAATCTGTGCGCCTACTTG
>JAUWOS010000105.1 GCA_030611985.1 Desulfobacterales bacterium | reverse complement strand
AAGTCAAGTAAATCTTAAATAATTGTGAAATCATCTTTTCATTTTGCCCCCCTTAAAATAAAAAAAACCGAAGCCCTTACACTTAAAAAATCAATTAAAAAACACTCTTTTAACTATAGTGGAAGTTGGATATTCTCAATTTCTTTCTGCAGGAAGCTTATGTGGAGTCATTGGTCTTCAATAATTCAACAACAAGTCGCCTTTTTATTTGAAATTAAATGGTTAACCAAAAAACGCCAAGACAACAAAAAGAGATAAAAAGGACAAACACGTGGAAAGGACAATAGCTGAAGATGCATATTTTGTATCACTGTTTAACTGTGAAGACAGCACATAGATGGCGGTTGACGTGGGAAGTGCAAAAAATATCATATCTACCTGAAAAGCGATTCCGGTGACAGAAAAGATCTTAAGAAAAAAGTAGCCGATGGCCGGAAACAACAGGAGTTTAAAAACAGCTGCTGCCAAAGACAGGCTTAAATGGTGTTTGAGCGATTTAAATGTCAGGCTCCCCCCTATGGACAATAAGGCAAGTGGAAGGGCGACCATGGCGGCCAGCCTGAGAGCATTGTCGATAAAAACTGGAAAACCGGCCGATAACCTGGAATAGATCATCCCTGCAATGCATGCGATAATCAAAGGATTTAAAACCAGTTCTTTTGCCGTAACTACCATACGCGCATGGAAATTATAACGTTTTCCTGAAAACCAGATCAGCGTTGAAACCGCCAGGATATTAATTACCGGTATAACAAACCCGATTAAAATCCCAAAAAGGGTGACTCCTTTTTCACCCAGGGCATTCAAAACAACGGCCATTCCGATATAGGTGTTGAATCGGTAACAGCTCTGAGAAAAAGAACCTGCCTTAAAGTCCTCTACATCAAATACCTTAATGTAGGTACTGCTCAAAATGTAAACAGACAAAACACTGCATATTGCAGCCAGGCAATATTTCAGTTCAACACCGACATCAACCGTTGAAGCGCCCCCTATTTTCCAGAAGAGCATGGCAGGAAAAAAGACGTAATATACCAGTCGATCCGACGTTTTGAAAAAGACATCCCCGGTCAGATGATAATGTTTAAGCAGGGTGCCGATTACAATCAGAGCGAACACTGGAAACAGACTATTTAGCACCATCATCTGTCAAATCCTGTCGCATTGAATATTTGCCAGCAGCGTTTCCAGGGCGTCATCCATCTGGTCAAGCACCTTTTCAGGGGGATATTCAGCACCGCATGACCTGCAGCAAAAAAGTACCTGTTTTCACTCTTTTTCCACGTGCAGTTCTCCGCTACACGCCCTGCATTTCAATCTGCATTGATTCATATCCACTGAATCCCTTAATAAACCTGTTGCAAAATAACGCTTATATAAAATTGTGGGGATTAAAATTGAGGATTAGTGATCTCTTGCATTCCAGGCTGAATTAAAATCTCGTTTACCATGTATGATGGCAAGGATTGCGATCTCGCCTTCTGAAATTTCATAAATAAGACGGTATGAATAAACGATCAATTCCCTAATATTTTGATCACTAATTTCGGGGACTATACGGCCAATTTCTGGAAGTTCTGTTAATGTTTCAGTTTTTGCGACAATTTCCTGGATAACGTTTCGTGCGTAGTATTTTGAATCTTTGGCAATGTAAGCATGTATCTGCTTTAAATCATTTCTCGCCGGAACAGACCATTTTACCATGATTCAATTTCTTTCTTTAAATCTTCCATTGATACGACCTCTCCCCGCTGTACAGATTCTCTGCCCTTTCGAACTTTATCGATTACATAGAGCCTGTACATAATGTCATCAATCTCTGCCGTATCAGGCATTTTTGAAATGACGTTAATAGCTTCCTGTTTTAAGTTTTCCATGCTCACAATCTCCCTGTGTTGATCAACTAACCGAATCAAACCTTGTACAATTTGAATATGCTCCATTTGGACTGCTTTTCAAACTGAAAATTACATTCCTTTGAATTAACAACGCATGTTATATGAAATGGGAAAAGTAGTCAAGGAGGACATATTAGAGCCAGGCATTCTCACTGAATGAGCTGAAGGCCGATCCATAAGGCATAAGAATCAGGTTTTGAGTAATACTGACAAAAAAGGTTCCGCTGCATGGTTATCTGAACTGAAAAAGACACTGAATTAGATCAAAATTTGGGGGGCAAATTGAGTGTGGACGCAGCAATTCACTGTCTGTAAAAGAAAAAGGCAAAAGATCGGCAAATAAAGAACTCAAGAGCCATTAAGGAGGGATACCTTTTTCAGGATCCCAAATGAACTGCATCAAGCTCTGCCAATGAGGAAAAATCAATATTCGTATGGTGCAGCGCAGTTGGTTCCAAAATCTGATGAACATAAAATGCCAACAGGTTGATCATAAAAAAGATCATTGAAAGATTTTTGTGACCATGGCCAAAGTTGTGTTCAAGGTGATAGCCTTGATTTTTCAATATATTGAAGGTTTCGTTTTCAATCTTCCAGCGTGCCCTTCCAGCTTTGACCAGCATGACGATATTATTTTTATCAATCGTAATGTCGGTCACCCAACTGTTGCGATAGGTGGGCTTGCCATTGGTAACAATTTTGTAGTCAAAAAAGTTGACTTGTTCGGCATCTTTAGAGCCATTGAGCGGTACATCGTTTACCCATCTGTATTGGTGCTTGCGGCCCTTTTTATCGGTAATCGTTATCCGTTCGCCGGCATTCAGATCGAGCATATCCTCTACCCATTCAAAAAGGATTTTATGGTCCGCCGGCTTGGCCACAAGAATGAATGACATGTTTGCCGCTTTCAGTTCATCGATAAAGGGCTGTTTGGAGTAAAGCCCATCGCCGCCTATAATGATGGGTAGTTTGGGATGAGTCTTACGGATTTTTGCGATTAAACGTTTGGCGGCATTGATTTCACAATCTTGCTTGTTTGTCCCGTCACTATTTTGGATCGGCTCTGGTGAAAGCGGTAGTACATGGCGTTGATCAGGATGGACAATGGTTGCTTGTAGAATTTGGTGAGAATAACGAATGTTGCCTTTTTTCCGCTTTTTATACAAACAATGGGGACAATGGATTTTTTCTGAAGAAAAGTATTCGGACACATCTATGGGAATCAGGTACTTTCCGCCAAGCAACTGGTATGTAGCCAAGTGCTTGCCCCGTTGCAGGTTACTGAGAAACTCGGTAAAGATGGGCGATAGCGTTTCAAGGGGCAAAGCATCCAGAACATTACGAAGCTGGCTGTCCTTGAGAATATCGTGAACGCCGAAGATTGTACTCAAATTATTTCGTTGAATACGGTCTTGAATACGGCGCTGGAATGCTAAAAGCGAGGTGTCTTGCAAATACATCATGGCAAAAGCGCTCATGACACAATCATGTAGACTGTAAACGACTTTCCCTTTTTGCCGGGAATCTTCAATCTGGCACAATTGTGACGAGATCGCCTTTTTTAGTGCATTAAAACTGAGGTGCTTTTTGGAATGCAACAGCGCCGCCCCTTTTTATTGTATAACCTGTTGAATTGTATACAATAATTAAGGGACAATGTCTAGATTTATTATTTGAAGTTATTTCAAATGGTTACGCTCGATCCAAAAAATGCTTTGCGAAAAAATAATTGAAAATTTGTTGTAGACCCTTGACTCACGTCATCTATTTTTTCACCGAGAACAGCTGTTATAAATTTCAGAGCCTGTGACGACTGCACCGACTTTCATTTTTTTAAACGGTTTCACTTGCAGAATCGGTGCGGTTTTATCAGTACGCTTTTCCAACTGCTCAATATTTTTAGCAGGAATTACCAGCGGTATAATTCGTGTCCCAGCCACAATTTGCCCCTTTTTGCAAGGAAAATTGTTTTTCAATGTAGCCAGAACAATGCTTTCCATCCGGTTTATTTTAAGCAGATTCGGGACATCAACCTTTAGCAACCCATCGACTTTGCAGATAATATTTGTTTTTCCTTCACGGGGTTGGGTCCACTCCAAGTTGCTCCCGGTAACTGCCCTTGCAATTCTCAGGACAGCGTCGTCTTCGTGGAGCTCGTCCCTGGAAAGATTTAGGACATACAGAGAACGTTCCCGATTTTTAACAACTCCGGAATATCTTCTTTCCTGACAACATGTCCTTTTTTAAACCCGACGCCTTTAAATTTTCCCCTTACGATCCGTGTCATGTCATGGGCAAGAACAGTGCCCACAGCATCTTCAATATTAATCTTTTTCATTCACTTCAAACCCTGCCTTCCAAACTAAAACTCTGCCTTTCAAAATATTTATCGATCAATCGAAAGCTCCTGCTCGAAAAGCCTTTATATAATTCATACAATAATCATCCTTTCCAACAAGAGCTTCCGCAGTTATTATACTTGCAATCATACCTTTATCCAGAGGATTGATAATAGCCCCATCAAGTCCCTTTAAAATAGCCTGAATCAGAAAGGCTTGATTGAGTTGTTTTCTTGAGGGCAAACCGTAAGAAATATTGGAAAGTCCGCAAGCCGTGTGAACACCTTTAAATTTTGTGGTGATTGCTTCAATCGAATTTATAAATTCAACACCATACGTTTTATTTACAGATAAGGGTTGTACCAACGGATCTACAAATATGTTATTCATTGGAATATTTTTCTGAACCAGACCGTTAATTAATTTGTCTGCAACCTTGAGCCTGTCATCAACAGTTTCAGGCATTCCATCATCACTCATGCAAAGGGCCACTATTTTCAGATCAGTACCCGCAATGATGGGAAGAAGATTATTGTATCGCTCCTTTTCCAAGGAAATGGAGTTAATCATGGCAACACCTTTGTGTATTTTTAAAGCAGCTTCAATTGCCTTTGGACTGGGACTGTCTATTGCACAGGGTGCTTCCACTTCTGTTTGAACAGTCTTTACAAGCCAAGTCAGGTATTCTGGCTCTTTATCTACAAATACGCCTGCGTTAACGTCAATGTAATCTGCATGATTTTCTACCTGATTAGCAGCAATCTTTTTAATTGTTTTTTTATCGTGTGTTTCAATGGCAGCGCTGATGACTTTACGGCTGGCATTAATCAGTTCACCGATAATTATCATGTTTTGACTTTATCCTTTTAATTTCATCATCATCTCAGGAAGCCACAGGGCTATTTGAGGAAATAGCATAAGCAGAGCCATTCCAAATATCAAAACCGCGAGGAACGGAAAAACAGATTTGTAAATATCCAGTGTCGATACACCTTCAGGGGCAACCGACTTCAGATAGAACAGCTGATAGCCAAAAGGTGGCGTAACATAACCCATCTGCATATTAATAACAAAGAGGATTCCAAACCAGATAGGATCAAAACCTAAACTTTTAACAATGGGGAAACAGATCGGTACCAGGATGAAAATAATGGCAAACGGGTCAACAAACATTCCTAATACAAAGGAAAGTCCCATCATTGAAAGAATAACAGACCAACGATTCATTCCGGCTCCCATGACCAGATCGCCCAAAAAGATCGCACCGCCAGCCCTCGCATATACGGCACTGAAAAACATGGCGCCATAGAAGATCCACATGGTCAAACCGGTAATTCTGAATGTTTCAATGGTGACGACTTTAATAAGTTTCCAGTCAAACCGTTTATGGATGGCAACCGCAATAAGGACCGCTGTCACCCCAAGGGCACCGGCTTCAGTTGGTGTCGCAATCCCAAAGAAAATTGAGCCCAAAACAGACAGGACTATCAATAAAGGCAAAATTACCATTTTAAGAGAGGCCAGTTTCTCTTGCATGGTAAATTTTTCGGGATGAGCAGGACACAAATCCGGGTTTATCCAACTCCTGATCCCTATATAGGCAATAAAGAGACCGGCAAGCAGAATGCCTGGTCCTATCCCGGCCATAAACAGCTTACCCACGGAAACATTGCCCACCATCGCAATTAGAATACTGACAATGCTGGGAGGAATTAATATTCCCAACGTCCCGGGTCCGGCAATGGAACCCAACGCAATACTTTTGGCATAGCCGCGCTTAAGCATGGCAGGCAGAGCGACAACTCCCATTGTGAGGGTGGCTGCAGCGCTTACACCGGTCATGGCAGCAAAAAGTACACATATAACTACAACCCCCATGGCTATGCCTCCTCTTAAGGAACCTGACCACCGGTGTATTGTCTCGAAAAGGGCTTCAGCTATGCCCGAACGTTCCATTAGTATTCCCATGGCCATAAACAGGGGAATGGCGACAAGCACGATATTCCACATGCTGCCAAATGTATTGTAAACTACCATCATCAGACTGCCGGGTCCCCACATTATAAAAGAAACTATAATCGCAACACCACCAAGGCTCCAGGCAAGCGGAATTCCCAGTAACAGACATAAAATCAGGCCACCAAACATTATCAAAGTTACTAATTCAATACTCATATTTTGTTCCTGTAATAACTGTGTAAAAGCTGCGCCATAAGTTTGCCAGTTCCTGAAGTATGATCAGGAGAGCCCCGATAGGAATCATAAGTTTTACCGGATAAAGGGGTGCTCGAAACGGGGTGTTACAGGGTTCCAGTCTTATCAGGGACGACCAAGCATATTGAGAGCCGTACCATAATAGGGCACCACAAAAAATAAAGAAAAACAAGAAACTGATAATATCTAGAATTGCCTTTATTCTTAAAGGAAACCGATTGTAAATTAAATCCATAGTTATATGGTCTCGATTAAGACTGACATATGCGCCGCAAATAAAGTAGTAGACAGCAAAGATGCGTTGGGTTGACCCATGAACCCATATCGTAGGGGCATTAAAAATATACCGCGCCCCTATTTCATACACCAAAATCGCTACACCGGGCCACAACAGGTAAGCGAAAACTACTCCGGACCACTTACTGATACCATCAATGATTTTAAACAAGCGTTTCATTATTCCCATCTTTTCTTTTTTTTTAGAATCAGAAAAGGGAAGGTAAAGATGCTATATCCTTACCTTCCCTTGGGCTGATATTCTGCAACAGCCGAATTTAATCCAATCCTATTTCAGGAGTCCCAGATCGGTCATGTATTTTTTCAATATCTTTGTGGCTTCGGCAAAATCAGGATCTTTTGCAGAATATTTTTCAAGAACCGCTAATGAGTGTTTTCTCATTATTAGTTGTTCTTCTTCAGACAAACTTGTAAAGGTGTAGCCAAATTTATCTGCCAGTTTTTGTCGCCACTGGACATCATGTACATAGTAAGATGCGGTGAAAAGATCAGAGGCATAGGAAGTGCTCTGGATAAGGAGTTGTTGCAGATCTGCAGGTAATTTTTTCCAGGCGTCCATATTTACATGCAAACTCCATGCATCTACCGGGGTTATCGGAGTTTCCAGGAGGTATTTGCTTGGCTCATGAAATCCTGAATCAGCCTGACTGCTTAAAGGCCCAGCAATAACACCGTCTATGACACCCTTTTCTAGAGATCCGTAAATTTCTCCCCATGGGAAGTAAACTGCTGATGCCCCTGCTTGATTCATAACTTCTGCATATAGTCCTGTCGCCCTTAGTTTTTTGCCCTTTAAATCAGAAACCTTGTTAACGGGAAATTTGCCTAGCAAAACTGCGTTGTTGCTGGGTATGACCCCAACATAGAAAATGTTGTGCTTTGCATAAGATCTCCGAATGATTTCTTTAAGTCCCAGCTCATGGTAAAGGACTTTATAATGCTCAACGCCTGGTAAAGTGAATGGAGGAAGTCCGCTGGCATAAATAGCCATGGGCAGCTTGCCAATCCAGTATGGACCGTAACTAAAATCGATCTTCAGCGTACCTGTGGAAACGCCGTCAAATGTTTCCATAGTGGGCATTATTTCACCACCTGCCATTGGTTTAATAACAAGCCGTCCCCCGCTTGCTTTTTTAAGGTCAGCACACCATTTTTCTAGAACCTTCCAATCCCAGGTTCCCCGGTACAAAGGATATGTCATATCCCACTTAAATACCTTATCTTTAGCTTCAACTGTACTAACCCCCGCTGTCAATCCAACTAATATTACGGAAATTGCTAAAATAATAATACAAACTTTTTTCATCTTAAGTCTCCTTTCCTTAATTAGTTAGTGTCCATCCACAAGTGGTAGATTTTGGTTCAGAGCAAGGCTTGAGCAACTTTGAAACCGCAGGCATCTCGAAGCAAGTGCCTATCGTGGTGCATAGCGGACTATGTCGAGGATTTCAAAAGAGCGAAAACGCCACTCTGGGCCAAAAGATGTCGTTTGTAGATGGGCACTAGTTAGTATAACGACACCTGTTTTGACATCTTACATAATTAAACTTTTTGCCATTTTTACTGCTGAACCAGCATCATCTGCATAACCATCGGCACCAATCTTATTTGCATATTCTTTGGTTACTGGTGCTCCGCCAACCATTATTTTGATGTTATCCCTGAGACCGCTTTCTTTGACTGCATCAATTGTTGATTTCATCATAGGCATTGTTGTTGTTAAAAGAGCGGAAAGACATAAAATATTCGGTTGCTTTTCTTTGATCTTTTCAATAAATATTTCCGGAGAAACATCCACCCCTTCATCAAAT
>JAUWOS010000091.1 GCA_030611985.1 Desulfobacterales bacterium | reverse complement strand
TTTCTTTTATTCATATTGCGAATGTACTATCTGGCCTTGATTTCTCCTTTAAGAAGTTTTTTCAAGCCCTCGAGAGTTCCCTTCCACACAGCTTTCTCTCCCGCCATTATAGCTACTATGACATATTCTTCTACGCTGACTTCCAGAACAATCTCTTCATCTCCTACCTTGAAGACCGCTTCTCCCCATCTTTCCGATGGAAGACCCGCGACTTCACAATCGTAATCCGTCCGAATTTCCCCGGTCATTCTTATTTTACTCATTATTTTCTCCTAAGCAGTTTTATTTTTTCCAAAAAATTACCATGTTATGGCAAAAGAGTCAAATTTATGTCAGATAGATAAAATAACTTATAACCGTTCACGGGAGAATCGGTAGCACAACAAGGCTACTTCCCAACATGGGCTACCAACTTAAAGCGGGACACTTTCCTGATTGAATTTGCAGTTTTCGGTGGATTCGCTTCGCTTAATCCACCCTACAAATTTACGTTGGCAGCCTGAATCGTAGGGTGGATTAAGGAGCGTAAGCGACGAATCCACCAAAGTAGCTGTCCCGTCTTACGTTGGTAGCCCCAACATGTAAGCTTTTACAGGTGCTGTAGATGTGCGTTTTCAGGGTAATCAACTATAGTGTTGCTATGTTGGTTACCCTGAAAACGTGCATATGCAGTGCCTGTAAAAGCTTACAAATAACTTTTCAAAAAGTTCGGGTAGAGGAGGCTTTTGTTCATCTTCTTCTTGATAATCATGACGGGATAAGATAACAATAGGGCTTGTTTTGGATATGAGTTTTTCTTTAAATTCTCCTAAATTTTACAGGATTAATTATGACTAAAGCAATTTATTGGGCGGATAAATATGTTGACATTAAAAGGACTGCACAAGAGGCAATAAGTTTAATTAAGCCGGGTCAAAGGGTTTTTATAGGATCTTCTTGCGGAGAACCGCAATATCTGGTCAGAGAACTTTCTGAAGCGTCAACAAAGTATACGGATATTGAGATCGTTTGTCTGATGACTCTGGAAAACAGTCCCTTAGCATTGATTGCAAATAAAACAAAGAGTCAGAGCCTTAATATCAGGTCTTTTTATTCGGGATCAGCTAAGATCAAGAGTCTTGCAGAAAATATGCGCTTTCTCACCCCGATAAACCTTTCCGCAGTGCCCCGCCTGTTTAAGACCAGACGTCTTCCCATACATGCAGCTCTCATTCAGGTTTCCCCGCCGGATGATTTCGGATGGATGAGTCTGGGTGTTTCTGTAGATATAACTCTGGCGGCTGCCATGTCTGCCGATCTTGTAATTGTCCAGGTAAACTCCCGGATGCCCAGGATGCTTGGCCGAAGTTTTATACATGTAAACGACGTGGATGTAGTTGTTGAACATGATGAAGAGCTTCTTACTATCGACAAACCCAGGGAAACAGAAACTGCCAATCTTATCGCCAAAGTTGTTGCGAGACTTATAGACGACGGCTCAACTATTCATGCCAATCCTGGCGCAATTGCACATGCAACTCTTTTAGAGCTTTCAGGCAAAAATGATCTTGGCGTTCATTCGCAGTACCTTACCAATGCGATAATGGATCTTGTTTCAAAAGGTGTTATTACAAACCGGAACAAGGGGTACAACGACGGAAAACTGGTGGCAAGCAGTGCAATCGGTACAAGTCATCTTTTCGAATTTATGGATGATAATCCTGCTATTGAGTTTCATCCTTCAAATTATGTAAATGATCCCGCTATTATTTGCCGTCACAACAAAATGGTGTCCTTAAATGTCGCGATGTGTATAGATCTCACCGGTCAGGTTGCTGTCGATGCTCTTTCTCACAACCATTTTTCCGGTGTGACAGGCATGCTGGATTTTGTGAGAGGAGCTTCTCAGTCCAAAGGAGGCAAATCGATTCTTATGCTTCCCTCAACATTTATGCATGGCAAAAAAAGTCGCATTGTTCCAATGCTAAACGATATGGCCGTAGTAATTCCAAGGAGCGACGTTCAATACGTAGTAACTAAATATGGCGCTGTAAATCTTTTTGGAAAAAGTTTTCAGGAGAGAGCTGTGGCTATGATAAGTATTGCTCATCCTGATTTTCGTAATGAACTTTTTTTTAACGCTCAAAAAATGGGCTTACTTGGCTCAGAGCGTAGTCTGAAGGATTCCATACGCGGCATATATCCGTTAAAGCTGGAAGAAACAAGGGAAATTGACAATGAATTGATAACTATCAGACCCGCAAAACCTGTTGACGAGAGAAGAGTACAGGAGCATTTTTACAATCTGAATAAGCACGATATTGTTTCAAGATTTTTTCACAAGAAGACCAGCTTTGTGCATGATGAAGTAGAAAACATTTCGCAGACAGACTATATCAAGGATTTGACTATTGTGGCTGTTACAGGGGAAGTCGGTTTTGAAAACATAGTTGCAGTTGGGGAATATCTGCTTGATCAGGCAAAAAATATGGCGGAAGTTGCCTTTTCTGTCAACAAAGAGTTTCAAGGCAAGAAACTCGGCAGGATATTGCTTAATAAACTTTCTGAAGCAGCACAGGAAAACGGAATTTTCGGGCTGATTGCATATATTTCACCGCAAAATCAGGCTATGATAAAGCTGTTTAAAAGTTTGCCCTATAAATGCAAAACTCTGTTCGATGGCGATGTTTTTACGTTGAGCTGCAAATTTGATGAATTAAAGTAATGTAACCGTTCACGGAAGAACCAGTAGTATAATAAGACTACCTCCCAACACGTAAGGAACGTGGATTAAATATGAGCAAATATAAAGTTTTATTCCTTCCTCATAATAAGGAAATAGTTGTCATGGATGGAGAAAATCTCATCCGGGCTGCTATGGAAGCAGGGGTTCACATTAATGCTTCATGCGGTGGAGAAGGAATATGCGGAAAGTGCCGTGTTATTATTGAAGAGGGAATTGTTGAAGGAGGAATTACAGAGAATCTGAGCGAAGAGGATCTGGAAAAGGGTTATCGCCAGGCATGTCTGACTCGTGTTAAGAGCGATATCGTTGTTCGTATTCCCACAAAGTCGACTATTGATGCAAGCGCGCTTAACATGCAGAGTACGCCAAGACGGGCTGTCGGTATTAGAAAAATAGATCTTGCAAAATTAAAGAAAAATGGCATTTTTGCATGCCCTGTTGAAAAAATATATCTTAAACTTCCCAGGCCCAATACTCAAGATAACATGCCTGATCTAACCAGGATTGTCAAATATCTGCAGTTGCACCACGATAAACATCATCTTGAGGCTGATATTTCAGTTATTCGCAAGATTCCCGATGTGATGAGAAAAGATGATTTCAAAGTTACCGTAACGCTTATGCTTCCTGTTCGCACAAAAGGCATGATTCGTATAGTCAATATCCAGCCGGGTGATACTACTGATCTGAACTATGCTATTGCTATGGATATCGGCACAACCACAATCTATGGCCAGATAGTTGATCTTAAAACCGGTAGAGTTCTATCTGGGTATGCCGGTTTTAACGAGCAGATAAGTTACGGAGAAGATATAATTACCAGAATTGTATATGCGGAAAAATCAGGGGGGCTGGAAAGGCTTCATGAAGTAGTCATCAAAAGTATCAATGAAGTAATAAACAGAATTATAAAAGATGCCGGAATTGATCCTGACGAGATTTCCGTTATTACTCTGGCCGGAAATACGACGATGACCCAGCTCTTGCTGAAGATCAATCCCAGGCATATAAGGCTTTCGCCATATGTGCCGACTTCAATGCTTTATCCGCCGATAAAGGCAGCAGACTTTAATATTGCCCTGGGCGACCATGTTTCGGCGCTCATATATCCGAATATTTCAAGTTATGTTGGTGGTGATATTGTGGCCGGAGTCATAGCATCGGGGATGTATCGTAGTGAAAAACTCAGTCTTTATATTGATATCGGCACTAATGCCGAGATTGCAATCGGAAACAAAGACTGGCTTGCATGCGCTGCCTGCTCTGCTGGACCTGCATTTGAAGGGGGCGGCATAAAGTTTGGAATGCGCGCCACAAAAGGAGCGATTGAGGATTTTTCTATTGATCCGGTTACACTGAATCCAATGAATATAACAATTGGAAATGTGAGACCAAAGGGTATATGCGGCTCAGGACTGATTATCATTGTGGCTGCAATGTTTGAAATGGGCATCATAGATAATATTGGAAAATTTAACCGGAGCCTTGAAACAAACCGCATACGTGAAGTTGATGGTATATGTGAATATGTACTCGCATGGGCAAGTGTAGCCGGATCAGGCAGAGATATTGTTCTGACGGAATCGGATATTGATAATCTTATACGCGCAAAGGGAGCCATATACAGTGGCTATATAACCCTTCTCAAAGAGGTTGGGCTTGATATTCATGACATTGATCGTATTTTTATTGCAGGCGGGTTTGGTAGTTATATAGATCTTGAAAAGGCAATGACAATAGGTTTGCTGCCCGAGACAGATCCTGATAAAATTATTTTTATCGGTAATGGATCACTGCGTGGCGCAAAAATAGGCTTATTAACGAATCGTATCAGAAAAGATGTGGTAAAAGTAATTGAGAAAACAACCAACTTTGAACTATCTGAAACCCCGTCTTATATGGACAGTTATATGGCCGCTCTATTTTTGCCGCACACGGATATGAGTCAGTTTCCGAAACTCAAAACCCGCCTCAAGGCGCGTAAGAAGATTTAAGATTTAAGATTGGCGGTACGCCTTCGGCGTGCTAATTGATAAACCAAAGTTTTTTCAAGATTATTCTCTTATATATTAATGTTTTAAGGAGTCATAAATATATAAAAATGGTAGCATTCCCTGAACTTAAATCTTAAATCTTAAATCTTAAAACTTATACACAATACTCCTTCTGTGATTAATTCAAATAATTACAAAATGTTAAGTCATTTGGGAAACTTTTAATTGATAATATCCAAAAAGGAGGAGTATCCGAAAATGAAGTCAAAGGCTCTTGAGGTAAATTTGGCAGGCTATCACGTTGATGTTGCCATAGATGCCGGATATTCAATTCTGCAAGAGATTATGTCCGGATATTACGGGCTTATGGAAGGATTGAATATATTCCTGAAAGAACTTTCGCATCCGTATAAAAACCGGCAGTTTATTATACAGGAAGCAAGACGTTATTCTCTGGATTATTTTTATCTTCTCAAAAACCATCCAAAAGGACCTGAAGCGGCCGGTATTTTTATAAACATCTTTACGGGCGCTATTGAATCGGAATGTCCAATTGCGGTCAAAGCCGATGCAGCGGACAACCTTCTTCTTTTTCTGCAAAAAATCATAAAGGATTCAGGTCCTGATATCGAAAGATTTGTGCCGGTACTCAATGATTCTTTTAATCATATCGCAAGTTACGAAAAAGAAAATTTCTTTTTGTTCGTTAAAAGTTTCTATCAGATAGAAAGACCGGCTCAGGCGCTTTTGAACTGCTTATCCGGGTTTGATGTTGATTTTAAAGCTATTAACTTGCTCTTGTTAAAATATTTCAGTCATACGTATTCTTACTGGTTGAGTGAAGAAGACCCTCGAGCCTGGTTTGAAAAAGAAGCCGGAGAAATCGGCAACAAGAAAAGATTGAGCGAGATTTTCAAAGACATATCACATAAACAGATTAAGAAATTCAGTTGCTTGCTGGAAAATATTGCCTGGGAGAAAAACATCGGTTCTGAAGAAGTTTTAAAAAAACTTATAGAACTGCCTGGACACAAACAGATTGTAAAAATATATCATGAAATTCCCCAAAGACTTCTGGAAGCAGGCTCTGAAAATGCTCAAGGCAATCAATGGAAGATTTTATTTCTTTTCCATATTATGAAGACTTCAGGGCTATTGATGATACACAGGGAATCCTTAAGAGATATCAACAGAACTCTTTCCTGGCTTATAGGTCATGATAGTACTCAGAATATCAGGGAGTTGATTCGGAAAACATTTTCCATTTTAAAAGCGCAGACTGGTAAATTTCCCGCTACAGCTTTGGACTGTGTGCTTAATATGGGAAAAGGCGTATACAAAACAGATGAAATTGATCTTGTCAATTTTTTTATCGATTTTGTAATAAATCTGGGCTTTCAATCACCAATGATAGAAGGTGTTGGAAGCGACTGGCAAACAAAAGTAAACAGAACTCATATTCAGAATATAAGAACATGGCTTGAGCTTATTGAACAAAATCCAAAATGGTCAACCAGGCTTCTTTCATACCTGACAATCCATCTTTCTTTGTGCGGCATTTTTATTAAGGATACCGATTTCTTTCCTCGTGATATCACCAGATTCTTAAACTGCGATATAATGCCTGTATATAATCTCGTAAAACAGCTCTCAAGATTATTTCCGGTATATTTTAATGAGATAGGGGCAGAAGGGAAACTAAGGGATATATCAACAAGGCTTGATGATATATCAAACAGAAAAGATGTATTAGTCCATTTTTTGCGAAAACAGAGCCACGTTGAAAGCAGCAATCTGATAATCGGTTTCATGGAAGCGGTTTTTAATTTTTGGAAAACCAGAGATAAGACTATTCTTCAGCCTTTTGTTCCGCCTGATATCTATGATCAAATTGACACCGGTGGACCATACATAGACGGTCTTCATAAGGCAATGGCACAGCTTAAAGAAAAGGGGCTATCCTTGCCCGGCGATTTTATTGCTATTAAAGAAAAGAAGTTAGAGGTCCTCTATTCAGATATTTCAGGTGTTTCTGAAAGTGATCTGGAAAGACTGAAGCTGGCCGTATGTTTTTGTAAACTTTTGCACCAGAAATACAACCTTGCTTTTGGTTTGAGATCAGGCATTGAAATAGACAGCTATCTTGCGCAGCTCAAAACAGAAGGTTTTCCGAAGATAGACAGGCTGAAACAGGTCCTGGCAGAGCCTGATTTAAAGAAAAAGCTTTTTTGCTGCCTGGATTATCTTGAGCTGTTAAAAACCATAATACTTTCTTCCGAATCGTATGATGCCAGAGAAGATATTTATAAAAAAAGACATTTTGCCGTGGATATTCCTTCCGTATATGGAAGTTACCACGAAATGAAATTTGATGCGCTTGGACTTACTTTTCGGATAGAATCACTGGTCAATGTTCTTTTTGAAGAACTTGTCGGAACCATTGATTTCGGCATTATAACAAGAGCCTCTTTTTATCAGTTTTACGATTTGTTAATATTGTTTGACAGAGCATTAAAACTGGATGGAATTTCATCGGTTGAAATGGGACGCCAACTCGACCTGTTATCCAATTTGCTTGAGATAAGAGGATTTACCTTTACTCAATACCTTGATATTTTTAAAGGATTTGCAAAGGCTGTAAAAAATATAATCAATGATTATTTTAACAATATTCACAAACAGAATCTGACCGGAATTCTGGCTCAAATGCCTGTTGACAGGATTTTGACAAAATACTTTTCCAGAGAAGGCACAATCAAGCTTGAAAAGCTGGAGCATAGAGTATCAGAAATCTTTTTTCGTGACAGGATAACTCTTTCACTGGGACTTCAGCAGATAGATATCTTTTTAAGCCGGATACTCAACACCCTTTTTAACCAGTCAAACAAACTGCCGAAATATAAGCTCCACCTCCTCCTTAACTATGATCATCAGAGAACCATGACATCCGTGGACCGGAAAGACGACAAGGTTTTTGGTCTGATTCAGCTTGGCGATAAAGGGCTTAATATGCTTAAGCTGAAAAATTACGATTTGCCTGTACCTCCCGGTTTTATCATTACAACCGAAGTATTTCGCTGCAGAAAGATGATTGACAGTTATCCGCCCGCTGAACATAATCTCAAAGAACAAATTGCTCATTATATATCCATGCTTGAAAAACTTACAGGTAAAGTCTTTGGAGATCCGGCAAATCCTCTGCTATTTTCCGTAAGAAGCGGGTCTGCTATTTCGCAACCCGGAATGATGAATACTATACTTAATGTTGGAATCAGCGAGGAGATAGTTGCCGGCATTGCAGCCGGAACAGGCAATGCGTGGTTTGCCTGGGATAATTACCGCCGATTTTTACAGTCTTACGGCATGTCATCCGGCTTGAAACGGGATGATTTTGATTTAATTATAAGTAAATTCAAGCAAAAATTAGGCATCCCATATAAAAAAAAGTTTAGCGGAAAGCATATGAAAATGGTGGCGCTGGCTTATATGGAGATGATAAAAGATGCCGGAATCAATATTTCCAATAACCCCTTTGAGCAGATTTACATGGCAATAAAAATGGTACTTGCTTCATGGGAATCATCAAAAGCAAAGGCTTACCGCAAAATTATGGGGATATCGGATGACTGGGGTACGGCAGTTACTGTTCAGGAAATGGTTTTTGGAAATGTTTCGCAGTCATCCGGTTCCGGAGTATTTTTTACCCATGATCCAAGATGGTCAGGTGATAGCTTAAGATTGTGGGGCGATTTCACACTTGGAAATCAGGGTGAAGATGTGGTTTCGGGGCTGGTCAGCACTCTTCCCATTTCAATATTTCAGCAGAATATTGAAATGAGGGAGACAGATATAACTCTCGAAACACATTTTCCCGAGATTTACACTGCCTTGAAAAGCTGGGTAAACAAGCTGATTTATAAAAAAGGATGGTCTCCACAGGAGATTGAGTTTACTTTTGAGACCCCTTCGATGAAAGATCTATATTTGCTTCAGACCAGAGATATGTCCATGAGAGAAAGAAAAAGAGTTCCGGTTTTTGATCTTGAGGCAATAAGTTATGAAAAATATTTAGGACATGGCATCGGAGTAAGCGGCGGGGCAATGAGTGGAAGAGTGGTTTTCAGTCTGAATGAGATAGACAAATGGAGAAAGTTGGAGCCCGGTATCTCTCTTTTACTTGTCAGGGGCGATACGGTTCCCGATGATATTCTGGAAATTTATGCATCCGCCGGTCTTCTTACAGCGCGTGGAGGGCTAACTTCTCATGCAGCCGTTGTGGCTCACAGGCTTGAAAAAACATGTGTTGTCGGATGCGGGAATTTTACCTGCAATGAAAAGGAAAAGACCTGCCTTTTTAACCGGGTGCTTTTAAAATCCGGGGATCACATAAGTATTGATGGCAGGGAGGGTTCTGTTTATCATGGTATTATGAAAATTATGTAACATGTTGGGAAGTAGCCTTGTTATAATTATGCGCTATCGTTATTATTTAAAACCGTTGTTTGTCGCATTGACACACACCGACACGAAATATACTAAAGAGGTTATTTCAAACAGAGCAGTAACACTTGGCAGAACTGCGCTGCGTAATACAACTCTGCTGAAAAGAAAACACGCGGGATTGTTCGTTGAACACAACTATAATTTTTAGATTTGACTGTGCAATAGTCACCCACGTATTAATTGTCGCACAACATCTGTTCGAATACTATAGTGTTTGCAACGAATTCTGTTTCGAACCTGGTCCAATCAGCAATTCTCATTATGGAATTTGCCAATAATATTTAATAAATACAAAGAGTTATTAATTTGATATTTTTATGATACACTTCAAGCTATCTCAAAAAAATGAGAATTTCTACTAAATTCGACGAAAAACAAAGTTGTCAACAACAGACAAAAAATCACAACCATTTGATATATTGTAGAATATTCCATAA
>JAUWOS010000161.1 GCA_030611985.1 Desulfobacterales bacterium | reverse complement strand
ATTGTGAGCCTGCCGTAAGCTTCCCTTATACAAAAAATGGGTATAACCGGGCTATTGCATCGTATTGCCAGAAGCGCGACAGCAGGTGTTGCTATTGCAGCTCTGTTAAAAAAATTCGACTTACAGCCCATTTTACTTTTTGTGCTCTGATCAAGCATTATTCCAAGTATTTTGCCTTGCCGCATAGCCTGCATCATTTTGGGCATTGCATCTTCTTTATCTATAACAGTAGCCCCAAAGCGGGTCCTTAGCCTGAGAATCAAACGATGAACTATTCTAACTCGAAGCTGCCGCCCTACCATACATCCTTGCGAACCAAAATGGGCAGACAGAAATGGAGCAATCATTTCCCAGTTTCCGATATGAGCTGAGATCAATATTACTCCTTTATTTCTTTTAATTGCATTAAGTAAATGCTCTTCCCCTTTTACTTTAAGTTTTTGTAATATATCACCTTGAGAAAGGCAGGTTATTTGGCAAATTTCCGCAATGGTAATCCCGATATTTTGAAAAATGTGTGCCGAAGTTTCTTTGATATGATCTAATGTCCATTCAGGATAGATAAACTGCAAGTTGCGTCTTACTATACGCCGGTGAGGTACATCCACAAAATACATAAGCATCCCAATTGCCCTACCCATGCTTTCAATGTACTTATAGGGCAGACCTGCAATGAAAGTTATTAATGCACTGCGAATGTTATATGATTTTCTGGATTTATGTGGAAGTTTTTCTTCTCTTTTCATATACAGTAATATTCTTATTTTGTTAAACGAAATTGGTCTGTTGAATGTAAATGAGGCTAACGAGTAACAAACAGAAAAGAAGCTGTCAACGTATAACGTTTGAGAGTAGGATTAAAATTGACACTCCTTCGTCTTTCCATTAGTATCTCATGTTTATAATGAGCACTCTATTGATAAAAACCGCCTTTTGTCTCTATAATATTGGATGGGTTGTGGCTATTCCGGCACTTCGCCTAAACAAGCGCCTTGCTGAAGGCTTTGGGCAACGGACACTTCGTGAAAGGCTGCCTGAAGCGGATCTGTGGATTCAAGCCGCATCCGTTGGAGAAGCTTTTCTGGCCGAAGAACTTCTTCACAATATTAAGACTGATAAACCAGTGCGGGTTCTGGTAACTTCCAATACCAGCCAGGGAATAGAAATCCTTAAGCGAGCCATAAGTGAAATTACACCAAATAATAATAACTTAACTGTTTTTGCGGCATATTTCCCATTTGACAAACCCGCTATTATGGCGCAAGCCGTCAGGAATATCAGCCCTAAAATTATGGTTCTCCTGGAATCTGAGATCTGGCCGGCTCACTTGTCTTCCCTAAAAAAATATGGTTGTAAAATCCTCATCATAAACGGTAGGATAACATCCAAAAGCCTGTCAAGATATCTCTTCTGGCCTTCACTATGGAATACACTTAAACCGGATAAAATCCTTGCTATCTCTAAAAAAGACGCCGAACGATTCGCCACCCTGTTCGGTAAAGATCGAGTTGATGTTATGCCGAACATCAAATTTGATCGTATCGATAGTATGGAATTAACGCCTGCTTTCAAGAATCCTCTTGAAAGCATTATTCCACTTGAAACACCGTTCCTTGTACTCGGATCGGTTAGACATGAGGAAGAACACCTCATCGAAAAAATCATTGCAGACATCTTAAGCAGGCATCCCGGAACGGTTATCGGACTCTTTCCAAGGCATATGCACAGAATAAAGCACTGGAAAGATATTTTGAGTCGCCTTGATATACCCTGGATTTTACGTTCCCAAACAAAACACCTTGTATCACAGGGAACGGTCATCCTCTGGGATACATTTGGAGAACTCTCTCTTGCCTATAAAATATCCAGAGCTGCCTTTGTAGGCGGCAGCCTTGCGCCTCTCGGGGGACAGAATTTTCTGGAAGCCATCATTTATGGAGTTGTCCCCGTTATCGGCCCTTCATGGGAAAACTTTGCCTGGATAGGTTCTGAAATCATGGAAAAAGGATTTGTACGAATCGCCGCTGACTGGAAAGAAGTGGTGAGTATTCTAACAGAAGATCTTAAAAAACCTAAAGCATCTGATAAAGTATGCGAAGAAGCCAATCGGTATTTAAAAGGCCGTCAGGGTGGCACCGCCATAGCCTGCCGCCTTATCCACGAATTCCTCAACAATTCTAAAAAATGAATGCAAACAAAATAAAAGCATATGATTCGTATAATTTTGGATTTTCTTATGATCTTTCCGATCAGCACCTGAAGCATCTCATCAAACTCTTTCAAACACCTTCAAAAACCGCAGATTCTGTTCTTGGAGGAAGGAGATCTGTTTTAATTGATGAAATTGATGATATAGGATCCGTGGCGGTTAAATATTATCATCGTGGAGGATTTGTTCGACATCTTATCAAGAAACGATATCTCAAATGGGGAAAAACTCGTTGCCAGATCGAATACGAAATATTAAACAAAGTTCGACACCTTGGTATCAATGTGCCCGAGCCTATCGCTTATGCATACCGCGGCATCCCTTTTTACAAAGCCTGGCTGGTAACAAGAGCAGTCAAGCAACATCAGACGCTCGCCCTGCTCAGTCTTAAAGATGCGAAAAAAGCATTTTCATTGATGGAAAAGATTGTTGCCTATGTTTCAGTATTGATACAAAATAAAATTTTCCATGTCGATTTGCATCCCGGTAACGTACTGGTTGATCAATATTTCCGAATATTTCTTATTGATTTTGATAAAGCCCATTTTTCTTGCATGGATAAAGATAAATTGATAAATAAATACATTAATCGCTGGCAGAGAGCTATAGTTAAACATGGGTTGCCGGAAATGCTATGGAAAATTTTAAACACTGAGCTTCGAAAAGCTGTTAAATAATGTCTGAACGAAAAGTCCAGGTTTAAACAAAACTAAAATTAAAGCCACAATATCTGAAATAATAAAAAAAAGGCACAGAGGCAGAAGGGCATGTCCTGCGTAGCCGCAGATGAAGAAGGAAGAAGGGAAAGGCAAAAAGGAGTTTAATTTTGAAGATAGACGTTTCCATCGGTGAAGTAGTAGATAAAATTACTATTCTTTCGATAAAACTGAATAAAATCGAAAACGATAAAAAACTAAAAAATATCCGTAAAGAATATGACCTTCTTTTCAACTCATTGGAAAACTCCGGGATTGAAGTCGATTCAGCGTTATTTACAAAATTAGAAACAATAAACCTGAAACTCTGGGAGATAGAAGATAAAATCAGAAAAAAGGAGGCAAACAAAGAATTTGATGATGAATTCATACAACTTGCCCGCAACGTTTATATAAACAATGATAAACGTTCGGCTGCGAAGAGAGAAATCAACATTAAGTATGGTTCAAATATCATCGAAGAAAAGGAATATGTCCGCTATAACGATTTGGAATAATGCTTCACTCAGGTTGGATCAAAAACTCTAGTATACTTCCGCAGGCCTAATTCGATTTTCTCAACAACTTCATCAGGAGAAATTCGAGCCATCCGTTTAGGATGGGTTTTCCGGTCAATCTTAGCATTTTCCTCTCCTGAATCAGCATACTTGTCTATGAGCAAATCATTAAACCGCAAGTACGGCCCACAACGTCTGGGGTTTGAATATCCATAGAGACCTACCGTAGGGATATTCATAGCAACAGCTGCGTGAAGCGGTCCGGTATCCGGAGAAACTACGAGGGCGGATCCGGACAGTTGCAGTAATGTATGCCGAATAGGTTTTTCCAGAGCGACCGCAGGTTCGGAATTACAATACCGAAGTATCTTACTGGTAATCGACGCTTCACGCTCACTCGGGCCGCCAATAATCATCGGCTGCATTTTCAGCTTGCCGCTAACGTAATCTATTACTTGAGCATAGCCTCCTGGGGACCAGTTTTTCTGTGGGCTCGATGTTGAAATAACAAAAGAAACAACCGGCCTCCTCAAGTTTTTAAAAAAGTTTTTCCGCCATTTCAACTCCTCTTCCGTGAAGACAAAATTCCATTCGATCGGGTAATCTTCAATCTCGAGATAATCGAGAAATTCAAAAAACTGCTCCTGAACATGTTGCGGCGGATGAGGTGGAAGTTTCCGGTTTGTAAAGAGCCAGTGCAATTCTCTTGATCGTTGTATATCATATCCGATCTTTATTTTAGCTCGAACTATGGACGAAATCAAACTTGCCTTTAAGCTGACCTGGGGCATCAAAACAATGTCAAACCGCTGAGAATTTAACTCCCGGAATAACGATCGCCAGGCATTGATTCCTTTTTTACGATTAAAAACAATGAATCTATTAACGTTCGGCTGGTGCTTAACAATTTCATACGGAAGTCTCTCAAGAATCCAGGTCAAATGAGCATCAGGGTAACCCTTGCGAAGACCGTTGACCATAGATAGCGCATGTACCGTATCTCCAAGGGCTGATAAGCGAATCAAACAGATTTTTTTAGCTGGTATTTTAGGCATTTTAACTTTTAAGCTTGATGATCAGGTTTTTTTACGAAATCGCTAAATGCCTTTTCATCACTTTTGAAATAAATATTTATGCCGACAACTACAAGGTCTATAGGCCATGTCATCATGTCGTCTATCCGGGCATGGTCCTTTTCTGTTGTAAAAAGAAACTCAACGTTTGCCTGTTTTGCTAATCGTAAAACCTTGTTAAAATCAGACTCTGAATATCCATGATGATCAGGAAATTCTAAAAACCCTGCAACAATACACTTGAATCCTTCAACAGTTCGACGGAAATCATCATTTCTGGCTATGCCGGAAAATGCAAAAACCCTGCGATCTTTTAAAAAATCAAAATCGTGTAAAAAAGAATTTCTTGAAATACTTTCAAAAGAAACTTTTTTTCCATTTTCCACTATATAAACATAAGGAACATGTGAAGTATTAAAGGTCGGCTTTCCCTGCATAAATCCTTTCAGCTCGGCCAAAGATTTTTCTGCTTCAATTTCAGATGCACAATCTGATCTTGTTAGTATAAATGCATCACTGCGCGATAAAGAGGACAGCGGTTCTCGCAGTATGCCCCTTGGTAAAAGGTGAGAATTTCCAAAAGGACGCTTTGCATCCAAAAGCACAAGATTAATGTCACGTTTAAGCTTCAAATGTTGGAAAGCATCATCCAGCACAATAACATCCGGATTAAATTTCTTTACAGCCTGCATTCCGGCTTCAAACCGGTTTTTCCCCACAATTACAGGAATATTTTTTAACCTGCCTGCCAACATGAACGGCTCATCACCTGCCTTTTCAGGCCCCATTAATACTGTTTTACCATTGCTTACAATTCCTCCGGTTTTTTCCAGCTCTCCTTTATATCCCCTGCTTATTACTGCAACCACATAACCAAGTCTTTGTACAAGTTCAGCCACATATATAGTCATCGGCGTCTTACCAGTACCACCTACTGTAATGTTTCCGATGGAAATTACTTTGCAAGGCAGTTTTTTTGATTTTATTATTCCCCTGTCA
>JAUWOS010000051.1 GCA_030611985.1 Desulfobacterales bacterium | reverse complement strand
GCGTTTATGCTTAATCTCGGCATACCAGGAAGCATAGGCATAAAGCATCGTCATAATGGTAATCGTTATTAAACGTCCATAAAGAAAACATCTAATACGCTCAGGACGTGTTCCTTTAAGAACATCAATTCGTAGTAGTGTCTTTCAGGTAATATCGCCGACATTGTGCCGGCAAGCTTCGGTAATTTATAATTAATATTTTTTTACATATATGGTATTTTTGATTATATCAATCTCTTTATCTATTTTTTGGCATCCTTCATTTTTACTTTACACTTGTGGGAATGCTGACCTGTTTCACTTTGTAAGCACCTGATTTTTCGCTATGTGCTGCCGAAGATATAATATATAACCTATTGAAATTATTACCTGCACTGTTTTGCAGGGACTACCCAATATCCCAAAACTCTCAACTGGCTGGTATCCGGTGTCCGTTGGATGCGTCTTGATCTGCCGGTCTGAATATGATTCATTGACGGGTATTGACTTTAAGTTGGTAGCCCTTAATTTTCTTTTGAAAGCGAGCATGGTTTTTTTAGAATCAGCAACCGCCATAGCCTTTTGTAATAGTGTAAGCTTGACAGCAGGAGCGCTCCGCCTATAGTCATATAGATAATTGCCAGGTAGCTTCTATGAATAGGTGAATGTCGCAAAATGATTCCAAGTGTAATCATGACAACGATGATTAGATAACTTTTCCATGCCTGAAAAGCGAAAATACATCCTCTTTCAGGGAGCAGACAGATACGGTCAATATTTTTTTGAGCGATTCCGGAAAATCCAAAGCGATATGCTGTAAATGACAAAATGATTCCAGATAGCCCAAATGAAAAAGCGGTTAGCCAATCACCCCCCTTAAGCCAGCAATAAGCCATGCTACACAGCATCACACCCACTGTACTCCACATCAAACCGGCAAGAGCGATAAGCAAATATTTGGGAGCAGTTGGTTTTATCCTTTTAAAAAACATCAAAACCCCTGAGTAATGTATCGCATAAGTCTGTTTTAACCTGTACTACAAAATAGGGTACTCTCAATACATTGCTTAAATAATGGCATTTACTGTGTAAATTTTTTAAATTCGGGTGACTCAAAAATACAGATAACGAGTTGATTCTTTTGATAAAAATCGACCCCGCAAAATACCAGAGAGCCTAATTTATCTGATTTTCGGGTTTAGAAAAGGAGAAAAATCGAGGTAATCTCAGGGAAATAGTCGAGTGATCGAAACGTGACACCGCCAAGAAAAAACAACCGGTCAAGCGAAAAACTTTTCGCAAAATCATCAATCATCAATTTCTTTTATAAAGAATAAAAGAACTGTTGAAAGGATCACAATAATTGAGGCGAGATAAAATAAGGATTCAATCCCGTAGAATTTGACCACATAACCGCCTAAAGAAAGACCTGCCGCTGATGAAAGACTGACAATCGCAGTAAATTTGCCTATCGACCTTCCTCGCTTTCCCTTTATTGTCAAATCGCCAAGAATAGACATTCTTATTGTGTCTGCTACACCATTTGTTATGCCAAGCAGTCCCTGGAGAAGGTATAACTGGTATACTTCGTTTACAACGGTGTAAAGAAAAAGGACAATTGCATCTGTGTATGCTGTCAGAAAAAGAAAGGGTTTTCTGCCAAGTCTGTCAGAGAAATGACCTGCAAAATACGATGTAGCAGACTGACAAAGCACCATGATGCTAAAGGCTATGCCGAGCTTCTCCATCCCACCGCTCAATTTTTCCACATGCACAACGTAAAATGGACCTATGAGTCCGAATACAATAGCCCACACAGAGCTGACAGCAGTGAATATCAAAAGATTTCTGGTACTTGATGAACTCAATGGCTGCCTGCCTTCAGTCTGTACTTTATATCCTGTTTAATTAATGTTTCAAGTGAAGCATCGAAATAGGCTTTTTTGCAATCCGGTTTATCTATATTCCCATCCCTTACAAATGTCATATACCTGCATCCGCCATAGCAAAGCGGCAGATATTCGCATCCGGCACACTTATTATTTTTCCATATATTAAGTTTGTAAGAAAAAGTATAATCCGTTACACCTGTTTGAAGATCTCCAGCCTCAAAACCTTTCTTGCCGATAAAGGCCGGACACTTATAGATAACACCGTTAAAGTTCACTACATAAGAATCTCTGTTTTCTACCATGCAAATTATCGGCTGCAACTTCGGTGTGTTATACCCACTTTTTAATATCTCTTTCCTCAATAGAGCCTCTGCCTTCAACAACCATGGCTCATTTATGGACACACAACCACCTTTATAGTCAACAGGCGAGATATCTCCTTTTGGACGATTCACCACAGGATCAAACTTCACGACATAAAGCTTATCAGGCGTAAGCCCCTCCTTTGCCAGATAATCAAGAAGCGATGGAAATTTTTCGTAGTTGTTGCGATCGTAATTTCCACCTATACCGATCTTTACAAGGTCGCAAGTCTCCTTAATATTCCTTATGATTGCATCAAAGCTGCCGGCGCCTGATTTAAAAGGCCGACATCTGTTGTGTGTCTCGGCCGGACCATCCAGAGTTATCTTAACACTTTTAAGACCGAGTGGAACCAGTTCTTCTGCCGTCTGTCTTTTAAAAAGAGAACCGTTGGTAATAAGAGTGAAACCGTAGGAAGCCCCTATGCTTTCAGTAAAAAGCTTCAAAGCCTGAGAAATAGACTTAATAAGCCCGACACTCAAAAGAGGCTCTCCTCCATAAAAATCTACAAGAAGAGATTTCTTGTCTTTCGTGAATTTTTCTTTAATGAAATCTATCAGGAGATCGGCATTACTGCCCGACATGTAGAGCTTCCCCTTCATGTCACCTTCATAGCAGTATATGCAGGAAAAGTTGCAATCAAGATTAAGAACAACAGTTATGTTCAACCCGGTATTCTTTGCATTAAGATCATCGAAAAAGCCGAAAACAGACCGCTTTTCTTCTTCCCTGTCAGGCACTATCATTCCAAGTTTTGATAACAGGGTCTCATCCGAAGCAGAAAGCGTATCCTTTTTCATCGCCTGGTATGTATCTTCTTTAAGAAGGACCATCGACGCCTTCTTTGTAGAGTAAAGAAGCAGATATCCAGGTTTTTCTTCGTACGGGTATATTTTGAGATAATGAGAAAGTTGCATAATTAGTATCTGCTGATTTTCTATTTCATAATATTTTAAAGCAGTTAGGAGTTTTCAAATTGTTTCTGCTTAAAAATAATTCGAGCGTAACCAAAATAGAACATTTATCCATTCAATTTGCAACTTCTTAATAAATGAAGGCTTTAAGGTAATGAAATTTGAAAATGGCTGACTGTCTGAGCGCCCTTAGTGAGTCTTAAGAAAAAACATCACATCACCCGTCACTTTATTTAATGATAAGCATAACATATTTGATTCATTACTATTTTAAACTTCGGCTCTGTTTTTTCTTTAGAGTCACTTTGGCGTGAGTTTCAGCCATTTTCAAATTTTATTGCCTGAAGCCGGAATGACGATAGCGTCAAATTGTTACGTTTTGTTTTTTCAATTATCAATGTTCTATTTTGGTTACACTCAAATAATTCTGTGACTTTCGATCTTTCATTACAAATTTGTAATTACAAATTTGTAATGAAAAGTATTTTTCCTTGAATTGAAGGTCTAAAATCGCAAATCAATTTTTTCTTATTCAAGCCCATTTGTGTCAATATGCGGCCGAATAGTTATTTCGTCCCCGTTATCTAATCAAAAATAGTCAGTGGTAAAGAAAAAGGGGAACAACAAAGCTCCCCTTTTTCTTTACCTAAATCTTATCGGCATGAATGCAGCACCGCAACAAGCCATATAGGGCTCTACTGTATCATCCATATCAATACCTGCATCAAGCACTAAAATCTCTTTTCTTTCTTCACTTTTTTCTTCTTTCATGGTTTCCTCCTTTTTTATTAAAAAGATTAAATAATGTACCTGCCGAGGGTGAGCTAATATTTTTTAACACGCTATACCACAAGAAAGCATCACCCACCCAGATAGTAACACGCATTAGTTTGTGTTGCGATTCTACTCTTGAATATAAGCATGTTCTGAGCCATAATTTACGAGTTTCTATAAAAATTAAACAACTTATTCTGTATAAATTAACAGCACCATTTATCTGTTGTGTTTACCTTCAAAGCAAATTTTCTGTATAAATAGGGGGGTCAGATCATGAAGCGCCATGCTTGCCTTAAAATTTAACTCTGATGCCGGCCTCTACCCATCTTTCGGGGCATCTGTCGTCGCGAAGGTCATACTGAACACCATTAAAGATGTTGTGAACTGTAAGAAAGATTTCCGTAGCGGTCTTTTCTCTTGAGTAAATTTTCTTATTAATATTAAGGTCCCAGATGAAATCATTGTCATTCGCTTCAAAAAAGGAATCAAGGCCCCACCACATATAGTGGCCGGAAAGACGGGCTTCGAAGGACTCTTTATCGTCATATTTGACACCGATATTGTAAGAGTGAGATTCAGCAGCAGGCTTTGATTCGCTGGAAGGCTTTTTACGGACATAGGAAAATCCTCCCAAAAGAGAAAGGTTGTGAATAGGCATGGTTTCGGCTTCGAACTCAATACCTTGCCGCCTGATCTTTCCTTCATTGATAAACATAGGAAATAGCTCAGAAGGCTCTACGGCATTTTCCAGATCGTGGCGAAAAAAAGTGGCCTTTATCCAGAGATATTTTGCAATAGCTGATTCCACTCCTGCCTGGTATGACCAGACCTTTTCAGGCTCAAGAGATGGGTTTGGGTTAAGAAACAATCCTCCTCCTGAAGTCCATGATAAAGGAGGTAAGGTAAATCCCCTGGCCACAGAGGCCCTTAAAATCGAATCTTCACCAAGTTCGTAGGTGAGACCGAGGCTCGGACTTATAAATGAGCCTGTAATGCTGTTGTAGTCATACCTGATACCGGGGGTAATTGACCATCCGTCGATGGTGATTGTGTCATTGACATAGATTGCCCACTTGTCAATATGACTGGATGTTGTTGGCAGAGCAGGTTCTGTTTGATCAAGCTTCCCGTAATCAAAGTCAATTCCAAGTACTGCAGTGTGCATACCCTGTGTCCAAACAAGCTTGCTGCTTCCTCCTGTTGTTTCCTCGTCGTAAATATAGTTTGAAATGTCAACATTAAAAACAGGCTTCTGTTTGAATATGTAAAAGGAGAGATTTAATCCGAGATCCTTAGTAAGGGATGCATCGAGGGAAGCTGTAGTAAAAAATGTACGACTATCCCCTGTATATTCCATCAAGTCACCAAAAAAATTTATATGGGGTTCACTGTAACCTATGCTCATCCCCACATCCACATCTCTTGCAACAGGGATATTAAACTTTGCATAGAAGCTGTCGTTATTAAAATATCTTGAGGACATCAAACCATCAGATTCCTGACGGCCGGCAAATAAATAATACCCCACAGGCCCGGCCAGGCCAGAGAAGTCAATTCTATAATCCTGAGTGCTTCTCTCACCGTAAGAGGCTCTCATGGAA
Source organism: Desulfobacterales bacterium (assembly GCA_030611985.1). Taxonomy (GTDB): domain Bacteria; phylum Desulfobacterota; class Desulfobacteria; order Desulfobacterales; family ETH-SRB1; genus DAOVDN01. The sequence continues at coordinate 8,130 of JAUWOS010000051.1, read as the reverse complement.
CCCGCCGATCTTTCGGTATTTCCAGCCTGCTTTGTTATAATGTTTATCACTCCGCCAAGAGATGAGCCCCAGGCTGATGAAGCAGGCCCTTTGATGACCTCTATACGTTCTATTATTCCTACCGGGATCGAATTGGTCTCGGCTGATCCTTCTGACAGTAAATTCCAGGAAATCCCATCTACCAGAACAAGGGTATGTCTTGCCTCAGAGCCCTGAATAAAAACAGAAGAAGATGCGCCAAAATCCTGATTAAAACTAATGAAGATGCCGGGCACCTTGTTCAGGACATCTGCAACCGTATGGGCATTCATCCCCTCTATCTCTTTTGCGGTGATAACCGTGATATTCTCTGCAACTTGAGAGATGGGTTTTGGATACCTTGTGGGCGATACCACAACAAGGTCTTTTTCCTTATAATACATGCGAAGAATCAGCATTTCCTCTTCAGACTGGGCAGCAGAGATCCGGCATAGACAGGCTAATGCCAGAGTAAAACAGAATAAAAAGGCGCCTATTTTCAAGGTATAACCGTGCATGTAATCCTTTGCTGTTTCAAAAAATTTTTCATTTTACTGAATGAAAAATTTATGCTAACGTTAATTTGATTAATATCAACGTTATTTATTTTATTCAAGCCATAATTTAGTTATTTCGCAACAATTTTGAGAGCTTCATGATAAAAAACCTTTTTATAATGTTATTATTTTTAATTTTCTGTCATGGCCATGGTTCAGCCGAAGCCGGACAGGAGATTGTGGTCGTCCAGAGCCTCAGGATTAAACCATACGAAAAAGCAATTGAGGGTTTTAGAAGTGTTTGTAATTCTAAAATAAAAAGACTTTTTGTTTCAGAATGGGAAGGAGCAAATGTTGTAGAAAAAATTAATAAAATCGGGCCGGATATAGTTCTTGCAGTAGGGACAAGCGCTCTTTTAAAGATAAAGAAAATTAAAGACATACCTGTTATTTATCTCATGGTCCTTAATCATCCGCATACATCTTCCGGAAAAAAGAATATCACAGGTATCAGCATGAAAACATCTCAAGAACAGCAGTTGATTACACTCCTGAAAGCTGTGCCTGACACAAAAAATATCGGCCTTTTGTATGACCCTGACAGGACAGGCCATTTTGTAAAAAAGGCACATGCTACCGCCAAAAAAATTGGTATTAAACTGATTGCAAAGGAAATTCATAGCGCAAGAGATGCTCCTTCGGCAATAATGAATATGCGAGGAAAGATAGATATCTTCTGGATGCTGCCTGATCTAACTGTAATTACTCCTGAGACAGTTGAGTTTTTGCTTCTCTTTTCTCTTGAAAATAAAATACCTATCCTTACATTTTCAGAAAAGTATGTGGAAATGGGAGCATTAATGTCAATAGGCATAGACGCGTTTGATATAGGTATCCAGGCAGGAGAAATGGCTAAAAAAATATTTCTGGGAAGGGATATAAAGAGCATTAAGCGAGTTGATGCAAGAAAGGCTGTTGTATCAATTAACTTGATAGTAGCAAAAAAGCTGAACATTACTATTGATAAAAAGATTATCAATAATGCTATGATAATTGAATAATTTCAGTTGACTTAGAAAGAAAAAAATGAATTTAAATTTTCTGAAAATCTTTAATGAAAAATTCGGCTTTAAAGTCTTTGCTGTATTTACCGTTTTTATATTTGTCATTTCTTTTTCTTTTACCTTATTTTTTATTCAGCAACAGAGCAAATCCCTGACAGACAGTCTGATACAAAACGGAAAATTGCTTGCAGGAATTCTTGCTTACAACTCAAGGATTGGTGTATTTTCGGAAAATAAGGAGCTGCTCAAAGATCCTGTTGCCGGAATTTTTCAACAAAAAGAAGTTTTGGAAGTTTCGGTATTTAATCTGGAATGGGAGCTATTGAAGAAACAGGAAAGACCTGAAGTAAAAACTTCGGAAGAATCAGTCAAATCGGATGGAAGGAACAGGAATAAGATATTTGAAGAACTCAAGAAGCGTAGAACTCCATTTTACCGTGAAAACAGAAATAAATTAGAATTCTGGTCACCGGTAATCTCAGGCTCAGGCTATTCTACCGAGGAGTCCCTCTTTTTTGAAGAAAATTTACTTCAAAGAAAGGATAATATAATTGGATTTGTCCGAATAACGCTTGGCAAAGTGACGCTTGACAAAAAGCTCAACGCCCTTCTGCTTAAGAGTATTTTTATTGGATTTGTTTTCTTGATGATCGGTTCCGGAGTTATATTTTTCGTGGTAAAAAGAATAGCAAAGCCTCTTGGCAGGTTGATTGAAGGCGTTAAAACCCTTGGAAAGGGAGGAGTTGTCGAAAAGATACCTGTTGAGACAAAAGATGAAATAGGAAAACTTGCAAGCGCCTTCAATGACATGTCTGAATCCTTAAAAAGAAGGGAAGCAGAAAAAGAGCAGCTTGAAGGACAGCTCAGGCATAGGCAAAAGATGGAAGCTATCGGCACTCTTGCAGGTGGCGTAGCTCATGATTTTAATAATATCCTTAGTGTGATTATGGGTTATGCAGAGTTAGCATTGCTGGACGTTTCCGATGGGACCCCATTACAGCACAAATTGAATGAGGTATTAAAAGCCGGTAATCGTGCAAAAGACCTGGTCGCTCAAATTCTTGCCTTCAGCCGCAAGGGCAAGGATAAACGGAAACGAAAACCCGTCCGGATCGGCCTCATCGTCAAAGAAGTTCTCAGAATGCTGCGCGCATCACTGCCAACTACCATTAAGATTCATCAGAATATTAAAACCGGAATGCTTACAGTTTTGGCCGATCCGATCAAAATACACCAGGTGTTAATGAATCTTTGCGCCAACGCAGCTCATGCCATGCAGGATAAGGGTGGTATATTGGATGTGGATCTGGTTGATGTCGATATTGATTCGGCCTTTGCCGCCCAACATCCGGATATGGCTCCGGGACGATATAAGAGACTGACTGTGAGCGATACGGGCCATGGCATGGACTGTGCGGTTATGGAGCGTATTTTTGATCCGTTTTTTACTACTAAAGGGCCTGGGGAAGGAACCGGCATGGGACTTGCGTTGATCCATGGAATTGTTAAAAGTCATGACGGCGTTATCACTGTTCATAGCAAACCGGGAAAAGGCACCACATTTCAAGTATTTTTGCCCACGTCGGAAAACGCAGTTACAGCAGAGCCCGAACATTTCACTCCGCCACTTTTAGGAAACGAACGAATTCTTTTTGTTGACGATGAGGAAACCCTGGTGAGCGTGGGTCAGAAGATACTGGAAAGTTTTGGCTACAAAGTCGTTGGCAGAACGAGCAGCATAGAAGCTTTGGATGTCTTTCGTGCACAACCGGATAAATTCGATCTGGTTATCACTGACATGACAATGCCGAATATGACCGGTGCGGATATGGCTAAAGCAATTATGCGCATCCGGCCTGATATTCCAATCATCCTTTGCACTGGATTCAGCGAGGTGATCTCGGAAGAAAAGGCCAAAGCCATGGGCATCCGGGAATTTATAATGAAACCGATTACCAGTCGGAAGATAGCCGAGATCATCCGCAACGTGCTGGATTAAAAAGAGACGGAAACATCGCAACCGACCTTTTATACTGATTGCAAAAGAGAGGCTTTCAGTCTCTTAAATCAGCGGCAGGATGTCAGCTACTACTTTAGCTTTAGTATCTACACATCAAATATAATTACAGCCTCCCATTCTTCAGGTCCGCTTTTAACCTGAATCCGGTGATAAGTTACAGCCTTTATTTCGCCTTTTATAACATGTTGATCAGGATTATAATGATCAAACTTCACGTTTGCAGATAGCTCATATTCTGTAAGATATAGAATATTCGTCGTTTTTACAAGTATCTCTCTTCCGGACCAGAGATATAGCAACTCTCTCAGCCAGTTTACCATAAGGTCCGACCAGTCATACCCTATCACGTGTATTTTGCACTCATCCATGCCTTTTAAAGCTTTGATATCCGTAATCTGATCAAACATTGCATGGGCGGAACCGGCAAACAGATCCTTTGCATCAGATCCAAAAATCTGCATTCCAAAATCAGCAGTATGATCTATAAGTTTGTATTTCATAGGGATTTATGTATTCAGAATCTCTCCTGTTCTTTCGGTATGATATCCGCCCAGAGCTTCGACACTTTTTTTGAATTTTCCGGTATTTATTGTTTCAAGTAAAATCTGAATGTTTTCTGATTCAAAATATTTTTCCGGAATAACAAGATCGTATTCTTCGGTAACAACTGGAATAAAATCCAGGTTAAGAGCCTTTGCGGCCGCATAAATGCCTAAACCAACATCAACCATGCCGCTAAGCACAGCAACAGCCACGGACATGTGGGTAAATTCCTCATTTTCATACCCTCTTATTTTTCCAGGATCAATGTTTGACTGATTCAATTTGTAATCAAGAAGAATTCTCGTGCCCGATCCTCCCTGCCTGTTTATAAATGTTATATCATCACGACATAAATCCTCAATTCCCTTGATTGCTTCAGGATTGCCGGGAAGAACGATCAGTCCCTGATCACGAAAAACAAGATTAACCAGTTTGACTTTAATATCAGGCAGATACTTTTTTAAGTATGATATGTTGTAAGAACCATCCTTTGCATCCAAAAGATGTGATCCTGCCATGTGGCACACCCCCTTTTTAATAGCCATCAACCCGCCCATACTTCCCACATGGCTTGACGAAAGAGTAATGCTACTGTATTTTGCCTTTATTCGGTCGGATAAAACATTAAGAGTGTTGTCGTGGCTCCCGACTGCAACAATTGTATTCTTTATAGAAAATAACGGACGCAGAAGCTCTACGGTAACAGGCTCTTGATTATTTAATCCTTCTATATGATTTGGGATCCGGATAATTCCATCTGCCTCGGTTATAGTAGTTATTGATCCGGCGCCTCCAGGCAGAGAAGTTGCGACAATTCTGTCATCAACCATGCCGAGCTTTACACGCAAAAATTCTTCAACTCCAAGTTTTGATGCTATCTTTCTTGTAAGTTCAGCTTGAACTTTCTCTCTCTCTTTTTCAGGCTGCCCCAGCATTTTACAAATTAAAGGACTGACAAACTGTTCAAACGCAACTATTGCCGACACCTGGTATCCCGGAATACCAAAAACAGGCTTGCCATTTATTTCTCCTATGATAACAGGCTTTCCCGGCATTATTGTTACGCCATGAACGAGTACCTTGCCCAAATCGGTAATTACAGCCTTTGTATAATCCTCAGATCCGGCAGATGATCCACCAACGGTAAGCAAAATGTCAAAATCACTGTTTGCGGCATCACGCACAGCTTCTTTTATCCTCTCTTGATCATCTGTCAACATATCGTGCCGCACGTAAGCGCCGCCGCACGATTCAATAAGCTTTCCAAGAACAAATGAATTTGTTTCGAGTACCTGACCGGGTTTAACGTCCTCCAATGCCGTATTGCGCCAGTCTATAAGTTCCGAACCTGTGGGAATAATGAGTACTTTTGGTTTCTTTCTTACTAAAATCGAAAATATGCCGCCTGAAAGAAGCGCCCCCACGCAATATGGTGTGATGACATGGTTCCGAGGAAACAAAAGTTCAGTTGCTACAATATCTTCTCCCATCTTCCGAACGTGCTGCCACGGAAATGCGGGCGCTTCGATCTCAACACGGTTTTCACCCGAAACATTGATATGCTCTATCATAATAACTGCGTTAGTATTTTCAGGCATCACATAGCCGGTATTAATATAAAAAGCATCCTGGTCGATTACAAGCTCCTTTGGTCTTGCTTCACTGGCACCAAAAGTAATTTCTGCTTTTACTGCTATTCCGTCCATTGCTGCAGCATGAAAATCAGGAGAAGAAAGCCTGGCAGATACCGGTTCTGCAAGCACACGCCCTACAGCATCCGGAACTGAAATCATCTCACCCAAAAGAAGACCGGCGGAAAATTGCTCAAAAAGAATCTTTCGAGCTTCTTTCAATGTTTTCATCTTCAAATATATATTACGTTTATGACTCATCTTTTTTTGCTTGTTGCTGGTTAAAAAAATGGAATAACTTCAACCTCAGTGCCTCTCTCCAGACCCTCGGTATTTATCCCTATCTCAACCAGGCCGTCAGCTTTTACCATTGTGTTTATAAGACCGGATTTGCCGAGGATCGGTTCAGCCCAAAGAAAACCATCTTTTTCAATCAACCGTATGCGGATATAATCTATGCGTCCCTGCGTAGATGATATATTCCTGCTTATCAGGGCCGAAAACCTTGATATAACTTTGTGCTGTGAAGCAAGACCGCCTATACGCTCAATAAAAGGCTGCACAACTGCTGCAAATACTATCATGGCTGAAACAACATGACCGGGCAAACCCCAACATGCCTTGTTCCCGACTTTGGCAAGAATTGTGGGTTTACCCGGACTTATGGAAATTCCATGTACTATTATGCTGGAATCAGGCAAAGAGGAGAGTGCGTCAATGGTAAAATCGCGCACTCCGACAGAACTGCCGCCTGAAATCAAAACCATGTCGGACTTGTCAAATGCCAGTCTGCACTTCTCGAAAAGAGCATCATAATCATCTCGAACAATCCCGAAGGTAAGAGGAATTCCACCGGACTTTTGTACAAGACCGGATAGAGTATAGGTATTTATGTCGCGAATCTGGCCCTGACATGGTCTATCTTCAATCGGTATCACCTCATTTCCCGTGGAAATGATGCCTATTACAGGTTTTTTGTATACTTTCACAGCAGTCTTGCCAAAAGCGGCCAGAAGACCTGTTTCCTGTGGCCTGAGTTTTCGGCCGCAAGAGAGTATGACTTCTCCTTTTTTTATATCTTCGCCTGCCTCAACAACATGCCGACCCGGCGCAACGCTTCGATATACCTCTATGGTCGTATCATCTATAGCATCCGAGTGTTCAACCATTACTACACTGTCAGCGCCGACCGGCAACATGCCGCCGGTAGAGATCATTGCAGCCTCACCGGATCTTATTGAAAAATCAGGAGATTCTCCCATGGCGACAGAGCCTTTCACTGTCAGATACGCGGGGTTTCCTTCTGTTGCGCCAAAAGTGGATGAAGCAGAGACAGCATAGCCATCCATGGTAGACCTTGCAAAATCAGGAAGATCAATATCGGCAATGACATCAGCGGCCGAAATCCTTTCAAGCGTCTCATGCAAACCGATCTCTTCTGTCTCAACAGGAGGAAAACAGGATATGTATTTGAAGACCTCTTTCAAATGTGCTACTTTAAAAAAATCTTTCATAATAAAAGTTTCCCGAATGGCTTAACAGCTTGTAATTGTTTGAATTAATTACAAAAGGCGTATGGTATATAAGTTTTAAGATTTAAGCTCAGGGAATGCTACCATTTTTGTGGTAACCGTTCACGGGAGAATCGGTAGCACAACAAGGCTACTTCCCAACATGTAAGCTTTTGCAGGTGCTGTAGATGTGCGTTTTCGGGGCAATCAACTATAGTGTTGCTATGTTGGTTGCCCTGAAAACGTGCATATGCAGTGCCTGTGAACGCTTACACTTTCGTTCCCAGGCTCTGCATGGGAATGCATCATTATGCGAGGCTCTGCCTCTTGTTAATTGTAAACTGGTAAACAATCGAATGGAAAAAACCAATGGGAAAATGCGTCAATCATCCTGATTTGGAAACCGAGTTTATGTGCATAAAACATAATATCTACTTGTGCAAGGAATGTTTTAAATGCCAGGATCCTGAAATATACTGCAAATTTCGTTCTTCATGCCAGATATGGTTCATCGAAAAGTCTTCTGAAACGTGGGAGTAGCCGGAAGGAATAAAAAAAAGGAGGTGGATGAAACCGCCTCCTTTTTTTTATTAAGGATAATGCTGTTTATGAAATCAATCTATTATTTCATAGTAGTAGCTTCAGCATGACTCTGCATCTTGATTTCAACTTTCTCGGTCAGACCTGCATAGTACTCGCGAAGGATATCCAGTACCTCATTGCGACCAAAGTGATCGGGAATTTCACTACCATCAGAGAGCATCTTGCGCAGCTTTGTTCCGGAAAGGACAACACGATCTTCCTTGCCGTGCGGACAGGTTCTGAGTGATGCCATACCGTCGCACT
>JAUWOS010000005.1 GCA_030611985.1 Desulfobacterales bacterium | reverse complement strand
TCCGTGGTAAAACAGATTGCAAATTCTTGTAGTGGCGACCCTTGTGGTCGCCCAAAATAACAATGATATCGAAAAAGAAAATTTGATTAATAACGAAAATGGGCAACCACAAGGGATTGCCCCTACGGGTAAAACTGAAAAATTTGAATTTTAAGAAAAATAAAATATTTTCTCGTTCCCAGGCTCTGCCTTCTGCACCAAGAACTCACATTCCCCACACCCTTATCTTTTTTTGCCGGTACATTTCTTTTTGCTGAAATATCTTTTCATCCCAGGTTTTTTCTTTGCTTCGATCAAAAATAACCAGATGTCCCTCATCCGTTCCGCATTTATCCATATAATTTGAGGTTTGGCTGAGACCATCCTTTATAGTTCGTTCCATGGAGTTATACAGTATCTTTAATTCCAGCACAATCTCCTGTACACCGGCAGGGTGCGACCAGATTAAAAGCAGATCCGTTCTCATGCGTCCTATGCCGTATTCTCGTTCTACACGGCCTCCGCCATTAATAATTCTCTGAAGAAACGCCTGGAGCAAAAGTTGAGGTCCGGCTTCTTTGTAATTGAATCTTTCGACCCAGTGTTCCGAGTGTTTTCGAAAGAATTTCTGAAAAGCAGTTAAAAGCTTATCCATATCCAGACGATTGTCTTCAGGACAAATATACCACATTGGATCATGGCTGATAGTCACTTGTGTGCTATAGGTCAGTTCTCTCGGTATGATTTCCTGATATATTCTGTTTGCAATTCGTATTTGTCCTTCTGTCCGAATCAGCCCCAGGTCGCGAACATAGTAAATATCATCCACAGGAATCTGCTCGGGCTGCTCGACTCCAGCCAATATCGGTTCAATGACACGCCTTACACGCTCTTCTTCCAGCTTGTCTGCCAATTGATCAATATGTGTATCTCTCCTGAGAATGATATTTTCCTTAGCTTCTTTGATCATATCCACTGTAATCGGTCTGGTTCGATCACGCCCATTTTTCATATCAAAACAGGTTTCATAGCCAAGAGCGTTCACCAGCCACGGTTGCCCCTGAGTCAGGTCCCACACCAGATCCAGGGCTTTATCTTCAAACGCCTGACCGGTTTCCTCTGTATGCTGACTATAAAGGATAGCTATCTCTTTTCTGGAAAAATCTCCCAACCTCAAGGATTTGGTCTTGATATTAAAGGCGCTTCCACCGGTAATAATCGCCTTTTCCTGTGTTGAGCGTATTCTGTAATCTCGAACATCCCGAACACCGCACAAAATTATGCTTTGAGGAAATGATGCAGGACGCCTGGAATATCCTGTTCTCAATTGTCGTAAAATCGAAATCAGGGTATCGCCTACAAGCGAATCTATTTCGTCTATGAGAATCACAAGCGGCAATGAACTTTCTTTGGCCCAAAGAGACAGCATTTTGTTAAAAGCGCCATATTCGCCACTCTTTTCCAATACCTGTAACCAGTGGGATTCAGGAAAATCATCATTTAAAAAATCAATGGCGCTGGATGCCATCTCATCCAATATTGCCCTCATGCCTTGCCGCACATCCTCTCTCGCAGCCTGGGCAGATTCTACATTGAAGTAGAGACATCGATATTGATCACCGGCATTCAGATGCTCCATCAACGCAAGCAGGCACGTCGTTTTTCCGGTTTGTCTCGGAGCATGCAAAACAAAATACTTTTCCTGATTGATCAGAGAAAGTATTTCTTCCAGATCAAACCTGTTTAATGGAGGTAAGCAGTAATGTTTTTTGCGATTAACAGGTCCTGCGGTATTAAAAAAACGCATGGCGGTTTCCTTGTTTTAATGTTGCTTTAAGAACAGCAAAAATATCCTTTGCGGAAACTGCTCCTTCCCTTAAAATCTCTGGAAGATCGGTTGTAACATCAACTACAGTTGAACCTCTGCCTCCTTCGAGCTGTCCGGCATCAAGCATGAGATCAAGCTTATCGGCAATTAGAAAATCAAGATCAGAGACTCGTGAACATCCGGCATTGCCTGAAATATTGGCGCTGGTGCCGGTTATCGGGCATCCTGCCTCATTTACCAGAGCAAATGCTACAGTATGTTTCGGCAGACGTATGCCTATTTTACCTGTACCTGCGGTAAGATTAACCGGCAGAGTATCTTTTGCTTCAAATACAATGGTAATACTGCCAGGCCAGAAGTTTTTTATGATAGATGAGGCAGCAGGCGGAACAAACCGCACAAGCTTCTCCAGGTATGTTAAATCATTTATCAGCACGGAAAGAGGTTTGTTGAAAGGCCGCTGTTTTATCCTGAAAACCTTGTTAACAGCATCAGCATTAAAAGCATCAGCGCCAAGTCCGTAAAGACACTTTGTGGGAAACAAGACTACTCCGCCTCTTTTTATTATACCGGCAGCTTTGCTGATTAAATCAGGCTGGGGATTTACCGGATTTATCTTACTTAATTTCAACAATCATTAAGCTTTCTTGCTTTTTGATCAACCTCTGCTTTCATCTCCTCCTTAAACTCTTCCAGCTCCTTTGCAAGCTCAGTATCGGAAAGAGCAAGAATCTGTGCTGCAAGAATGCCCGCATTTTTTGCCCCGGGTTTTCCGATTGATACAGTTGCCACAGGTATGCCCGGAGGCATCTGAACAGTGGAAAGAAGAGAGTCAAATCCCTTAAGAACGGAAGAATCTATTGGAACGCCGATAACCGGCAAAGAAGTATGTGCGGCCAGCGCTCCTGCAAGATGTGCCGCATGTCCCGCTCCTGCAATAATAACCTTTATTCCACGCTTTGCAGCAGAAGATGCAAACCCGGCCGCTCTTTCAGGACTTCTGTGAGCCGATGCAACAGTCATTTCGAATGTAATGCCGAATTTCTTTAAAACTGCTGCGGCTTTTTCCATGACTTCAAGATCGGAATCACTCCCCATTACAATTCCCACCTTCGGAGACTCATCAAGTCTTTTTAATGCCTTCCGACCTATGTCTTTGCGATAATAGACATTATCCCAGGTTATCTTTGAAGCAGCGAGATATGCCCTTGATATAGCTTTTTTGACGGAATCTCCCAGAGCGGTAACCCCCAGAACCCGTCCGCCGGTTGCAACGATCTCTTTATCTTTTATTACGGTGCCCGCATGAAAAACAACCACATCTTTCATACGACGCACCTTTTCAAGCCCTGAAATCGGCAGACCTTTTTTGTATGAACCAGGATAACCTCCGGATGCCATGACAACACACACTGATGTTCTATCGTCAATATCCAGTTTGCACTCATCCAGCTTCTCTTCAATTATAGCCTCCATTACAGGAATTATATCGCTTTTCATTCGTATCAAAAGTGGCTGGGTTTCAGGATCTCCAAAACGTGCATTGAATTCAAGGACTTTAATCCGATCTTTATTAATCATAAGACCTGCATATAAAATGCCTTTGTACGGGTGACCTTCGGCAGCCATTGCGCGAACAGTCGGTATCATAACTTCTTTCATAATCTTTTTGTGCATATACCGATCCACTACCGGAGCAGGAGAATAAGCCCCCATTCCTCCCGTATTCGGACCTTTATCGTCATCATATATCGGCTTGTGATCTTGAGAAGAGGGTAGAGGAAGCACGGTTTTTCCGTCTGTAAATGCGAGAAAAGAGGCTTCTTCACCGATCAGACACTCTTCAACCACCACCTTGTTGCCGGCATCTCCAAAAGCACGTTCTACCATTATCTGTTTAAGAGCGCTTAATGCCTCCTTTTCCGTAGCGCAAACAATTACCCCCTTGCCGGCTGCAAGCCCGTCAGCCTTAACAACAAGAGGAGCGTCCGTTTTGTGTATGTAGCTTTCAGCCTTTTTATAACTGGTAAATATCTCGCCGACAGCAGTTGGAATTTTGTATTTGTTCATCAGGTTCTTTGCAAAAGATTTACTTGATTCTATCTGAGCGGCTTCTTTTGTTGCTCCAAAGATTCTCAAACCCTCTTTTTCAAAAATGTCGACAATGCCCGCGCAAAGAGGGCCTTCAGGACCAACTACGGTAAGATCGATTTTTTCTTTTTTTGCAAATTCAAGAAGCTTATCAATATCTTCAGCATCAACAGGCACGCAGGTTGCCAGATCGGCAATTCCAGCATTACCTGGAGCGCAATATATCTTTTTTACTTTTGGACTTCGAGCTATTTTCCAGACAAAGGCATGTTCCCTGCCACCGCTGCCCACTACTAGAACTTTCATAAAACCTCCATCCCTAAATTCCGTTCGCAAGATTCTCAAGCATATCCTGTTTTTTCTGATCAAGATCTTTTCTGCTGATGCTTGCTCCTTTAATACCACCATTTAACGCTATTTCAGAAAGATAATAATTGCCGCTTTCAGTAATCAAAAGATCAATGTGAGCAAATGGGAATTTGCCACGTTCCATGACCGATCTGCAGAATTTTTCTTTATCATTGTTTATCTTATAAGGATGACTGGCGCCACCTGCAGATATATTCATTCTAAAGTTATTTAAATTATACCTGGAATATGCCTCAACATAATCTTTGACAATAATTACACGTATATCAGTAAAATTCTCCAAAAACGGCTGCAGAACAAAAGGGTATGAAGATTCCGACAAAGCCATGTGGCTGTACAGACTTTCAACAGTCTCCCATTTTCTTATTCCGTAGCCGCAATGCATGTGGTCTTCTTTGGTTACAACAGAACCAATCTTATTTTTATTGTATCGATTTATGGCTTCAATCAGATCTGTTCGCCGCACAATAACGCATGTATCGAGCAGCATTTTGTTTTTTAAAACAAATGCCTGGGCAGCCTTGGAACTGCTTAACATCTGTGAAAGAGGCGATGGAAAACAATGCACGCCACGCTCAAGAAGATCAATCATTATGGATTGTTTCAGATGTCCGGAGGACAATGTTCCTGTGAAAATATCTCCGGACTGGAGTTTGTGATACAGCTTTTTTAATTCTCTATTGCTTTTAATTATCACTTACGAAGTATCCTATTCAAATTCCGTGGTAAAACAGATTGCAAATCCTTGTAGGGGCGACCCTTGTGGTCGCCCAAAATAACAATAATAACTAAAATGGGCAACCACAAGGGATTGCCCCTACGGGTAAAACTGAAAAATTTGAAACATGTAAGCTTTTACAAATCAACAACATTCGAGGGCTTTAATATCTGCTGTTTCATTTCGTTATATTCATCATGAGTAATCATATTATTTTCAAGCAATTTGGCAAGTTCAATCAGTTCTCTGATGCGTATGCCGGCCGGATCTTCCAGTTGCAGGAATTGTTTTGATGAATTATTATCTATTGCCGGCATGTTAAGCGGCCTGCCTATCTTGAAAGTTGCAGCTCCTCCCAGCAAGCTCACCTCAACAGACCTCCCGCTAAACATGGGAGATTTTAGGGTCTCTTGAAGCGTTTTTCCTTCATTTTTCATGCGCTTGTAAAAAAGATATACAACGATAATGATTGCAGCGGAACCGCCAAGAAAGATCCACAGCATGTAATTAATAATACCATGAAAAAAAATGACAAGCAGCACAACACCTGTCATCAGAATAATATGAAGCGCAAGAATAGAGTAGGCCATCATAATGCCCTTAAAAAGACCCTCTTCCTTGTTTTTTTTGTTAAAAATCATAAAAATTCAATCAAACCTGTTTTTGTTTTAAACTCTTCAATTCCAAGTGTTCTGTCAACTTTGCCATATATCGCTGAGGTGCTTCATGTGTATAATATAATTCTCATTACTTTTTCAAGCTGAAAAAACAAAAAAGCCCCACTGAATTTTATCAGAGGGGCCTGAGAACTGGTGGCGATGCAGGGAGTTGAACCCCGGACACTACGGATATGAGCCGTATGCTCTAACCAACTGAGCTACATCGCCATAAGAATTTATCAAAATTTGACAACGATTCCTCTAACAGCTTACTTTCACTTAGTCAAGTCGAAAACTTTATTTTTGATCTATTGTGTTTGATCTATCATTTTCGATCTATTATGGAGAAGACCCTGCAACTTCAATAGTAAACTCTTCCAGATTGTCAGGAAGATTGGAAAAGGTTATCATAAACGGAAGCGATTTGCCTGTTTCAAGCTTTATGTTCGATCCGTTGTCACCGCTGCGGTTTTTAAGACGTTTATCTATAGCATCCGGAGCCAGATTTTCAAGATCGAAGTTTGACAGTACATTGCCGCAGTAAACTGTTTCTGTTTTTGAAAGAACTTTTCCTTTTGTGTAGAGTTTTCCTGTTATACTGATAAAACTACGGGTATCGGAATATTCATTTATAACTTTGCCCGTTATGACAAAAAACTTTCCGTTTTTGCTATTTTCTACAAATTGACTATGTATATCAAAAGCGTTTATTTTAAGGTTGCCGGCATCCTGAACTTCGGGTTTAAACAAATTGTCGACAAAAGGAATCTTGAAACCTGGGCTGTCGAGCAAAACATAAATACCATAAGCGCCACCCATTAAAAGCACTGCAATCAACAGGGCGAGAATCGGTTTACTGATCTGTTTTTTTTCAGCAATACCCGTTTCTTCGACCACAACCTCAGACTCCTGATCTTCTTTGGCTTTTTCCGGTTCAGACTCACCGGCGCTGGTTTCCAGATTGAATTTTTCAGCAAACTCTTCCTCTTTTTCCTCTGCTGCTTGATCAAATCTTGATATATCTTTCGGCAAAATAGTATCGACGGATTCTTCCCTCTCCTCGGATTTCACATCAATATTAAGCTTAAATTCCTCTAACTCTTTTTCAGATTCTTTGTCAGCCTCTATCTTTTCTTCAGGTCCCTCAAGTTCAAGCTCCGGTTTTTCTTCCTCAGGAAGACTCTCTGTCTCAGGCTCTATATCCAATTCGAGCCTCTCAGGCATTGTATCTTCAGCTTCTTGTTGTTGTTCGCCGGGTTCTGATTCTGATTCTGATTCTGATTCAAAATCCATTATAATTTCATCAAGCTTAAATTCCTCTAACTCTTTTTCAGATTCTTTGTCAGTCTCTATCTCTTTGTCAGTTTCTATCTCTTCTTCAGGTCCCTCAACAAGTTCAAGTTCCGGTTCTTCTTCCTCATGGAGCATCTCTGCCTCGGGCTCCATATCCAATTCGAGCCCCTCAGTATCCATGTCTAGTTCAAACTTTTCAGGAATTGTATCTTCATTTTCTTGTTGTTTGCCAGGTTCTGATTCTGATTCTGATTCTGGTTCTGGTTCTGATTCTGATTCAAAATCCATTATAATTTCATTAAGTCTGTCAGATTCACCGAACTTCTCCAAAGGCGTTGATGAATAAACTATAAAAACATTTTTACATTTGGAACATCGAACTTTTGAACCTGTTTGCTTTATAAGATTTTCATCCAAATTGAAGCTGGTATTACACTCATCGCAGGTAATAATCATAGCTCACTCTCATATAGATTTTCAGTAACCGTTCACGGGAGAAATCTGTAGTACAACAAGTCTGCTTCCCAACATGTAAGCTTTTACAGGTGCTGTAGATGCACGTTTTCAGGACAATCAACTATAGATTTGCTATGTTGGTTGCCCTGAAAACGTGCATATGCAGTGCCTGTGAACGCTTACGATTTTCAAATCTGAAAAAGTTTGCAACCTTGTGAAATTAATTAACGTCTGAACAAAAAAATTATATTCGGGCAAAATTCGAATTTCTAACCGAAAACAAGGATTTTTGGTTAAACACTAAAATCTATAAATCATAATTTTAAGCAAAAAATTTCCGGTAAGTTTCTGTAGTTTTCAGCATAATCAATACCATAACCAACAAGAAATCCTTTTTCAACCACATGACATGCGTAATCAACATTGATCTTTATCTTGCGACGCTCATGTTTGTCTATCAAGGAGCATATCTTGACAGTCTTTGGCTTAAAGGATTTTATGTAATCAATCAGATAACTCAAAGTCAAACCTGTGTCGACAATGTCTTCTACAATCAGTACGTCTTTGTCTTTTATATCGGTCTCTATTTCTTTGGTCAAGCGGATCTTCCCTGATGAGGAAGTGTCGGAACCATAGCTGGAGACGCCTACAAAGTCAATCTTAACCGGAATAGTAAGGCGCCGAACAAGATCAGCTAAAAAGATAAATGCGCCTTTTAAGATTCCAACAACAACAAGCTCGCGATCTTGATAATCACATGAAATTCTGCGTGCAACGTCGGTTATGATTTTATCAATATCATCTTTTTTAAGAACAGGAATAAGCTCAGACATAGTCGAGTCAGCTCCATTTTGCTTTGCAATTAGCCGTAGAGACGCAAAATTTTGCGTCTCTACAAACAAAATTGAAAAAACCGCATTTCAGGTTTTTCATTCAGATGATGGATAATATGAAATATATTGAACGGGGCGTTCTGTCAATAAGTTTGCTCTATTACAAACCTTTCTTTGCCAATTTTTTAATCAATTTTTTCTGTTCTTCCGTAAGCTCCTTTGGCATATTGATATGAACAACTACATAAAGATTGCCTTTTCCTTTATCTTTTGAGTAAGGAAGTCCATGATTTGAAAGACGCATTTTGGTTTTGTGCTTTATTCCGGAAGGTATTTTTAAGCTTAAATTTTTGCCGTCAATAGTCGGAACAGATATCTTTGTTCCAAGAATGGCCTCGGTTAACTTTATTTCCTGGTTTATATAAAGATCATATTCTTTAACACTATAAACCGGATCATCAAGTATTTTGGATTTGATATAAAGATCACCGGAAGATCCTCCATATGGACTCGATTCACCCTTTCCTGCAAGACGAAGTTTCTTTCCTGAAATCATTCCCTTTGGAATTTTTACTGTTATTTTTTCAGAACGCCCACCGTGCTGAAATGAGACAGTCTTAGTGGTTCCTACTGCAATTTCTTGTAATGTTAACGGAAGTTCATATACAAGATCAGATCCTTTTAATTGTGCAGCTTGCTGCCCCGAATGGCCGCCAAATAGAGTTTCATTACCAAACGAAAAATGTCTACCGCCGTTTCTGCCGTTAGAACAATTTGCTCTGTCAAATCTGGATCCTTTGAAAAGATCGCCAAGATCAAACCCTCTAAAGATATCTTCTTGTGAATAGCGTTGTCGAAATCCGTTCGAACCGAATGTATCATACTGTTTACGTTTTTCTTTATCACTCAAAACAGCATAAGCTTCACTTATTGTTTTAAATTTTTCTTCGGCGCTTTTATCTCCTTTGGCATGATCGGGATGATACTTCATGGCAAGCTTCCGATAAGCTTTTTTAATATCGTTGTCGGAAGTTGTTTTGCTTATGCCAAGTATTTTATAATAATCCATTTCGGACATTCTTGATTTTCCTTATAGCGCTATGCGATGAACTCGTAAAAAGTCAATTTTATCACAAAAATAGGGTTTTTGGTTAAAAAGAAAACAATCTCGGCAAGTTTGGAAATCTCTAAGCAAGATTGAAAAAACCATATTTCCAAGTTTTCGTTCGGATGTCAATTAAGATAAGTTGAAAGTCTTTAAGTGTCAAGGACATCAGCGCTGCAACAGATCCTTTTTATCCTTTCACCTTTTTTCTCAAAAGCTGTAACCGTTCACGGGGAGAACTGGTAGCAAACAAGGCTGTTTCCCAACATGTAAGCTTTTACAGGTGCTGTAGATGTGCGTTTTCTTAGGCAAAACTATAGTGTTGCTATGTTGGTTGCCCTGAAAACGTGCATATGCAGTGCCTGTGAACGCTTACCAAAAGCTTTAATAGCAATCATGAGCATGGAGATAGCCGCAGGCGTGATTCCATCTATGCGAGATGTCTGACCCAGAGAAATTGGCTGAATCCTTGAAAGCTTTTCTCTCAACTCATTTGAAAGACCATGTACACCGGTAAAATCAAAACCTTCCGGTATTTTTATTCTTTCCAGATTTCTGAACTTTTCAATCTCCAGCAACTGTCTTTTAATATAGCCTTCGTATTTGATCTCTAATTCCACCTGCCCGGCAACTCTTTTGCCAAAATTTTCATGACTTTTGGATAATGTTTCCACAGCATGATAATTCAGCTCGGCTCTTTTCAGAAGCTGGTCAAGATATACCCCGTTGTTCACAGGTCTTGTTCCGCAACTTAGCAAATAATCGTTCGTATCTTTTGAAGGCTTTATCACGGTCCCCTTTATTCTCTTTATCTCTTTTGCGATCTGCTTTTTTCTCTCTTTTACATCCTTTAGCGTGTTATTATCAATAAGGCCTAATCCGTGTCCTGTTTCCATTAATCTCAAATCTGCATTATCTTCACGCAGCATAAGCCTGTATTCTGCTCTTGACGTAAACAGGCGATACGGTTCGCATGTTCCTCTTGTAACAAGATCATCTATCATAACACCCATATATGCCTGAGACCTGTCCAGGATAAATGGCTTTCTTCCTTGAACTTTGCAGGCAGCATTTATGCCTGCCCATATTCCCTGTCCGGCAGCCTCTTCATAACCTGATGTTCCGTTGATCTGACCGGCCATAAAAAGTCCTGAAACAGGCTTTGACTCAAGAGCAGGGCTAAGTTGAAGAGGGTTGACATAGTCGTATTCTATCGCATATGCAGGCCGCATAATCTCAGCCTCTTCCAGCCCGTCAACAGACCTGACAAACTCTATCTGGGTTTCCATTGGAAGACTGTTTCCAAGGCCACTGGCATAGATTTCATCAGTATCAAGACCTTCCGGTTCAAGAATCACCTGGTGCCTCTTCCTGTCAGGAAACCTGACTATCTTATCCTCAAATGAAGGACAATACCTTGCGGAAATCCCTTTTATGATTCCACCATATAGAGCGCTGTGTTTAAGATTTTCCTGCACTATCTTGTGACTTTTCTTATTGGTATGTCCGATATAACTTGGGACCTGAGGCATGCTGATTTTTTGAGTAAAAAATGAAAATGGCGTGGGATCTTGCTCTGCATCCTGCTTTGTAAATCTTGAAAAATCAATGCTTGATCTTTTAAGTCTGGGAGGTGTTCCCGTCTTCATTCTTCCAAGTTTAAACCCCAATTCTTTCAGATGTTCGGGGAGACTATAAGATGCAAACTCACCAGCTCTTCCAGCTCTAATTGAATTAAATCCTATATGAATCAAACCACTTAAAAATGTTCCTGTAGCCAGGATAACAGTTTTTGTCTGATATCCGAATCCCGTACGATCCTCCACACCCACAATTCTGCCGCCATCTACAACAAGCCTCTCAACCATTGCCTGTTTGAGATCAAGATTGGGCTGCTTTTCTATAACAGCCTTCATAACTATATGATAGCGAATCTTGTCGTTCTGCGTCCTTGACGAATGCACTGCGGGTCCTTTTTTTGTATTTAAAGTTCTGTACTGTATGGCCGTTTTATCTGCAACTCTTGCCATTTCCCCGCCCAGAGCATCTATCTCCTTTACAAGCTGACCCTTTGCCATTCCTCCTATGGACGGGCTGCACGGCATTGCAGCCACCTTGTCAAGATCTATTGCCATAAGAAGAACGCTGCATCCCATTCTGGCCGAAGCAAGCGCGGCTTCGCACCCTGCATGACCGGCGCCTACAACAATAATATCGTATTTTTTCTGATAAAAAACCATTTTGTATATTAAGGATTCGATTTGAATTTACAGTCCGTCCCGCCTTGCGTTGGTAGCCGATTTGTTCGATCTCAGATCGCAAAAGTTGAAGGAATAGCGAGCTATTTTGATGCTTTTGGGATTTGAGCCCAGATTTGAGCTTGGGGCAAAGGCGGCCTGAAACTGTAATGCATAGTTGGGGAAGTTATTTCGTCCACGTTTCTAATATCCACAAATCAACCACAATCAAGATGCTACTCTCTTGATCGCAGCCCCAAGGTGGGCGAGCTTCTTCTCAATTGCTTCATATCCTCGATCCAGATGATATACTCGATTCACTTCGGTTTTGCCCCTGGCAACAAGGCCAGCCAGGATCAGTGAAGCGCTTGCCCTGAGATCAGTAGCCATTACAGGCGCGCCCGATAGCATTGGAACCCCTTTTATCATTGCTGTATTGCCGGATATGGTAATATCTGCTCCCATGCGCTTGAGTTCGCTTACATGAATAAAACGGTTCTCAAATATGGTTTCAGAAATAATACTAAGTCCTCTTGCAACAGACATAAGCACCATGAACTGGGCCTGCATATCAGTAGGAAAGCCCGGATAAGTCAATGTCTTTATATCAACGCTTTTAATCTCATCCGGTCCTGTGATCCGTATACTATTTGTTTCGGTTTTTATGTCAGCGCCTGTAAGACGCAACTTATGCATAACAGACTTAAGGTGATCTGGTTCGCAATCCAGAATCTTTATATCGCCTCCGGTCAAAGTTGCCGCAACCATGAAGGTTCCAGCTTCTATTCTGTCAGGTATTATGGAAATCGATACAGGATGCAGCGACGAAACTCCTTTTATAGTCATTACTGAACTGCCGGCCCCTTTTATATCGGCTCCCATTTTGTTTAGAACCTCGGCAAGCGCTACTATCTCCGGTTCACAAGCTGCATTACGAAGCACTGTAATTCCTTTAGCCAGAACAGCCGCCATCATAAGGTTTTCGGTTCCTGTTACCGTTGCAACATCAAAATAAATTTCATTCCCTTTTAAACAATCTGCCGATGCTTCAACATATCCATGCTTCAACTCAATAGAGGCTCCAAGACGGGCAAGTCCTTTTAAATGAAGATTGATCGGTCGTGCGCCTATAGAACATCCACCCGGCAAAGACACTCTGGCCTTTTTAAGTCTGGCCACAAGTGGGCCAAGAACCAGAATAGAAGCACGCATCTTTCTTACCAGATCATAAGGTGCTTCATGGCTGATAAGACCGCCCGAATCTATTCGAACAGTATTTCCATCTGTTTCAATCCTTGCGCCAAGATGCGACAGAAGATGTTTTACACTTTGAACATCTCTCAAGTCCGGCACATTAGAATACGTATTCCACCCATCAGCAAGAAGTGATGAAATAAGTATCGGAAGTGCGGCATTTTTGGCTCCGCTTATTTTCACCTCACCTTTAAGAGAACGTCCGCCTTCAACTATGATTTTGTCCATCTAAACGCCTTAAACAAAAAAGCGCTTACCCACCATTTTTATAATGACGATATAAGCGCCTTCTATGCTTTTTCATGATCGCTCATCACAGAGCAAACTAATCATTTAATTATAACCATCTGTGATAAATAGCTACCTACCTTTTTTAGAGCCTGCTTGAAAATCATTTCCATTTTTCACTACAGAAATAATTTTCAAGCAGGCACATATCTTAGTGGTGGCAACCCTTGCCTTTGTTTGTGTCAATAATAGTCTTGATAATACAGTAAGTCATACCGGCGCCCAAAATAGACAAAGCATACCAGAGACCACCCATAAATATCAAATGAGCCATATCCCACACCCACTCAAATGAAAATGGAAACATATCTTAACCTCCTAAAGGGGTTTTCTAAGGGTTCGGGTTCAATTCCTGTTCCTGAGGAAATATCGGCAGATAGCGATATGTAATCATTAGTACAATAATGCCATATGCCACCGGAAGTATAGTTGTAGCAACTTCCTGCCAGCTAGGAATATACATGACCCATTTATCAAATGTCATCACAGGCATAGCCACCACCTGCAACACCATCACCCAGCGATTCAATAAAACACCAATGCAGCCAAGTGTTACAGCTATAAAAAGCGCTACAGAATTATTTCGTCCCTTTGGCGTAAGAAGGATAATGGCTGGAACAATACCACAAACTACTATCTCAAGTACAAGTATCCAAATGCCGTATAATGGATTATTGGAATAAAAATCCATAAAAGCAAATCCCTTGGAAGGTGCTGTAACCGTAGCCCAATACCAGGTATCTATTATCTTTGCAATAATGTATGTAGCAATCATCCATCCCGATATCTTTGCCAGAAGATCAATAGTATTCTGTTTAACCAGCTTCTTTTTTGTAACTTTTTCAGTAATTCTTGTTACAAAAAGCGTAAAGCACGGTCCATAAGCGGCTGCCGACCATGTAAACAAAAAGAATGTCCATGGCCAGATAAGAAGTCCCTCCCTGTAAGAGAATGGACGCCCAAAGAGAACTGACGGAGTTCCACCAAGAGAACCCTGATGAAAAAAGGAAAGAAAAGCTCCTGTTGCCGCAAATACAGCCATAACCTTGTGCATATTATGGCTAAGATTATGAAAAAAAGGCACCTTGTCGATCTGGCGGTTTTCAAGAATAAGTGGAATAAATTCAATGGTAAGAACTGCAAAATAACAGGAAAGACAAAAAGCTACTTCGGTCAACATGGAATGAACATTTGCATGCCAGAAAATAAACCAGGACCTGAGAGGTTGACCTACATCAATTGCAAGAATTAAAAGCGCTGAACTATAACAGATAAAACCTATAATAACAGCATAGTTGATGATATTTTTCAGATCATCCTTTCCAACTACATATTTTAAAAAACCGGTAAAAAAGGCTCCACCACCCAGAGCAATAACTCCAAGGTCAGCCCATATCCACAGCGCAAATCCATAATTGTCATTCATATTCGTCTGGTTAAGACCCTTTAACCAGATAAGCAATATGGCATAAACACCCCACAACAACACACCGCCGAACAGACAGAGCCACAAAATAAATTGCCATGTCGGACAACGTTTAACCCCTCTGGACATCAATGCAGAATCCATAAGTTATTGCTCCTCACGTACACGATTTAAATTAACTTTTTAATGAAGTTTTTTTACTGTTTTATCTTTTTTAAGATAATTGTCCCCTGCACGCCTTACCCACTCACGACTTGAAAGATAATAGACTTTCGGATTTGTGCCAAGTCTCTCAAGCAATCTAAATGCATTGGGATTACTTGACCGCCCACCATGCTTGAGATCAGGCTTTGCAATCTGATGTACTGCATGCGCAGGATCATTCAAATCACCGAATGTAATGGCGTCGGCAGGACATGCCTGTGCACATGAAGTCTGATATTCATCTTCTTCAAGCTTACGCCGCCCTTCTACATATGCCTTATTCATTGCCGTCTGGTACCTGTGAAAGCAAAAACTGCATTTTTCAACCACACCTCTCATGCGAGGTGAAACATCAGGATTCAGATATTTCTCCATACCTTCCGGCCAAACCGGATCCCACCAGTTAAAATAACGGGCATGATAAGGACAGGCAACCATACAATACCTGCATCCAAAACAACGAGTATAAATCTGGCTGACAATTCCTGTCTCATGGTTGTAGTCAGTAGCTGTTGCCGGACAGACGGATACACATGGCGCATGACCATTGTGACCTTCGCAGTGCATACACGGTCTTGGAAGATAACAAATATCAGCCTCGGGAAATGGTTTCCCGTTTGTCAACTTATAGACACGCATCCAAGCGATACTGTCGAGTTTGTTTGATTCATCCTCCTTAAACGGCACATTATTTTCAGACATGCAAGCCACCATACAGGCTCCACACCCGGTACACTTATCCAGGTCTATAACCATCCCATACTTTTTGGCTTTTTCGTTTTTAACTTCTTTTTTCATCAAAACCTCATATTTTAGACTTTGGTCAGCCTGGCTCTTATTCCCCAAGCTGCATCAAAACCGGAAACAGGATCTTCAACCGGACCGATGAGTTCGTTAAAATTAATGCCTTTGCCCGCTATATACTTATCATAGGCTGTATGTCCCAGTCCCCTGGGCAATGCCACTATGCCGGGCATAATTCCGTCGAAAAGATGCACTCTAACTTTTGCCTTGCCTCTTGGAGTACGTATATCTACATATCTACCCTCAATCAGACCTATTTCTTCGGCTGTCTTTGGATTAATCTCAACAAAAACATCTTTGCCTTTAAGAACCGTATCCTCAACAGTCTTTGTAATAAAGGGTGGATTACCTATAAAACCATTTGCAAGCCTCATGGAATCATAAGGCACAAGTATAAGGGGATATGAAATATCACTCCCTTCAATAGTAACAGGGCTAAAATCAAGAGGTGACTTGAGATTCGCAGGAATAAACTCGAATTTACCGGAAGGTGTATTAAATGCCTCTTCCGAGGCAGGAACCTTAAAATCAGGATCTGACCAGAATCCATTTTCAACAATAGATTCCCACTTATCACCTAATGTTTCTTCAAGACATGCTTCATAGTTGTCCCATGGAAAAGCATCTGCTATCCTGCCTCCCAATGCTTTAGCTATGAGAATAATCACATCACCAACATGTTTTGTGTTGAACTGCGGTTTTACTACCGGTCTTGAAAGACCTATAACGTGTTTCTGTAACCCAACCGGCATCGGCACATCTTCATATCGTTCAAGAAAAACATGGTTAGGAAGAATAAGATCAGCATTTTTAGCTGTTTCATCCATGTAAGAAGAAAAACTTACCACAAATGGTATCTTACTAAATGCCTCTTTAACAGCCTTACTGTCGGAAATTGTATATAAAGGATTGGCACCTGCAACAAATAAGGCATTTACAGGAGATTCTTCTTCTGAATTAACAACACCCGAAAATCGATTTAACAAATATCTTGCATATGGATATGTTTCACTCCCGGCGCCATCTATACGTTCTTTCTGCATGCCGACTGCTGCCACGCTGTCCATTTCTACTTCAGGCCATTTGATATAATCAGGATCAGGAACAGCCCATACGCCGCCCTCACTATTTATATTGCCTACAAGTGCGTTCAGTGCATGTACTGCTATAAATTCATCAAGGCTTCCCTGTGTCTTTCCTTGACCACGACCGCAAACCGCCAGAGGTTTTGAAGCATGAGCAAAGTTTCTGGCTAAAGAAACTAAAGCAGAACTATCAACTCCCGTTATCTGCGCAACATTATCCGGATTGTACTTATCAAGCACAAGCTGTTTGAATTTATCAAATCCGGAAGAATAATTATTAACAAAATCACTATCATACAACGACTCTTTAATAATGACATGCGCAAGACCCATGGCTAAAGCAACTTCCGTACCCGGATTTATTGGTATCCATTTATCTGATTTAGCGGCTGTATTTGAAAGACGCGGCTCAATCTGCACCACCTTGCTGCCGCTATCTTTCCAGTTGCTGTTAGCCTTAAACATGCGCACAGGCGAACCCCAACCATCTATCAACCCACTTCCAAAGCTCAAAACGAAGTCAGCATGTTCAACATCAAATCCAGCCGAAGCCTGAACTCCATGCATAAGATTGATTGCTAATTCATATGAGTCCTGAATTGAAGGTGTACGTATAAAATTTGGCGATCCATATACCGTAAGGAGCCTGCCGAACAGATAAGGCACCGTCCCCTTGTCTGAATCCAGAATAGAGCAAACAGTGTGGGATTTACCTTTTGATCTCAGGTCGCCAAGTTTTGCTGCAACCTCTGCAACAGCTTCACTCCATGAAATCTCCTGCCACTTTTCTTCACCTCTTTCTCCGACCCTCTTTAATGGAGCTTTAACACGTGTGGGGCCATAAAGCAGTTGAAGAGCAGATAAACCAAGAATGCATACTCCACCATCATTTACAGGGTGCCCTTTCATCCCCTCTATCTTGACAGCTCGATCATCAACTTTGCGGACAGTAATGCCACAACCACCAGGACAAAGAGTGCAAACAGAATTTACATGACTTACCTCGCCATCTGCCGGAACAGGAGTCCACGGCCAGTTTTGCGACCATATCGAGCTATCATCCATCGACTTCCAAGCTAATGGTGAAAGAGCTGTGCCTGCCGCCCCACCAATAATAAATGACAAGAAACTTCTTCTGCCTATTTTCATAAGATTCTACCCCTTATAAATGTAGCTGATAAGCTCACAAAAATTCATGAGCTATAAGCTTTTTTACGCTTAAAACAGCTCTTGCGCTTTACTTATGGCATACGAAACATGCATCCTTTTTCGCCTGAACTCTGGCCTTGGGACCAATCTGTTTTTCATAAGGCAACAGCGCCCAGTTTAAAGGCCATGGTAATGTTTCCATACTTGTTTTATCGTAGCCGATCTTATTTTTTGCATGGCATTCAGCGCAATCATCCATTTTCATCCGGTCCCACGTATTCTTCTTTAAACCCGATATATTCTTTCCCCAGATATCTCGGCTGTAGCCTGTAACTCTATTCTCTTCATAAACCCTTGAATGGCTGGACTCACCAATATGTCCATGGCACAACACGCATTCCATTTTTCCCATCTTAACGTGCGCGGCATGAGAAAAGAATACGCAGTCAGGTTGTTCTGCATAAACCAGCCATGGAACTTCTCTTTCATTTGCAACAAATTCCTCGACAAACTTGACCTCGTTAGGATCTTCTCCCTGAATTTCTTCATGACAATCAACACACTGTGCAAGTTTTGGAAGCCCGGAAAAGCTTCCATCTTCACGAAAAAAATGGCAACTTTCACACCCTTCCTCAACAGCTTCAACATGAAGTACATGATTAAAATCTATCGGTTGTTTTTTTTGCGAATAAAGAAGTTTTGGAAAAACTCCCCACCCCAGAACAAGACTAGCGGCAAGCCCTAAAATGAAAAACAGAATAATGAATCCGCCGGATTCGCTCTCTTTGCCTTTCTCTTCAATTAATCTGCTCATGAAAACTCCGTCAAGCTTTAGTTGATGTTTTGAATCCTTTATAAAATTCCTTTTGAATCACTTATCAAATGATATCAATACTTGAACACTTGTATATATAAATTTTATTTTTGTCAAGAAAAATTATTGGATCAAACAATATCTGTCATAAACTTTCAGATAATTCATTTCATAAGATATAAAAAACATGTAAGCTTTTACAGGCACTGCATATGCACGCTTACGAAAACTTCAATATCTATACTACCCGTAGCTATGCAAACCGGGCAGTAAATTCACCCCGAAATACGTAAAAAGAACTGCCATGAAGCCAATGATAGAAAGATAGGCAATTCGCCTGCCATGCCAGCCTCTCATCATTCTGGCATGCAGTAATGCTGCATAGATAAACCAGGTAATCAAAGACCATGTCTCCTTGGGATCCCATGACCAGTAACTCCCCCAGGCCGAATTGGCCCAGACGGCGCCGGTTATTATTCCGATAGTCAGAAACAGAAAACCGAACGTTACAGTTTGATGCGTCAACTCGTCCAGAACATTGGACCCAGGAAATTGAGCAAGCAAACCGCCCTTGCCTTCCCTCTCCCTTTGTTTAAAAAGATACATCAAGCTTACACCAAAGGCTATTGCAAAAGCAGCATATCCAAGGAAACAGGTAATAACGTGGAAAATAAGCCAATTGCTTTTCAATGCCGGTATAAGGGGTTGGATACGATCACTCACATCAGGAGAAAGTGAAGCATAAGCTATAGCCAAAACAGCAATGGGAATAGCAAATGCTCCTATAATGCGATTTTTATACCTGCATTCTATGACAAGATAAACAACAACAATAGTCAAGGAAAAAAATACTAGAGATTCATACATATTTGAAAGCGGTACATGACCGATACCAAGTTCGTATGATTCCACCCATCGCATGATAATACCTGCAGCATTGCAGGCAACGCCTGTTATGGATACCCATGTGGCCAGTCTGCCCGGCAGTGACTTTTTAAAAATCCAGGATATAATATACAAAACTGCCGCCAGACAATAAACAAATGTTGTAATTGATAACAAATATGAACTGTTCATAATTTATGTCCTTAAAGTAACTCCTAATTCTTAATTCTAGGAATAAAGCGTTTTATATCAACATCTTTTGCAGCTTTCAGCTTTCAGCTTTTACTACAGCCTGGCCAGGTTTTGCGAAAGCTTATTTATTCTGATTTGCATTCCCATTTTATTCTTGTTGGCTTTGCCTGCAACCATAACTGTGCTTTTCTTTCCTTTTTTGTTTATTTCAATACAAATTCTCTGATGAGACATGAAAAAAGTTATGAAACACCCAATAATCATCACAACAAATCCTGCATAAACAATCAGAACTCCAGGATCTTTTGTCACCTGCAGACCGGTATAATAATGATGATCGTAATCTACTACAGAAACAGATAGATTACCTTTTCTCATCTTATCAAAAGTCGGATAACTCAAAGGCAATATTATATTTATGGGATTTCCATCAATTGGAGTCAAGATTCCGACAAATGTTTCTCCGATATCATGACCTCTGAAATTATAGGACTTTCTGTAATCTCTGATAACGAACTTGCCAACACCTTCATGAATATCAAACTGCTTTCCGATAATTGCCTTTTTTTGATACTCCGTCCCGGTTTTGTCTGTAAAATTCAAAATAACTTCCTTTGGAGGAAGCATGCCATAGCTAGCCTGAAAAATATTTATTCCCTTGTAGCGCAGAGGATGATTTACAATAATGCTCTTTTTTACAACGGATTTGTTCTGCTCAACAATAGTCAAATTAGAACGGTATTCCCTGGGCGCCCCGGAATCATAAAAGCTTACACTAAAATCATCACACCGGATCTTAAAATCAAGATTTTGAATTTTTCCGGTTTTTCTCAATTTGATGCTGTTTATCGCTTCACCTTCCGGAATATTGACAAATCCTTCAAAACCGAAAAACGAACCCATCAAAGCCCCGATTAATAAAAATACAATACTAATATGCACAGTATAAACGCCGAGACGTGTCCAGCGCCCTTTTTCAGCAAAGATACACAACCCATTCTCTGTCTGCTCAACCCTACTATATCCAAAACTTTTAGATATAACCGGCTCATAGATATTTTTAAGGTCTTCAGGCGATTGCTTGCCGGTAAATTCTTTTTTATTTTTATCAGAAAGATTTCTAAACCTTGAAACATTAAATGGCGGAACTTTGGCAAAGAGTATCTTCCTGGTAACGGAAAACCTGTTTAAAGAGCAAACAACAACGTTCACAGTCAGCGTAAGAAGCAGGAACTGAAACCACCAGGAATGGTACATATCAAAAATGTCAAGAACTGAAAAAATTCTGTAAAGAAACTCCCCGTATTCATGAATATATGCAGCAGGACTTTCATTCTGAGGTATAAGTGTTCCAATAATAGAAGTAAGGGCGAGCGACAGCAAAATAACTATAGTAAGCCTTACGGACGTAAAAAATTTCCATAATCTGCTCAAAAACCCGGCAGATATTTTCTCCTTTTCCATTATTCATCCTTTCTTGATCGTATATACTTTTGACCTGTGCGCATACTTGCGGAAGTTATTTCGTCCACGTTCCTAACTTCTCAAGACTTTTATCAGTTCTTTCATGTCTCGCTGAAGAGGCGCTTCAAAGGACATGTTAATTTTTGCAACAGGATGGGCAAACTCAAGCTGCCATGCATGAAGCATCTGTCTTGGAGCTTTAATCTTTTTTAATGCTTTGCGGTTACAATAAACAGAATCACCCAAAACAGGATAGTTGATTGCGGCACAATGAACTCGAATCTGGTGTGTGCGTCCTGTCTTTAAATTAATCTCAAGTAATGTTGCCATGCAAAAACGCTCCCTGACCTTCCATAATGTCTCAGCGGATCGTGCTTTTCGACTTATTGTTGACATTTTCTTTCTATTAACAGGATGTCTGCCGATTGGAAGTGAAATTGCGCCTGAATCAGATTCTATTTTGCCGTGAACAATTGCCAGATACTTTTTTTTAATCTTTCTTAATTTGAATTGCAATGCCAGATTATTATGAGCCGCATTACTTTTTGCAACAACCATCACCCCTGATGTATCCTTGTCAAGTCTGTGTACAATCCCTGGTCTTAGCTTTCCCCCTATCCCTTTAAGATCAGGACAATGATAAAGAAGTCCGTTTACCAAAGTTCCTCTATGACAGCCAGGCGCAGGATGAACAATAAGCCCCGGCTGCTTATTAATCACTGCAAGATGCTCATCTTCGTATATGATATCAATCTCAAGGGGCTCGGGTTCAAGCAAAAGCGGTTCAGGAGGTGGAATGAAGCCGCATATTTCATCACCTGTTTTTACTCGATATCCGGGCTTCTTTACTGTTCCATAAACGAGTATCTTTCCATCGCGAATCAGACTTGCCGAAAATGACCGTGAATAATCAGAAATGATAGATGCAACAATTCTATCAAGGCGCTTTCCAGAGTCGGCCTTATTGACAAGAGTGGTAAAAGCGCCTTTATCTGACATAAGCATATGGATGATTTACAGCCTGCACTCCAAAAGAAATCGGTAACCGTTCACGGGAGAATCGGTAGCACAACAAGGCTACTTCCCAACATGTAAGCTTTTACAGGTGCTGTAGATGCACGTTTTCAGGACAATCAACTATAGATTTACTATGTTGGTTGCCATGAAAACGTGCATATGCAGTGCCTGTGAACGCTTACAGAAATCGCTCCTGCATTGCGAGAAGACGTGAACGAAATAACCATACCCATACATTTATTGGGAAACATCAACATCAACATCAAACAGGGCTATGATTTTAGACTTAATAGTCTCTTCGTCAGTACTTCCGGCAATCGAAAGCTCACTTACCAACAGAGTTGTTGCCGTATCAAAAAGCTTACGTTCTCCAAAAGAAAGATCCTTTGTTGATTTCAGAAGATAAAGGTCTCTGTATACTTCTGCAACATCAAAAAGTGAACCTGTTTTGATCTTGTCCATATACTCTCTATATCGGCGGTTCCAAGTCTGATTGTCGATAAACTGGTTACGCCCTTTCTTAATAACTTCATATAC
This sequence comes from Desulfobacterales bacterium, assembly GCA_030611985.1. Taxonomy (GTDB): domain Bacteria; phylum Desulfobacterota; class Desulfobacteria; order Desulfobacterales; family ETH-SRB1; genus DAOVDN01. The sequence goes on along the minus strand of JAUWOS010000005.1, from coordinate 11,014 downwards.
TTTAAAAATCTCATTTTTGCTTATGACATCTCTTAACCCAACCGAGACAACATTCCAGGTGGGAATCATGATAACCATATTATTTTCAAGGACTTTCATGATATAAAAGTCATGTTTTTCCCCGTTTACAATTTTGCTTTCAATTGCTTCAATCCGCCCGACTCCATGTGCAGGATAAACTGCAAGGTCACCAATCTGAAATTCTCGAATTTCTATCTGTGCAATATTTTCCGTTCTTTCTTCAGCCATCTTTTCTTCCATCTTTAGCACCTAACAAAGCTCTGAAATTTGCTGTCTATTGCGGATTTATTTTCAAAAACATAAAGGAACGTGGACGAAACAACTTCCACAATTATGCATCACAGATTCAGATTGCTTTTGTCCGACCTGCCCGCAACGCCTACATTTTACATCAGTTAAATATGCCTACTTGTAATGCATGGCAGGCGAGTCTCAGATCACAAAAATATTGAAATAGTTTGCTATTCCTTCAACTTTTGTGATCTGAGATCAAACAAATTCGACCCAAATCTATGCGCCTGCTTGTGAAAGTTAATTCGTCCACATTCCTTACATATATCACTAATGCCATCTATAATCAACAAAAAAGGATTGGCATATAAATATACCAATCCTTGATTATAAACTAGCGAGCTTTCCTTGTTTCTAATTTGAAACTACAAATTTTCTATCGTTAAAATCGTTCATTGCTTCCCTTGTGCCTCTGCACAGAGTTGTGACTATAGCATCCTGAGCCCTTGTAATTATTCGGCCAAGAATCGCCATTTCATTGGCATTAAATCTGCCAAGCACATGATCAACCGCGTTGCCCCCTGCTCTGGAACATCCAATACCACGCCCAACACCGATGCGAAAACGCACAAAATCACCTCCGCCAAAGACCTCAATCAGCGACCTTATGCCATTATGTCCTCCATGACCACCTTGTTCTTTTATTTGCAATCTTCCAAAATCAAGGTCTATGTCATCGTGAATAACAAGTATATCTTTGCATGGTATCCTGAAATATTTTGCAATTTTTTGAACCGGTGGACCGCTTCTATTCATAAAAGTCAACGGTTTTACAAGGATAACTTCTATACCTTCTATAAATCCACGTCCAAATAAAACATCAAACTTTCTTTTTTCAAAAGGAATAGAAAAAGAGTCCGCAATTTTGTCAACTACCATAAATCCGGCATTATGACGGGTCATCGCATAGGTATTGCCAGGATTTCCCAGCCCGGCTACAAGGTATAATCTCTTTTGTGACATACATATACACTATTTTTCAGCATCGGCTGCAGACGCCTTTTCTTCGCCTTCAACCTCTTCGCCTTCAACCTCTTCAGCCTTGGGACTAAGCATCGTCAATACCGTAAAATTAACATCTGCCGGAATTTCAATATCACCTTTTAAAGAGATGTCTTTAACATGAATCGAATTTCCTATATCAAGGTCGGTAATGTCAATTTCAATAGACTCTGGAATTTCATGTGGCAGGCAAAACACATCCAGTTCGCGCCGTACAATTTGTAGGAAACCGCCAAGTTCAACGCCCTTTGATTTTCCTTTTGCTATAACGGGAACTTTAACCTTAATTTTACGATCCATAGCTATTTCATAGAAATCGACATGCAAAAAATTGCGTGCAACAGGATTGGTTTGCAATTCTTTAATCATAGCTGTCCGGTTGTCTGTTTTGCCATTTTTTTGAATAATCAGATTCAAAAGAACCTGATTAATCGGCTTCTTTTTAATAGTTTGCTCGAGGTCACTTATATTGACAGAAAGCAGGGTCGGCTCCGTTTTTGGACCGTAGAGTACAGCCGGTATCTGTTTCTCACGCCGCAAAGCCCGTGCAGGACCATTCCCCACAGATGTTCTGATATTTGCTTTAAGTTCAGTTAATTCCAAAACTCCTCCTTAAAAAATCTTTTTTATACAAAAAGAGAGGTAACCGAATCGCCTCTATGACTGCGGATTATCGCCTCTCCAACCAGATTTGCAATAGATAGCACTTTTATCTTGTCACACGCCACAGCCTTGCCGCTTAAAGGAATCGTATCCGTTACAACAAGGCTTTTTAAAGCCGAAGCAGCAATCCGGTCAATCGCCGGACCTGACAACACAGGATGAGAGCAGCAGGCATGAATCTCCTTTGCGCCATTTTTTATGATAGCGCCTGCGGCCTCGGTTAATGTTCCCGCCGTATCAACCATATCGTCGAGGATAACCGCAATTTTTTTATCGACATCGCCTATTACGGCCATAGCTTTGGCTTTGTTGGGAGCATACCTCCGTTTATCAATTATGGCAAGAGCAGCGTTCATACGCTTCGCAAAAGCTCTTGCTCTTTCAGTCCCTCCCGTATCCGGAGAAACTATTGAAAGGTTATCATCGAAGTTGTTCTTGATATAGTTGAGAATAACCGGAGCAGCAAAAAGATTATCTACGGGAATATTAAAAAATCCCTGTATTTGGACGGCATGTAAATCCATTGTAATTATCCTGTTTGCGCCGGCAACCGTCAGCAGGTCAGCAACCAGTTTGGCGCTGATAGGAACACGCGGAGCCACCTTTTTGTCCTGTCGCGCATAACCGTAATAAGGCATTACCGCCGTTATTCTACTCGCCGAAGAACGCTTAAAGGCATCTATCATAAGAAGCAGCTCTACAAGATTGTCGTTCACGGGCGAGCATACTGACTGAACAATAAAAACATCCTTTAACCTTACATTTTCATCTATTTCAATCTGTATTTCACCATCACTGAATGTCTTCACTTTGGCTTTGCCAAGCGAAACATCAAGATAATCACATATTTTTTTGGCAAGAACAGGGTTTGAATTTCCTGCAAAGATTGCAAGATCGTTCATTTAATACTCCATTTTTTGAGCTTGTCAACTATCAGCTATCAGCTATCAGCTACCAACTATCAGCTTGTTTGGCTGGGGCGGGAGGATTCGAACCTCCGAATGCAGGAATCAAAGTCCTGTGTCTTACCGCTTGACGACGCCCCAGAAAAAAACGCCTGATATCTAAACCAACATATCAGCAAGAAATACTTGCCACTTGTTATTCTGTAAAAGGACACAATATGCTTTACGGACTTTATCATAATCAGAAAAAAGCCCAAATACAGCAGACCCGCTTCCCGACATGAGAGACCCTCTTGCTCCATGATTCAAAAGCGTCTTTTTTATTACAATGATGTCGTGATGCTTTGATGCAGTAACAATCTCAAGATCATTGCACATATGAGATTTTACATCAAAGCGATACTTTTTAAAAGAAGTAAACTTATTTTTTTTTTTACATTTTGTCAATCCTAAATTAATGCCTTTGTATACTTCTGCTGTTGAGACATTGAATCCAGGATAAACAAGTAAAATTTGAAACGGCTCAAGAGCTTCACAAGCTTCCAGCTTTTCACCAATACCTGTAGCTATCGCTGGTTTCTGAAAAATAAAAAATGGCACATCCGCCCCGATCGAAAGTCCCATGGACATAAGTTCATCCCGAGAAAAAGGATGACCATAATAGCGGTTTAATCCCAAAAGAACAGCGGCGGCGTTACTACTCCCTCCGCCAAGACCGGCTGCAACCGGTATCTTTTTATTTATGAAAATTTCCACGCCCTCATTCTTGTTCAGGGCTTTTAAGAAAATATTTGCCGCTCTAAAGGCCAGGTTTGTTTCATCTTCAGGAACTCTATGATCAGCGCAGAAAACAGATGTTTTTTTGACGCCAAATGCAAGCAGAACCGTATCATAAAGACTGATACAGCACATAAGAGAAACCAGATTATGGTAGCCATCCGGTCTCTTTCCCGTTATATGTAAAAACAGGTTTATTTTTGCCGGAGAGAGAAGTTTCATACGCCCTGCTCATGTCCTGATTGATTTGTTGACTTGTCGATTTGTCCCATCAACGATCATCCATTCATTCAATCCCTAAATTCCTAAATTTGTTTTAATTCCTAAATTCCTAAATTTGTTTTAATTCCTAAATTTGTTTATCTTACTTTGTCAGCTTAATAATCAGAAATCCCATGCCTCTACGCTTGATCAGCATTTCAATGGATTTGGCTTTGTTGAGTTTTTCAATTATATCGCTATACTCTTTAACGGTTTTGATTTTCTCATGATTGATCTCTTTTATAATATCTCCGGCCTGAAGACCTGCTTGGGCTCCCTTGCTTTCCGATTCTATGCCAACAATTACAACTCCTTCAGTTTCTGTCATGTTGAGTCTTCGAGCTACTTCCGCTGTCAATTTCGAAACACTGACGCCGAGTTCATTCTCTTGTTCCTTTATTGCTCTGCTTGATAAAATCTTTGCATCTCCCCTTTTTGCAATTTTAACTTCAAAGGTCTTTTTTTTGCCGTTACGCAATATCTTTACCTTAACTCTCTTCCCAACTCTTATCTCCGCAATCATGCCGGTAAGGTCTCTTCCTGTTTCGATCCTTTTGCCATTAATCTCGAAAATAATGTCATTTGGTTTGATTCCGGCCTCATCAGCAGGATCACCTGAAAAAACTTCTGAAACCAGCACGCCTTTTCCATCTTCAAGGCCATAATACTCTGCAAGCTCACTGGTAATATCCTGAATAGCCACACCCAGCCAACCCCTGGTTACTTCCCCATTGTTTTTGAGCTGATTGACAATTCTCTTTGCAAGGTTTATGGGAATCGCAAATCCTATTCCCTGTCCACCGGCTATTATGGCCGTGTTTATGCCCACAACCTCGCCATCCATATTGATAAGAGGTCCTCCACTATTGCCGGGATTTATTGAAGCATCCGTCTGTATAAAATCATCATAAGGACCCGATCCTATGACACGCCCCTTGGCACTGACAATTCCAGCAGTAACAGTATGCTCCAGACCAAAAGGACTGCCTATCGCCAAAACCCACTGGCCTACTTTGAGTTTATCGGAATCCCCTATCTTTGCTACGGGAAGATTGCGCCACAACTTAATTTTGATAAGAGCAATATCCGTATTGGAATCACGCCCCACAATCTCAGCATCAAATTCTTTGCCATTATTAAGTTTCACCTTAATTTTGTCCGCATTTTCAACAACATGATTATTCGTTACAATATAGCCCTCTTTATCAATAATAAAACCTGATCCAAGACTTCGCTGTTTGAAATCACGCTGCCGATCTTCACCGAAAAATTTGTCGAAAAAGTCATAGAATGGATCATCTTTACCAAAAGGGCTTCTGGAAAAATGACGGAACACACGACCACCGCCCTTGACGGTCTTAATCGTTCTGATATTGACTACAGAAGGACTGACCATTTCGGCAAGATTGCTGAAACCTTCGGGCACTGTCAATAAATCTCTTGATTTTGCCTTAGCGTCTGAAACCGGATGAAAACCTAAAACAACCAAAAGTACGATTGCCATTAATATCATAACAAAAAAAGCTTTTTTTCTTGATGCTTTTTTTCTTGATGCTTTTCTTATATTTTCAATAAACTTCATAAAAATAATCCTCAATTTCTAAATCCCATCCGCAGATTCCGCAGATTATCATCTAATCATCCAAATCCTAATTCAATCACTCGACCAAAATTACAGCGCTATCCTTTTTTGGTAACCGTTCACGGAGAGAACTGGCAGTAACCAACATGTAAGCTTTTACAGGCGCTGTAGATGTGCGTTTTCAGGGCAATCAACTATAGTGTTGCTATGTTGGTTGCCCTGAAAACGTGCATATGCAGTGCCTGTGAAAGCTTACCCTTTTTGTTTTACGTAAGTTATCCTCAAGTCATAGAGGATGCTTTTAAACAAGCCCTCTTCTTCCTTTGTTAAATTCCCCCTGGTTTTTTCCTCCAGCATATTTAAAATATCTATCGTCTGCTTTCCAAGAGGCAGATTTTTATTTTTTTTGCCGGTGGCAGGTTCTTCTATTACTCCAAGGTGCAGCAAAGCAGATGTATTTAAGGAAATGATAAAAGTTGAAAAATTTATTTCCGGCAGACAAAATTTTTCTTCCTGTTTGTCGACTGAAACCGATTCTTTTGGCGCCTGCTCTTTAATTTTTTCCTCACGAAGCTCCTTCTTATCTTCTTCTTCCTTCGGACACTTATCTTCTTCAGCAAAAATCCTTCGATCTTTTACAATGAAATCTTTTTTTTCTTCAGGCATTTTAAAATCTCCTAAATCTCCTAAATTCCTTAATTCTTCAATTCTTGTTAAAGTTCAAGAGACATTACTGTTTTACCAAGCGGCAAAGAACGCAGACTCTCAAGAACATCATCCGGTATAGGCGTGTCGGTTCTAAGAATGATAATATTTCTTTCTCCATCTTCTTCCTGGCCCACCTGCATTCGGCTTATATTAATATTATGCTTACCAAGAACGGATCCGACACTCCCTATGGCGCCCGGCTTGTCAAAAGTATGTATAAGCGCAAGATAACCGTGCGGAACCATCTCAATTCGGAGGTTATTTATCTTTACAATCCTCGGATCATTTTTGCCGAATATTGTCCCTGCCACAATGTTTGTCATTTCCGTTGTAATTGCTTTAACCGTAATCAGGTTTAAATAATCTTCAGACTCTGCACTTGTTGTCTCTGTGACCTTGATACCTCTTTCTTTTGCGATGACGCTCGCATTGATAGAATTCACTTCATCCTTGAGTACTGGAGCGAGAAAACCTTTTAAAACCGCCGTTGAAACAGGAGAAAGGTCAAGTCCCTTAAAATCTCCTGTATACTCAATAATAACTTCCTTTAATGGTCCACTGCAAAATTGCGCTTGAAGACAGCCTAGTCGATCCGCGAGAAATAAAAACGGACCGAGCTTTGTAAGAAGTTCACCTGTAACAGATGGAACATTTACAGCATTAATAATAGTACCATTTTTCAGATAGTCAATTATCTGGCCGGCTACTGCAACAGCCACATTTGTCTGGGCTTCCCGAGTAGAAGCGCCAAGATGCGGAGTACAAACAAATTTGTCCATTTCAAAAAGCGGTGATTTGCCCAGAGGTTCGGTCTCGAAAACATCCAATGCCGCTCCGGCAACTTTCCCTGACTTCATAGCATCATAAAGATCGGACTCTTTAACAATACCGCCGCGCGCGCAGTTTATGATCATGACATCATCCTTCATCTGATCAAAGGCTTCCTTGTTAATAAAACTGATAGTATCTTTGAGCTTTGGAACATGCACCGTTATATAATCAGATTTTTGGTACAACTCTTCCAGGGAAACACTTTCACAGCCGGCTTTTTCAATACGTTCAGGAGTAACAAAAGGATCGTATACAATTACCCGCATTTTCAGCCCTCTTGCGCGATTTGCCACAATAGAACCGATTTTTCCGAAACCGATAACACCAAGAACCTTATTAAACAACTCTCTACCCTGCAGTTTTTTCTTATCCCAGCGCCCGTCCCTCAATGAGGACGTCCCCAGAGGTATATTGCGCGTTAAAGAAAGCATAAGCGCAATCGTATGTTCGGCTGTAGTTACGACATTTCCGCCAGGAGTATTCATAACAACTATACCTCGTCTTGTAGCAGCCGGTATATCTACATTGTCAAGGCCAATACCTGCGCGACCAACGACCTTCAAATGTGTTGTCGCTTCCAGAAGATCCTCTGTTACTTTTGTAGCGCTTCGTATAACAAGAGCATCGTAGTCTCCTATTATGCTTTTAAGTTCTTCCGGAGGGAGTCCTGTTTTAACATCAACTTCAATTCCCTCTTCCTGCTCAAACATCCGTATACCAATTTCACCAAGATTATCACTAACCAAAACTTTCATAATTTCCCCTTAAAAAAATACAATGCAAGGAACATGAACGAAATAAATTCCTAAATTCCTTAATCCCCACAAAGCGTCCATTTAATATTAAATGAGTTCTTGACTGCAGATGCAATATGCCCATCGAAAAACAAGTGTTCTACAAACCACTTTTTATTCTGATAGTTTATTATAAGATTATTGTTGTCTATCAAGCACACAATGCTGCATTTTGAAAGATCCTTAAGACCTGTCCCTGCAGCCTTCAACACTGCTTCTTTTGAAGTCCAATAGCGAAAGAAAAGTTTAAATGGATCAATATCTGCAAGACCCCATTCTCTGTTACAGGCTGTTTTTCTGAAAAGAGACTCTGAGCATGGCCGAATTTTCTCAACATCAATTCCAATTCTTGTCGAGGACACCACACCTCCTACATATTCGGATTTATGAGCAATAGACCAGTAATTTCCATCAAATGGCAGGGGGGCGCCATTTTCATCCTTTAAAAGATCACCTAAAAAAACATCACTCTTTTGTGCGGATATTTTAAGCGCACGCCTTGCGTGCCTGCTGAGATATAAAACTTTATCTCTACCGGTAAGACGCCTCTGTTTATCTGGAACAGGAAGTATTACAGGATAAATAGTATTCAAGCTCGTTGCTCAATATTAGTCAACTACTCGTCCACGTTCCTTAAGGGTTTACTCAAAAAATCACTTCCCAAGAATAATTCTGCAATCAGCAACAGTGGCGCCTTTTCCTTCCCCGTGAACCAGAAGCGGATTTATATCCATTTCAGTTATTTCCGGGTGGTTGATGACCATATCAGACAGACTTACCACTAATTTTTCAATTGCTTCAATGTCTGCCTTCGGTCTTCCCCTGAACCCTTTAAGTAATGAATATCCTTTGATGCTCTTAATCATTCTGCGAGCTTCGTTTCTGCCGGTCGGAGCAAGACGAAACACCACATCCCGAAAAACTTCAACAAATATTCCGCCAAGACCGAACATAAGCAAAGGTCCAAAAACAGGATATCGATTCATACCCAGTATTATTTCATCTCCGGGTTCGCCCATTTTCTGCACCAGAACACCGTCAATCAAAGCATCAGAATTAAATTTTACTGCTTTATCAATAATTTCATTAAAGGTTTTCTTTGCATCTTCTTCAGTTTCAATCCCCAGCGCCACTCCTCCTGCATCGGACTTGTGCAGAATCTGCGGAGAAACGATTTTCATCGCCACTGGAAAAGTTATACTTTTTGCAATATCCACGACCTCATCTTCGTTTTTTGCAAGCTTTGCCGGCAGCACATTAAATCCGTAGCATTCAAGCAAATCCATTCCATCCGGTCCTCCCAGATGGGTTTTGCCTGAAACAAGACAATTTTTTATAATCCTTACAGCTCTCTCTTTATTGTGTTCAAACTCAAACCTTGCAAGATGCTGCCTGTTCAGCCACTTGAAATATCCGTAAAGAGCCCCAAAAGCTTTTGCTGCATTTTCAGGGAACTTATATACCGGATAACCGTGTTCCTGAAGAAACTTTACTCCCGAAGAAACATCAATAACCCCCATGAAACAGCAAAGAATGGGTTTATGAGAACGTCTGGCAACCCGAACAATGGCTTGAGCGGTTCCAAGGGCATTTGTCATGGATTGAGGAGTAAGAATTACAAGAGCCCCATCTACGCCTTTATCATTAATTACGGCTGTCAGAGCATTTTCATACCGATCCTGCGTTGCATCTCCGATAATATCAACAGGATTGTGAAGATTTGCAGTAAGGGGAAGATGGCTTGCAAGAGCTTTAATTGTTTCTTCCTGAAATTTGGCAAGCTTGAGACCGGACGACATCGTCATGTCAGTTGCCAAAATTCCCGGTCCGCCTGCATTGGTAACAATGGCAACCCTATTTCCGGTTGGAATCTTTCTTCTGATTTTTCCCAGCGCTGTTTCACTTTTGTAGGCAAAGGCATTTGCAAAATCGAAAAGCTCATCAATCGAATCTGCGCGAATTATACCGGCCTGCTTGAAAATAGCATCGTATATCGCCTCCGATCCGGACAGAGACCCTGTATGAGATGCCGCTGCCCTGGCTCCGGCGCTTGTCCTTCCTGATTTTATAGCCAGAACCGGCGTAGACTTGTACCCCGAAGTAATCTCTTTTACAGCTTCAATAAACTCATGACCTCTTCGGAGTTCTTCCAGGTAAATCATAATAACCCTGGTATTTGGGTCATCGTGCAAATAGCGTAAAAGATCAAGTTCATCTACATCAGCCTTGTTGCCGATAGAAATGAACTTTGAAAAACCGAAATCCCTGTCTGCTGCAAAATCAAGCACAGCGGTACATAATGCCCCGCTTTGGGAGATAAAGGAAATATTGCCGTATGCAGGCATGCGCGCAGCAAAGCTCGCATTCAAACTTACCGAAGAAATGGGATTGATTACGCCAAGGCAGTTAGGACCGATAACGCGAACACCTGCCTTTTTACAAATTGAAACTATCCTGTTTTCTATTTCCAGACCCTCGCCCCCGACTTCGCGAAAACCGGCGGAAATAATTACTATACCTTTTACTCCCTTTTCAAGAGACTCTTCCACAGCTTTAAGGGCAATCCTGGGGGAAAGGATTACTATTGCAAGATCCACATCACCGGGGACATCAGTAATAGATGAATAAGCCTTTGCATTTAAAACAAATTTTGCATTTAGATTGATCGGATACAGAGTTCCTTTATAACCGCCTTTAAGTATATTGGCAAAAACATCATGCCCTACCTTTCCTGGCGTGATAGAAGCTCCTATAACTGCAACTGATTTTGGGGAAAAAATAGCATCAAGACTGCGCATGACATTATTTTCCTTTCAGTAAAGATATGACCACAAAAAGGCGCAAAAAAAATAGAATTTTTATTGGCATCTTTCATTTTACAAGAGGCAGAGCCTCGCATAATGCATTCCCAGGCAAAGCCTGGGAACGAAAAGTAACCCTTCACCTTAAAACCTTTAAATCTTAAATCTTAAATCTTAAATCTTTTCACCTTTCACCTTCAACGCTTCATCATATACCTTGCTTTTAGGGAGATCGTATTTTTTTGCTATCTTTTTTGCAAGCTCGGAAAGTCTGGTTCCTGTTATTTTCAGCCCATTTTTTATTTCGCTGCTTACAAATTCCATAGAAACATCTTCATCTTCTTTACGTCCGGCCACAAGAAGAGTACACTCACCTTT
>JAUWOS010000157.1 GCA_030611985.1 Desulfobacterales bacterium | reverse complement strand
CTTCATGTATATAGCAAGGGCATATGCGGTCTGAGTATCGCCTTTTAAGCGGTCCTGACTGGTCACATACGCCTGGGAAAATGCGTTCTTAATATTATCGGCAAGTAGTGAATACTGCTGGGAATCCCGGGCATTACCAATAACTGATGCCATTTCTGCCATTAGCCTCGCATCGTAGGCATAATAGGCTGTTGCAATCAAGTCTTGAGGTGTCTGAGCTCCAAGAGCTTGCCAGTCTCCCCAGCAATTTCCCTTGGGAAACCGGAGATAATTTGTGCTGGTCCTCTCCAGATAGTCCATAAATCGTTTCATGGCCCGGTAATGCTTTTTTATGATGCGTGTGTCATTGTAAACCTTGTATAGGATATAGGTGCAAATCACTCCTGCATCCATCCATCCCGGCGAAGGTTCAAATTGAAGAAATGGCATGGGTGCGAAATCAGGGAAAGCCCCTGACGGCCGCTGGTCATCTTCAAGTGCAATAAGCCATTTTGACATGAAGGCCGCAATATCCATGTTGTATGCTGCGGAACGGGCATATATCTGTGCATCTCCACTCCATCCCAATCGTTCATCGCGCTGGGGACAGTCCGTGGGGATATCAAAAAAATTTGAACGCTGGGTCCAGACGATATTCCGATAGAGGCGGTTAACAAGATCGCTGGAGCATTCAAATGAACCTGTTTTGGCCAAACTTGAATGCAGAACAATTCCCGTTAGTGTATCCAGATCCGGTTCCCGGGTTAGGCCAAGCACTTCAACATATTGAAACCCATGATAGGTAAAGCGCGGTTGCCATGTTTCACCTGCATCATCGCCTTTCAGGTAGTATGTATCCGTAGCGCGTGCATCGCGGAGATTCTCGGTCATAACAGATCCGTCTTTATGCAGCATTTCGGCATACCTAAGGACAATTCGCGTTCCCCGTTGACCCCTGATCTTGATCCTGGCATAGCCGGCAAAGTTCTGCCCCATGTTGAACACATACACCCCTGGTCGCGGCTGTGTTATGTCAACGGACTGAATTGTTTGAATCCGGCGCACAGGATCGGCTGGATAAGCTTCGAGCCGAGGAACGATAGCATCATGAAATTCCGCAGAAGCCCATGATCGCTCATCGAAAAAAGGTCTATCCCACCCCGGCATTTCCAACCGTGCGTCATAGGTTTCCCCCATTTGAATGTCCGCTTCGCGGATGGGGCCGGTGGATGCCTTCCAGCTTCTATCTGTTAATATTGTTACACGTTTTCCATCAGCGTATTCCAAATCAAGCTGAGCAATAAAACCGGGGATTTCACCATAAAAGGCACGCCTTCTCGGATTTTCAATATGCCTGGGCGCAAAGCCCACATAGCCCGCATACCATCCATTTGACAGAACGGCGCCAATGACATTTTCACCTTTCCCCACGAGGTCGGTAACTGGATAGGTTTTATAGTAAACACGTTTTGAATAGTTTGTCCAACCGGGCATGAAGTGGTCGCGACCTACTCGCTTGCCGTTGATCGAAATTTCAAAAAGGCCCAGGGCTGAAACATAGAGCGTTGCTTTTCGCAGCTTTTCATAAACAGTAAAAGTCTTTCTGAAATAGGGGCAGGGCGGCAGGTGTAATCCTCTCTTTTTCACCCGAGGGCGAGTATCATAGCAGATCCAACGGGCCTTCCAGTCGGATTGTTTAAGCAGCCCCATGGACCAATTAGCATCCTGGCTCCAGTCCGATGGAACCACATCCTTATCCCAAATACGAACTTTCCAGAAGCAAGTCATTCTCGACTTCAATGGTCGTCCTTGATAGACCCTGTGAACGGACTGGTCAGAGCTTACTTTTTTACTATCCCAGAGATCACCGATACCAGCCGCAAGCTTCTTTTTGGTGCTGGCCACCAATATCTGGTAAGCTGTCTGTTTCTGCCCGCGTTCATCTGAAATTAAAATCCAGCTTAGCCTGGGAGCAAAACTGTCAATTCCCTTTGGATCAACGAAGTATTCGCATTTCAGGGCAGAGGGTGTAACTGCACCAAAGGTTTCAAAACATGTTGGCCCAATGGAAGTGGCAGTCAGCAGGAATATTACCAGCGTCAGTTTCTTTATCATAGAACACCTTAATTTTTCGTTGAAATGATAGAACTAATTTTACTAGTAAGTAATCTTTAACAACTTGATCAACTTAAAATATCCATAAGCAAATTAAAAAACCAATCAGAAATATGGTGCTCAATAAAACTATTAAGGGGACTATCCAAAGTAGACCCTATATATACTGAAAACATCCTATTAAGGACCATGATTATGTGAGCATTTTTAGGTCGGCTCGCAGACCACTAACACCGCATATGGCACCCAGTGTTTAACCGGTCGGAGGTGGTCATCTTAAAGACACTTCAGGGCACAGCCGTAGTATCCTTCTGCAAGCCCTGAATGACAATGAAGATGAGGGCTTCCGTGTGAGTTTCGCCTTGGCTGAGAATGTTAAATTCTTTTGTTTTTTCATTAAACAGGTTTAGGATCTTTTCTGTCATATGAATGGGGTAAATAGATGAAAGTTTTTGTAAATGTTCAGGGGGTATAGCTAGTAATTTGCGGCAACCCACTGTAAGCCAGGTGTTTGATCTTTGAAATAGGCATCAATAGCATTAACAAGAATAGGAAATACTGGCAAAGCTCTCATACGGCAAGTTTGCTTTAAAGATAGGATTCGCTCTACCCAACGGTTGCCTTTGTCACTCTGGGTTCCATTGCTACGTTTTCGCCACAATACGGCAAACCTTAATGCTCGTTCAGATCGGTTATTGGTGGGTTCTACACCACTTTCATCAAGGAAAACCCATAGAGACTCAATTTCTTTACCGATGGAACGAGCAAGCTGGCCGGCTTCGTCATCAGCGCCTTCATGGGGCATTAAAAGCAAAAGGAGCCTTGAATAAAAATCGGTCCATTGTTTTTCATCTGGAGGTTTTTTGGCCCAGTAGCATAGCAGCTGTAATTCTTTTAAAATGCATTCACCAAAATTTCTTATCGATTCATTTTTTCTTTCAGCAAGGCCTTTTGCTTTTCGGATCAGGTGTGCCAAGCACGTTTGCCGTTTGTTGACCCAGTTGACATATACTCCATAGTTGTCACTGATCAGGATTCCTTTCCAATCGTCAATTAGCTGTAAAAAAGCTTCTTTGGATCGATTTGGATGGATCATAAAAAAAGCAACGACATTATTTGTCATGGTCCATAGCCATTGCAGCTTGCCGGACTGAAACCAGGATGTTTCATCAACGCCATTTACTTTTGCTTTTCGGGCTTGCTCTCTGATTTCATTATAAATGGGTTCAATGGCGTTAGATGTTCTATCGATAACCCGCTGGATACCGCCGGTTGAAATTGAAAACCCTAAAACCGAATGGCAAAAATCCTGTACAGTTTCTCTGCTTGCGCCATGGGAACCGGACAGTTCGGAAATTACAGCCGATAGCCTTGGACCATATCCGCTACTACATTCAGCTGGAACTTTGGCTTTAACAGTTTTTCCACAGCATTTGCATTTGCCCTGGTTCAGAATGTAATGAGTTACGTCAACTTTGATTTCAGGCAATTCAATATGTTGATGTGTATAAAAAGGCTTTATGCTGTCAGGATCTAAAACCAATTGGCCGCAGTCGCAACCTTCTGGGATTATACTTTCAATTTTGGTTGGTTCCAGCATTTGCTGTTTATGTCCCTTGTGGCCTTTCTGGGCGCCACGTTTTCGTTTGCTCTTTTTGGTTTTCTTCTTTGGTTTAGTGTAAGGGCTATCGGAAGATGGTGGCTTGCTTGAATTTTGAGAATTCTTTTTGGACTGAACTTCAAGTTTTTCAGTGCGTTTCTCAAGCAGATCCAGCCGTTGCTGCATCTGTCCGATTAGCTGTTCAAGATGGATGATGTATGCCCTTACCGGTTCTGGCGTAGAGAACCAATCGAGCTTGGAAAATGGTCTTTTTGCTTCCATACTGGAAGCATAACATACATAAAATAAAAAATCTAGATTTATTTACAATTATTTCAGGTGGTTACAAATAGTTCAGATTAGCAGTAATTTTAGATAGTTACCATTGGCCTTGTGCCCCCTGAATACGTACGAAAGTTTCAAGTTTGCTGGGTCAAACTAAAAAATAAAAACAAATAATTATCTAAAACAATGTATAAATAAATGGAGACACCGTACTGCTCTGCCCTACAACTATTAAAACTCCTACAAGAACAAGCATAACTACTATTGGTGCCAGCCACCAAGCTTTGTTCTCTTTCATAAAATCCCAAATATCTATAAATATGCTTCTGTTTTTTTCCATTTTAACCTTATGCAGTTATTTTTTTGTTAAGATAGTGTTTTATTGATTCAATCTTGTCATTATCATTGACTGGTTTGAATTTGATTTCAGGATGCGCTTCGATTATTCTGTTTGGTATTTCTGCATCACTGATGAAAACAATTTGTTTATTGTCTTTTTGAAATTTATCTATTAAATTTGAAAAAATCTTTAATAATATTTCTTCATTTGATTCTTTAAAATCTTCAATTCCCTTCTTCAGACCTCTTAGAGCAAAAGAGTTGTTTTTTATTGTCAAATAACTTTTCTTGAATTTAAAATCTCCTCTATCAGAATAATCTATAATTTTTCCCAGGCCTATTTCCCCTCCAGCCTCATGGTAAATTTCTAAAAGCCTGCTGAATGAATTTTTTATATTCAACTCTGAATCCATCAAAAAATCATGTCCTTCTTTAGTAAAACAGTAAAATGAATCTCCCTCAAAAACATCAGTAAGGCATGTGATCACTATCCTGTCCTCGCTGACAGAATATGCAAGCGCCTCATCCATTTTAAGATAATAAATAACATCAAGCCCGATCTTTGTTCTCAGTTGGTTTTCATCTTTTATCTTCTTTATTGTTTTTTGGATATGCATTGTCGTTTTAAAGCAGTCAGACAGATCTTTAGCGAATTCGGTAAAAGTTCTCGGAAAGAGGAATGAATGTTGAATGATCAGGTCTTTCAAAAAAAGCAGCTGTTTTCCTAAAAAAACAACCTTATCAATTTTTTCAGTGTTCACCATTATCTGTTCAATAGCAGATTCCGGAAATGATTTATGAGGGTTGTCTATATGATAATATTCGCTTTCCTTCAAGTACTTAACAATCTCTTTATCCTGTATCAAACAGGCAAAAGGCTCTTTGATGTTATATGAAATAACTAATATATTCATTAATATCTCTTCAAAAGGCTTGACTTTTTTCCTGATAATTTGATTATTTGCTTTTCTTTCTCAAATAATTTCTTAAGAACAATGGTGGCTGGGAGCCCTAAAAAATATATCAGAAAAAATAATACTTTCTCTAATAAACCTGCAATGTACCCAAAAGCAAGCATAAGGTTTGTTTTTACAGAATGGAGAAGAAAATGGAGCATTAGCACAAATGCTTCCCTTGCTTTATACGGCAGCATCAAACTGATTGAACAGATCATAAAAGATGTAAGAATCTCTCTTCTTTTTGTTATTTCGTCTAAGCTAAATTCTTTAGATTCTCTTATCCTGTTTCTAAAAATTACGCCTGCAAAGATAGAGTATAAAATATGAAGAAGCAATATTGCTATTATGATTTTCAATATTATGCTGTCAAACATTTGCCAATTGTCTCCTTAAGTAACCAATTTTTTTAGAATAAAACCTTTTCAATATTTCCTGGTATTCTTCAAATGAATATTTACTTAAGTAATAATTTACTACCCTG
>JAUWOS010000108.1 GCA_030611985.1 Desulfobacterales bacterium | reverse complement strand
CTCTCAGCGGCTTAGAGTCTCTCTGGCTCACTCTCTCACTCTCTCACTCTCTCACGCTCTCACCCTCTCACCCTCTCACCTTCACACCTTCTAATTCCCCTCATCCAACAAAGCTCAAAACATCCTATCCTGCAACTTCTGTTTCTCAGCCTCGCAGACCGCAATCTCTGTTTGCAGCCTTTTTACCTGATTTTCCAGCCTGTATATCCTTTCCCTCAATTCTTTACCCTCATTGTCATTGGTGCATGAAAAACATAAAGCGCACGCCAATATCATCAACAAGACACACGGTTTCTTCATCTTTGCTCCATCGAAATTATATGGGCTCAAAGCTCAAAAGCTCAAAATCCGAAATCCAGCAACGAGCAAATCCCTAAATCCCATCCACAGATTACACAGATTTCCGCAGATTATTTAAAAATTTTATTCATCCAACCATCCTAAGGAACGGGGACGAAATAACTTCCGCAACTATGCATCACAGCTTCAGGTCGCCTTTGTCCGATCTAAAATCACAAAAACCTTGAAATAGCTCGCTATTCCTTCAATTTTTGTGCTTTGAGATCGAACAAATTCGACCCAAATCTGTGCGCCTACTTGCGGAAGTTAATTCGTCCCCGTTCCTAATCATCCAATCATCCCAGCATTTATTCTCATCCAATCTTCTAATTCCTAAATTCCTAAATTCCTAAATTCCTAAATTCCTCAATACATTTTTTGCCTCTTCATTTTCAGGAAAATCAGGATTCAACTCAAGCGCCTTGCGCAGCTCTTTCCCGGCCTTTTCAGAATCTCCCTTCTTAAAATAAGCCATCCCAAGATGAAAACGAATCGTTGGATTATCCGGTATCTTCTCCAAAGCATCTTCAAATTGCGCTATGGCACTGACAAATGCGTTTTTATGATAATATATCCATCCCAGAGTATCGGCCACACTCGGCTCATCCGGCATCTTCTCTTTGGCGCTCTGGGCAAGGGCAAGGGCCTGGTCGATATTTCCCCCTTCCTCAACAATCACCCATGCCAGGTTGTTCGCTGCAGGCGCAAAATCTTTCTGAATCTCAATAGCCTTTTCATAGTACTTTCTGGCCGTTTTAAGATCTTTTTTCTCCTGGAAAAGCACCCCCAGGTTCATGACAGCGGATACATACAGGGGATTTTTATCATGAACCTCCCTGTACTTATCAATGGCCTCATCAATCCTTCCCGTGGAAGTGTATATCCTGGCAAGTTGCACATAGGGGCTTAGCCAATCGGGATTTTGAGCAATGGCTGCCTCAAAAGACTTTTCAGCCTCTTTGATATCCTTCCGGAATATATGAACCTGCGCCTCCAGGTAATTCACAAAGGCGACCAGCCTGACATCCTGAGCATGCTGTTTTAGTTGTTCTTTGCAAAAACGAAGTGCATCATCCTCTTTCTTCTGAATAAGATTAAGGAAAACAATGTTTCTCATCGCTTCAGTAAAACCGGGCGCCTTGTTCAGGGCCGTTCTGAATTGTTCCATGGAAGCATCAAACTTTTTCTGAAGGCGATACAGAGAACCGAGCGCAGTATAGCCCAACTGATGATCAGGAGCTATCTTTGTAATATTTTTAAAGGCATCTTCCGCTTTCTCAATCTGTTTTTTCTGAATATAAACCTGGCCCAACAGGAAATGGCCCCTTGTACTGTTCGGTTTCAGGCGGACAACCGTCAGACACTCTTTTTCCGCTCTATCAAGATCTTTTTCCCGTAACAATATTTCAGCCATAAGAATCCTTGCATTCACAAAGCGTGGGGCCTTCTCTATGGCTTTCTCCAGACTCGCCTTGCCTAACCGATCATTTCCCAATCCAAGATGAGCCAACGACTGATAAAAATAGATCTCCCCTGACCCGGGCACGTCCTTAATCGCCTTTTCCAGCACATCCAGGGCAGCCCTGTGATCATGCTTCTTTAAACTCACTCTTGCTTTCAGTAATCGCGCAGTTATATCGCCAGGGTTCTTGCCCAGAATCTCCTGAATGGTACTCTCTGCTTTTTCAATATCTCCTTTTTCAAAATATATAGAAGCCAGAGCTTTCAGGACTCTTGAATCTTCAGGAGCAATCTCAATCCCTTTTTGTAGAAATTTGACCGCTTTTTCCCATTCGCGCTTTACAGCATAAAAGCTTGATAGAGTTAAAAGCGGCTCTACCTTCGCAGGCGCAACTACAGTCGCCTTGACAAACATTGATTCGGCTTTTTCAGGCTGTTTACGGGCTAAATAAAACTTCCCCAACTCAATCACATAAAGTGAATTTTTCGGAGCCTTTTTAATCGCTTCATGGAGCTGTTCTTCAGACTGATTAAATTTATTGGTCGCCAAATAGAATCTTGCAAGATTTAAATTGTGTAGCGGGTCATCTGAAAATAGTCCAATAATCCCGCGAATCGTTTTTTCGGCCTTATCCAGCTCCTTTTGAATGGTATAAAAATTTGCCAGCTCATATAGTGCCCGCGGTGCCCTGGAATCAACTTCCACAGCTTTTAAAAACGATGCTTCCGCTTTTTTATACTCTTTGGAACCTGCCAGTAATTTGCCCAATAATAAATGAGAATTTTCATTTTCAGGGTCAAAAGATATCGCTCTTTCAACCTTTTCAATAGCCTCTTTATACTTTTTATCATGGGCAAACGTCTGCGCCATGATCAACAACCCATCAATATTGTCCGGCTCAGCCTGCAGGACAATCTCCGCTCTTTTGCCGGCATCCTTAAACTTTCTTCCCAGAATATAAAGTTCCGCAAGCTTTAACTGTGCCCTGGTGTGGGCGGGTTGAATATCTGCAGCTCTGTAAAATTCCTGAAAAGCATCTCTGATTTTTTGCATCTTCAGATAGACTTCACCCAGCCGATAATGGCCATCCGCGTACTTCGGATCAAGTTGAATTGCATTTTTCAGCTCAATCACCGCCTCCTTAAATTTGCCATCCTGAATATATTTTTCCGCCCCGTTAACATACCCTTGCATCTTCTCTTCTTCACTTGCACAACCGCCAAACAAACAAGCAAGCAACAAAACACAAGCAACAGACATGTAAAATCTTTTGAAAAAATTATGATTACAATATTCTGACATAGCTAAAGATTGCCTCCCTTAATAGCTCATAGCTCATAGCTCATAGCTGTGAGTTTGGATAAAATTGGTAAACGAAATAACTTTTCAGCTAATGAGCCATTACCTATCACCTATCGCTGAAATGTGCAAGGATAGTAATAGTTCACCTATCAAAAAGATCTTTAAACAGGATGTGCAGGATAAACAAAATTTGTAAAAGCTTACATGTTGGGAAGCAGCCTTGTTTGCTACCAGTTCTCCTCGTGAACGGTTACCAAAATTTATAGGCATTTACAGGTTCAGGGTTGCCTTTCTTTAGTTGACCTTCACTAATCCGGAACCTTGAAACCCTGAACTTTTACCAGGTATACAATATTGTTGCCGGATTCATTGTGTATAAAATACAGGTCTTATGCTTTAATTCTATAAGGTACCCGCTATTGGCAAATAGCACGAGCTGAAACACTTTGCATATAATATGCGGTGCATTGTGCTTTTTATGTGCAATACATTTCCTGTCCAACTTATAGCTCATGACTTATGGCTGAAAGGAATGGAGGCCGGAATCTATCATCCTAATCATCCAATTCCTAAATACCTAAATACAAGGGTATCGGGTTGACTTCGGTGGCCATAATATGTAGTATCTTGGCATAATATGATTATCTTGGGATAGTTCGAAAAGCAGTTCGATAGTGAAGCAGCTTGTGCTGTCAGACATTCGCACCTTAAATTTCTTCCATGGAACAACTCTTGTTTAATATGTTTAAAAAAGGGAGATGGGAAAAAAGGAGGCGGGAAAAAAAGGAGGCGGGAGGCGGGAAAAGACAGGTTCTTGAGTTTTTTCTAATACCCAATACCCAAAAATGTTATAGCGCTCGAAAACGAAAATTTCGCGCTGAATGAACTGAAAAAGAAAAGGATCTGAAAACTATTCGTTGATAAAATAATACAGAAACTAAACAATGAAAACCTCGTTCCTTAGCGAGTTAGAAATCTCTAAGCAAAATTTAAAGGAGTCTCATTATTACTCAAACCACAAATCTCAACGTAGAGTATTATGTGAAGTATTATAAGGATTTGGCCTTAAGAAGAAAATGGTGGATTGTTATCCCTTTTGTCCTTTCTCTTATAACCGGTCTTGCGTACATCAAAATCACGCCAAAGACTTTCAGGGCAAATACCATGATTCTGGTACAGTCACAAAAGATACCTGATTCTTATGTTAACTCCACAGTAACCGAAAGCGTTCAGAGCAGGCTGCATACAATATCTCAACAAATATACAGCCGAACCAACCTGGAAAAGATCATCAGCGAATTTAATCTGATCAAAGGAAAAAATGAGGATGAGAAAGAATCCACATCAACGCTGATTGAGTTCCTCAGACGCAAGATTAAAGTTGATATCCAACAGCGTGGCAATAGATCTTCTGTGCAATCATTCAAGATTTCTTTTGAATGGCACGATCCCAAAATCGCAGCAGAAGTTACTAATGCCATTGCTTCCCAGTTCATTGAAGAAAACCTGAAAGTACGCGAAGCCATGGCCATGGGGACCACCGACTTTTTAGAAAATGAGGCGAACAAATTAAAGGAAGGCCTTGAAAATCGAGAAAAGGCTGTTGAAGAATTTAAGAAAAAGCACATGGGAATGCTTCCTGATCAACTTCAAGCAAATATCAATCTTATCGGACAGTTGAAAGATCAACTCAGCAATGTTGAAATGAGTGTGCGCAACGAACAGGAAAAAAGCATATTCTTGCAACGACAAATGGAATTACTTGAGGCTTTAAAGTCAGATAGTAAAAATAGTAATGAAATTGGTAACCCTTCGCAACCGGTAGTAGCCTTCAGTCGGATAGACTCCTTCAAACAACAATTAGAAAAACTGCAGTCAAGATATACTCAAAAGCATCCTGATGTCATCACACTAAAACGCGAGATAGCAGCATTGAAAACAGAGATGAAGGCAAAACAGGATCAGAACAATGATGACAAATCTTCCGGCATTGCAGATGAAGAAACACGCACCCCGTTGCTTGAAGGTCTTGATGATCTTGTCAGACAGCGTGAAGACTTAAAAGTAGAGCTGGAACGGGTCAATAAGAACATAGATACCTATAAAGCCGAAGCGGAAAAAATAAAAAAACAAATTTCCTTATATAGGGAACGGATTGAACGCACTCCTGAAGTAGAGCTGGAATTAACCAAATTAACGCGGGACTATGCAACCATGCGGAATAGATATGAATCACTTCTAAACAAAAAGATCAATGCGCAATTATCTGAACAGCTTGAACGCCGGCAAAAAGGAGAACAGTTCAAAGTTATTGATCCCGCAATACCTCCTGGTAAACCTGTGAAACCGGATGTCAAAAGAGTTATGCTGATTGCCTTAATGGCAGGTTTGGGGGTCGGTTGCGGCCTTGCTTACCTGAGAGAGATAATGGACGGTAGTTTCTACAACACAGAAGATATGGAAAGCTTTCTTGGAACCAGGGTCTTGGTAAGCATACCACCTGTAAAAGGAAATATATAACATGGGAAAATTTTACCGTGCCTTAGAGAAATCAAGAAACCAGAAAGACAAAGAAGCGTCTTCAGATGTATTGAAGTTGTCTGTGAGCCCAACAGCGGATCTCTTTGTAGTAAAATATCCCGATTCTCCTGCCGCAGAATATTTTCGTTTTTTGCGCTCAAAGATTATTCATCCGGTTTGTGGAGAGCCTTCTCGTACAATAATGGTTACGAGCGCAATTATGGGCGATGGCAAGACATTCGTAGCCTCTAATCTGGCAGCATGTATTGCCACTGGAATCAATGAACATGTGCTTCTTATCGATTGTGACTTACGTGATCCTGACCTTTACAAGGTTTTTGGAATCGAAGAAAAATGCGAAGGTCTTTCTTCCTACCTTACAGGCAAATCAGATATTGCAGGACTATTATGCAAAACCGTTATCGAAAAACTCTCAGTGCTTCCTGGTGGCAACAGCATCAACAATCCTTCAGAATTGTTATCCTCGAAAAAAATGCAACATTTGATATCCGAGGTCCGAAACCGTTATCCTGATCGATTTGTAATTTTAGATACCAGTCCACTGGAATTGACTCCGGAGACATCTGTCCTGATTAATCAGGTTGACGGGGTATTAATGGTTGTACAGTATGGAAAGACGCCTCGAAAATTAGCTAAATCCGCAATTGAGAGAATCGAAAAGGAGAAACTCATAGGTATCGTCTTCAACGGTTACGAAAAACCTATGCAGAAATACACCCGATATGGATACGGGTATGGAAAGAAGAGAAAATAGGTAAGCATTCACAGGCACTGCATATGCACGTTTTCAGGGCAATCAACATAGCAAAACTATAATTGATTACCCTGAAAACGCACATCTACAGCACCTGTAAAAGCTTACATGTTGGGAAGTAGCCTTGTCGTGCTACCGGTTCTCCCGTAAACAGTTACGAAAATAGGTTATAGATGATTAACCAGTAATGTGTAACAAGTGACGAGTGACGAAATGTTAAAATTTTTTCATACATATTTTCCTCTACGCAGTCTTCTCTTTATTATGGGAGAAGGGATATTGATCTATCTTTCGTTGATCATTGCCACCCTGCTACGATTTCGGTGGCAAATCCCGGAAACGGGATTTGTACATGCTATTTGGGCAAGGGTATTGGTGGTCACGCTGGTCTGTCAGATCAGTCTCTATTATCACGAACTTTACGAAATCAAACATGCGCAGAAGATATTTGATCTGAGCATTCGAATCATCCATGCGCTCGGTGTGACATTTATCATCCTGGCCGGTATTTATTATGTATATCCATCTCTTATCCTCGGAAGAGGTGTATTTTTTATCGGTCTTTTCTTGCTGATTTTCTTCATTGTGTCGTGGCGTTTTTTTTGCCAGCGTATCATCCAAAAAAACATCTTTTCCGAAAAACTTCTCCTGGTTGGATCCGGCAACTTAGCATCTCTGATTGCCGGAGAAATTGCCGGCAACTTTGATTCCGGATACAAAATCGCAGCTATTGTCGACAACTCAGACCATTCTGATCTTGCTAAACAATTAAAAGCGGAAAGTCGTAGCGACTATAAACAAATATGTACCATGGCAGAGGTAAACAGAATACAAAAAATAGTTGTTGCGTTTGACGAAAAACGGGGAAAATTCCCGGTAGCCATTCTTTTGGACTGCAAGATGAGGGGGCTAACCATAGTGGACGGTGCATCATTTTACGAAACACTGACGGGAAAAATTTTAGCAACACAGGTCAATCCAAGCTCGTTTATCTTTTCAGAGGGATTCCGTCGTCACAAATTTACCTTGTGGGGGAAACGTTTTCTTGATATTGTCCTTTCTGCTGTTGGATTGGTTATTTCCGCCCCACTGATGTTACTTGCTGCGATTGCGATTAAAGCGACATCGAAAGGACATGTTTTCTATAAACAAACAAGAATCGGACAATGGGAAAAATCGTTTTCAGTTATCAAGTTCCGAACTATGCAAGAAAATGCAGAAACATATACAGGACCGATATGGGCTAAAGATGATGATCCCAGGATAACTCCTGTCGGTAAACTTTTCCGTCGATGCCGGCTGGATGAACTTCCCCAGCTCTGGAATGTATTCAAAGGCTCTATGAGTCTCGTAGGACCCAGGCCGGAACGTATCGTGTTTGTCAAAAAGCTTAAAAACAGGCTCCCCTTTTACGCTGAACGACATACGGTAAAACCCGGAATTACCGGTTGGGCACAGATTTCATACGGCTACGGCGCTTCGGAAGAAGATGCTTTAAAGAAGCTGGAATATGACCTTTTTTACATAAAACACCTCTCCCTCCTCATGGATATATTGATCATCGTCAAGACCTTTAAGATTGTAATACTTGGCAAGGGTGCAAGATGAGATAGCCGGTAGCTGATGTTTGTACTTTTTATTTAATTATAACAATAACTTATTAATAATTTTTCCATGTAAGTCAAGGAGCGAAGCTATGTTTGCGCAGAGTGTGGAGTTGATAGCTCAAAGCTCAAGGGCTTAGGATACAGAATTCTTCACTTCGATACTCTGCGGTTCCTGTATTAGGAACGGAGACGAAATAACATCCGGAGTAAAAATGATGAAAAAAAATATATTTCTATTTATTTTTTGCATGGCATTAATGCCAACCTTTAATTTAATGCAGGGATGTTTAAATAATGCAAAAGCAATTGCTTCAGAAAATAAAGAAGCTGTTAAACCCCTTAAGCATGCATACAAAATAGGTAAAGGCGATGTATTGGAAATACATGTCTGGAAAGAGCCTGATCTGTCCTCAGAAATCTTTGTCAGGACAGACGGAATGATCTCACTTCCACTTCTTAATGACGTACCGGCAGCCGGTCAAACCCCC
>JAUWOS010000044.1 GCA_030611985.1 Desulfobacterales bacterium | reverse complement strand
TTTCCCAGCTATTTTTCTCTTAAGCTATGGCAAGTTCAGTCCATGGTTCCTACCGGGAGCATTTCTTATTGTTGCTGTTAGTGCTATCCGATTGAGTTACTTCAATGTTTTCGGTCTGATTGACGACAAAACCTACATGGGGCTGGCGTTAGATAACAATATTATTATTTTTGCTTTTGTGTTTTTATTTGAAGGCCTTATTAATCATAAAGTGTTTTCAATAATCATTTACGCACTTTTGATGGTATTGCTGGTGTTTAATTTAGCTCCTGTAAGAACTCCCAAGTTTGCTGGGAAATGGTTTTATGTTCTTATCGCTTACACGTTAATATTGACAGTTATCTACGGCTTTCTGTATTGGAACAGCATTTAACAAAATATAAAATATAGCGCAATCAATGCGTGAAGATATATGGATAAATATAAACCACTAAAGAAATGCATATCAAGTAATGAGAAAGAGTTAATTATTTGGGGAGCAGATAATTTCTCACAATTTACGCGAAGAGATATATCTATAAGTTCAAAATGTGACCGAACGATACCGGTAGCCTGCCGGGGTGATCGGAAGAGATGGAGAAATAACCCATATTGGCATAAGGGATCAAATATGTGAAAAAGGTATGGTACATATAGGGAATGCTACCATTTTTATATGTTTATGACTCCTTAAAACATTAATATATAAGAGGATAATCTTGAAAAAACTTTGGTTTATCAATTAGCACGACGAAGGCGTACCATCAATCTTAAATCTTACATTTGTGATGAATTTAATTCCTTTTAAAAATATGATTCAAGACAGATGCGGTTTCTCTTTTGATGAAAATAGAAAAGCAGCGCTAACACGCGTTATCCTTGATAGGATGTCTGAAAATAATATAAAATCCGACACAGAGTATTTAAGTCTCCTTTGCCGTAATTATGATGAATTGCAGCTTCTCATAAATCTTCTCACGGTAAACGAGACTTATTTTTTTCGAGAGTCTGCTCATATAAAGCTCTTTTCGGAGCGTTTAGTCCCGAACTGTTAAAAAAGAGAAAAAATGGAGTAAAATTAAGAATATTAAGCGCAGGCTGCTCAACAGGGGAAGAGCCTTATTCGTTGGGCATGGAACTTGCGGAAAAATATGACGCGACCAGTCAAAATCTTTTTTCAATCACAGGTATTGATGTCGATTCCGAGGCTATATGCAGAGCAAAAAATGGAATTTTCGGCAGGAGATCGTTTCGCAATCTTGAAGATAGCCTGAAGAAAAGGTATTTTGAGAAAGTTGACAAAAATAATTATAGATTAAGAAGAGTTATTAAAGATCAGAGATCACGGTAAATAGACTTTTTTCTCAAGTAAAACTGTGCACACAAATCCCTTTTAATTCGACCCCAACTACCATATAATGTGGTTAAGGTATATATGCAATACTATATATTGTAGTAAATTGATTTTTACAATCTCACAATTGCACACGTTTACTTGAGAAGTTCAGATGTAATGATTTCAGATAGTTAAATGCTAAAATTGCTATTTACCGTGATCTCTGACAACACTGTTTTTGGGCCACAAACAACTTCTTCAAATCGCAATAGCGGATTGTGGAGCTGTCTCAACATGTTACGTATGTGCAATATTCGTTGCTAAACAGTAACGAAGTTATAAGTTATGAACTGTAATGCCGAACCAGCCAGTTCACCTGACACCAAAAGCCCGCGCGTTTTTTTCTTTAGCCAAAGTTATGCGGGACGCTCCTTGATATGTTGGTTAATTAGTTTGCAATAAATTTAATTTATTTTCCTTTGCAATCTTTTCACCACGGTTTGCTGATTGGCTTACTATGGGCTGGGATATTTTTAAACGTTTTGATAATTCCACCATACTCATACCAAGTTCCCTTGATGCCCAGAAACAGACTAAGCTTCTCGCCTGTACCCGATGGGGTTGTCTACCCGAAGATAATACTTCAGCCCTGTTAACTCCCAATACCTCAGCCACGCGATCAACAACTGTATTGAAATCATATCCCCTGGCCTTTAATAAATAGTTACGATCAAACTTATCCTGAGAGGCTTTTAATACAGTTTCAACAAAATTGCTGTCGCCTAAAATCCTCTCATCCCCTTTCATATAAGCTTTTATCTTTCTCAATTATTTGAGTGCATCCCCATACCTCCGGCGCTTCCGACAAGCCCCTCACCGATAAGATCCGACCTTTTTCCAACTAATATTCGGCATCTTTCATTACAGACAAAAAGTAGTTTACACTTTTAATTATCATTTCGAGGAGTGAAGCGACGAGAAATCTTATAAGTTAAACGATTAAAGATTTCTCGCTTTGCTCGAAATGACAAAAAAGTGTAAACTGGTAAATGAAGGATGCCCTAAAATGCAATACGTGTTTCATGACAGGTCATAAACTGAACATAGGACTTGGAAAAAACCAAAGGAATAATTGTGGAAAAAGAAATGGGAGGTATATAGACTTTCAGATAATTTTTTACCACAAAGAACGCAAAGTCACGCAAAGATTTATATTTTTAAAATTCTTTTCCTGGCGCTTCTTAGCGTTCCTGGCGGCAATATGTTTTTATATTATGGGTTGCAACGGTATTATTTTATTCATCCGCTTATTCTTCTTTTGGTTTCAGGTGCTCAGGAATCTCCATTGCTTCTATAAGGATGTCACTGAAAAACTTGACATGCATCCCAAGCTTGTAGAAATCAACAATATCTTCAATACCGCTGTGGCAGTTGTGGCACGGCGTTACAATGGTATGAGCGCCGGTTCTTTTAAATTGCTCTGCCTTTATTCTGTTTCCCTGAACACGTTTTTTCTTCCAGGGAGGACCAACATTAATAACGCCTCCACCCGCATTGCAGCAATAGTTATATCTGTTGTTTGGAGTAACATCTACAAAATCTTCGCACACCGCATTCATAATATAGCGCAGTTTATCGCCCAATCCTCCGTTTCTTACAACATTGCACGGATCCTGTACTGTTATAGGACCTTTGGCTTTCTTTGCTATCTTGATTTTGCCGCTTTTTATCAGGTCATAATAAAATGATATGGCATGAACTATCGGGATAGGCGGTTTCATCCATCCCATCCAAGTCGGACCGTCATATTCTGCCCCCCTGAATGCATGACCGCATTCACCCATAACTATTCTTTTGACCTTGAGCCTTTGAGCTGTTTCATGATGAAGCCTTTCAACCCTGGCCATAATTTCAAAATCACCTGAATACATGGCCATGTTGCTGTTATCCCAACCGGCTGTTGCAGGCATTGTCCAGTCAAGTCCAGCTACCTTCATGATTACCGTGATATTGCCAAGAAGCTGGGCTAAAAACTTTGGTTCAGGGCCGATAACAGAATACATAATGTCAGCGCCTTCTTTTTCAAGTGGCAGCCTGGCACTGGGCACAAACCCCTGGCCCTCTTCTTCCTGCCATTGAAGAGTATCTATCCATTCGTCCGGTTTTACCCACATCTGATTCATTGTGGCAGCATGGCTGTGAACCGTATCCTGCAGGTAAAGAGGCACCATTCCCAGTTTTGCGCATATCCGCCGGACCACAAGAAGCATGTAGGCGATATCAATTCCAAAAGGACAATACATCCCGCAACGCCGGCAAAGATTACATTCTGTATGGGCAATTTCAGAGCATCTTTTGATAAATGCGCCGTCAACTTTTCCTTTTTTTTCCAACAGTACCCATATTGTATCTTTCACCTTTGTAACCGGAGCATAACTGACATCCCTGTCGTTAGAAAGAAACCAATGACATGCCTCAGCGCATAACCCGCAGTGAATACAGGTATTAACATAAGTCCATAAACGACCACCGGTTTCTTTATCTATAACTTCATTAACGACTTTTTCTATTTGTTCCTCTGTGAGTCTTGCTTCACACTGATCCAGGGCTTCATCCACTACCGGTTCTCTTTTGACAATTGTGGGTTTCATAATATTCTCCTTAACATTGTATTGCTGTTAAATTCTTACCAATCCTTTGAATTCTTTACATGACCTTGTTCACTTCCAAAATATGCTCTTGTAAAAACAAAAAAGAGCATGTGGCTTAGCCTTGTAAAAGGAATGGCTATCAGCATGATCTCACCTGCAAGGATGTGAATTATCAGTATGGTTTTATAAGCAAATAATTGATGGTATGCAATGAAGCCCGTTATAAAGGGAAGAGCTGTAATTGCAAGCAGAAGATAGTCCGAACCATCAGTGACGTTTTTTACCACAGGGTCTGTTAATCTTCTATGTAAGTAAAAGATACACCCGATAATGACTATGATCGTCATCCAGTCGGTTACTGCTTCCGGAATAGTCCACCAGCTCATATTCCATGATTCATCCCATAAAATCACATGCGCCAAGAGAAAAATCGGAGCAATAATCAGACAGATATGAAAAGCAAAAGAAATAATAGTAAAAATAGGTCGTTTTCGCATATACTGATTATTAAAGGGTATTACCCAGTGTACAAGAGAAGCTAAACTGTGTTTTAATGACATATGCGGAAACACAACATTTTCCTTTTTAGATTTGGACAACATGTTGTATATTCTATACAGACTTCCGCCGATAAAAATTATAAAGGCTACCCATACCAGCGGCCCACTGACAAATTCATACATTTGCATTCCTCCTTTTTGAAAATATTATTGGGGGATAGCCGGTTAGCTCCTCCCGTTTGTGGGTAACATCTTGGAATTACACGACAAATCTTTCATAAATGGCAAGATGGGCTATCTGACCAAAATACCCATAGATTATAGGTTGTTGGCACTTTGTAGGAGGAGCTAACCGACTAGCCCCTTTTATATTTATTAAATAAAAAACTTTACCCAATTAAGTAAATTTTATATATTACTTAACGAAACTACTTTGCGATAATATCTTCCACTTTCTACGCCACATATCATTGCCCTGGTTCCATCAGGCGAAATAACAGGATTCCACAGAGCTTCATAATTTTTTCCCCGGATTTCGCCGTTAACCGCAACAGCATACTTGCCGTTTTTCTCTACCTTGCATATTACCTTGTCGCCATCTGGACTGAAAACAGGCTGCCAGATATTATCGTAACCCTCTCCAAGCACGGCTCCATCAACAACAAGGAGCCATTTGCCGCTGTCTTTTGCTATCACTGCAACCTTTCTGCCATCTGGGCTGAAACAGGGCTTTTGAACACATTCTCCAAAAGTAACAGACCAGGGTTGCCCATTGACAGCAACTGTCCATTTACCAAACTGCGGGGCAACTGCTACAGCAATATTGTTACCATCAGGACTGTATGTTTGATACAGGAGACTGAAAAAACCCTTGTCCCAGACAATCCTGCCGTTTTTCGCCAGGAACCACTGACCTGCCTGCCTGACCGGCACAATAATTTCATCGCTTTTGTCTGGATGGAACACCGGCTCCCATGTGCAACCAAATTTTTCGATCCACGGATTTCCGTTAACAACAATGCCATATTCACAAATAGCGGCCCTGTATTCTGCTGCAACCTTCTTGCCGTCATTGCTGATCGCCAGACCGTAAATACCAACAAAGTTATCGTTCCACGGTTTTCCATTTACTACTACCGACCAGGTGCCTTTCAAAAATCCATCAAGATCCGCCTGTCCCAGAGGAACTGTCTGCGCAATAGCAGCAACAGTATTTCCATCCGGGCTTATTGCATGACTTGCTATGCTCTCAAGCTTAACCGGACATTCCCATACTTTTCCATTAACTAACATACCATAAACACCATCCTGCTTGACAATTGCCACAATAGTTTTTCCGTCAGCGCTAAACTTGGTATCCCAGATGTATTCGTATGTTTCCTCCAGGGCAACGCCATCAACAGCCATTGTCCATTCTGCATCCTTTGAAATAAGTGCAGTCAGTCTGCCGTCAGGACTGAATCTTGAATACCACATTTTTTCAAAAGGTTCTTCCCATGTGTTTCCATTTACACAAATGTTGAATTCTCCTTCCCCTATTTTAATAATAGAGGCTATCTTCTCACCATCGGAACTGATATAAGGCTCCCAGACATCTTCAAACCGGTCTTTCCATTCTGCTGTATCGGCAAGCATTTTTTCTTTGCTTTCCCAGTCCCAGCTTTCAATATTGCTCATTTAAAAACCTCCTAACCTTCTCAATCTGTTAATAAAAAACATAGCAACCATTTACGTTCCAAATCAAAACATAGCCCACTCATTATGGAATTTCTGCAATCTCTTTATCTGCAATTTTTCTTTTGACTTTGAAATATAATCTACAATATCTTCCAGCACTTTTTTGTTAAAAGGCTTTATCATGTAAAAAAGTACGCCCTGCTTTCTGATTTTTAATTCCAGATCTCTAGAGTTTCTATCGGTCATAGTAACTATCTTAATATCCGGACATATACTTTTAACCTGCTGAATTAATTCACAGCCATCAAATGCTTTTGAAGAGATATTGAGCAGTACCAAATCAAATTTATTATCTCTGACCTTTAATAAGGCTTCTTCTGCTGAAGCAGCAGTTTCTATACTGCGCACAAGTTTCTCAATGCTTTTTTTGACGACCATAGCAGTAAAAAAATCATCAATAAGTAAAATATCCATGAAATTTACTCTATCCTGTCTCTAATGGGATAAAACGATACTTCCCCCAACTCGTGGATACACTTGTCAATATTCAGTATAAATTAGATTAATTAAAGCAATAGATGTGCCAAAGAATTAAGACAACACATAACTCTTTGAATTTATAGATGATATTTATATATGTTTGGTATGAATGGATTTAAATAAAAGAATACGAACTGACATTAATGACATGTAGAGGAATGGCAATTGAGGCTTTACTTGTTGGTATAATTTAGTATTTTATATATGTGCCATATATGGCATATATTATGACATGGTAAGCTGAAATTGTTTTAATTTCCTGTAAAGAGTTCTTTCGGGTATGTGCAACATTTTTGCTGTTTTACCCCTGTGCCAGCAATTCTGCTCCAGCATCCTGGCAATATGCTCTTTTTCGAACATTTTCACCGCATCGTGCAGTCCCGCATTTTCTTGTATTGAATAATCATTGGTCTTATTTGCTGTATATGGTTTGTGCGGGTTGATAAAATCAAGACGTTGTATTGTAACATAACGTTTTAAAACATTTTCAAGCTCACGAACGTTTCCAGGCCAATCATGGTTTTGAAGAGCTTCAAATATCTTTACCGGAAGGCTCTGCCTTTCTTCACTATCACAATAAAGTTTCAAGAAATGTTCAACCAGCAAAGGAATATCCTCCTTGCGTTCCCTTAAAGGCGGTACAGTAACAGGTATGACGTGCATTCTGTAGAAAAAATCTTCTCGCATCAACTTCTTGTTAACCTGTTCCACCAGGTTTTTATTTGTAGCGGCTATAATACGGAAGTCTGAGTACTTGGTTTTATTGCTGCCAACAGGGGTATAACCTCCACCATCGATAACTCTTAGTAATTTTACCTGCAAGTTGAGATCAAGCTCACCAACCTCATCCAAAAAAAGAGTGCTGTTTTCGGCAATATCCAGGTATCCGTGCTTATCCATGTTTGCCCCTGTAAAGGCTCCCTTTTTATATCCAAAAAATTCACTTTCAAGAAGCGTTTCAGGGATAGCGCCGCAGTTCACGGCAACAAAAACTTTATTTCTTCTATTGCTCATTTCATGTATGGCTCTTGCAACCATTTCTTTGCCGGTCCCGGATTCACCATAAACAACTACATTGGCGTCAGAATTAGCGGCCTTTAAAATAAGTTCATATAGTTCCTGCATCGGCCGGCTCTTACCTATAATATTTCCAAACTTGTATCTCTCCTTTATGGAAGATCTAAGTCTTATATTCTCATTTCTAAGACGCTCTGTTTCTTCCTGAATTGCAATTTCCTGGAGCCTTCTTTCGGTAATATCTCTGATAGTCGTAAGAATGGCAGGCATTCCTTTCCATTTAATTATATTATGATGCCCTTCTACCCAAAACTCACGTCCTTTGTGTGTAATGCAAGGCGCCTTGAAAATTTTTTTAGCTGAAATGTCAAAGTTAAGCCCGCTATAAATTTTCTTTAAGCCTTGATCAAAAATAGATGAAATCAGATCAACAGCTCTTTTTCCAACTATTTGGCTTGCATTCGTGTAACCAAACATTGAAACAAAAGCATTATTTACAAATAAGAATTTTTCATTCTGAACAAGCGTAACACCATCGGCAACATGCTCGGTAAGTGTTCGGTATCGCTCTTCACTTTCCCTGAGTGCCTGCTCTGCACGCTTATGCCTGGTAATATCCCTGAAAATAGTCATTTTTGAAATAGACTTATCCGTATGAAAGACAGGTGAGTGTGAAATATGGTAAACGCGACCATCCTTAGGACTAATCAGGTCAGTTACAGAATGCACGCCTTTCTGTATTTTGTCGTGAACACACCACTGACACTTTTTATCAAGTCCATGCATTAATTTATAACAGGGGATTCCTTCAATATAAGATGTTCCGATCCTGTTTATCATAGCCGGATTCATATAAGTTACACGATAATCATTTGAACAAATATAAACAGGATCATTCATAGCTTCCATCATAGAACGGAACTTCTCTTCGCTTTCATGCAGCGCCACCTCTGCCCGCTTTCGTTCTTCTATTTCCTGGCTAAGCGGATCATTTGTTTTAACTGATTTTGCGATCTGTTCTTCTACTTTCTGTTCGAGTTCAGCATGAGTCTTTTTCAACTCCATTGAATCTTCAATGTGTTTCATGTGAGGAATCCTTCTGATATTAGAAACGGGAACGAAATAACTTTCACAAATAGACGCCTGAGAAGA
This sequence comes from Desulfobacterales bacterium, assembly GCA_030611985.1. Classification (GTDB taxonomy): domain Bacteria; phylum Desulfobacterota; class Desulfobacteria; order Desulfobacterales; family ETH-SRB1; genus DAOVDN01. The sequence continues at coordinate 6,338 of JAUWOS010000044.1, read as the reverse complement.
TACAACAAACCCTTCTTTTTCTGGTAAGCGTTCACAGGCACTGCATATGCACGTTTACGAAATTTGAAGTCTTCATTTATTGAGAAGTTGCAAATTAAATAGATCAAAAGAATGAAGAAGTTGGCGCTATATCATAAAACATCTGATTTTTGCAGGAGATATCCCGATAACTTTGATGGTTTCACGATCGTGCGGTGTTGTAATCATGACATCAATCCGGCTATTGTCCATGGCCTTGCTGTAACCGACTGCTATTGATGCTGCCTGAACGATAACTTCTTTGCCTCCCCCGTGCGGCATCAAAACTACAGGGCCGGGAAAATTTTTTACTCTTACAAGAATATCTACGGACGGATTGTAATATTTAATTATGTTTTCATTATCTTGTTTAGTGCGACCAACTATTATCTTTGTATTTTTGTCCAAACGAAGATGACGACCATACCTCAAAAGATGAAGCTCCGCCTCAGCAGAATCACTCTGATTCTCAAACCGGTGGTCAAAAATATCCTTAAGACGCATTGAATAACCTTTGTCTGTGAGAAGACAACCGCCGGCCGGAGACGGATAATCGGTAATGCCAAATTCTTCGGCCAGTTTTATCTGCGGTTTGCGGGACCTTCCGGTAATACTGAGCAACTGACTCCTGTCTACCAGGCCCTCTTTTTCAGGAATAGTTTCAGGAAGTCTTTCAGCGCTCAAAGGCCGCAGAATGTAACCATCATACCCTGATTGTTTTTCCACGTAACGAAGAGATGGTCTTGTCTGAGACATTGGACGCTGTCCAAGAACCTCGCCGCTGAAAAGAAAATCAAATCCCCTCTTTTTCATTATTTCACCTGCAAGCCTGAACATTAAAGCATGACAATCCATGCAGGGATTCATATTTCTTCCATATCCGCATGGAGGATTTTTCAGCATTTCAAGATAAACCTGCGTGATATTTTTGACAGTTAAAGGTATCTCTGTAATGAATGCAGTGCTCCTGGCCTTTTCAGACGAAAAAAACGGGGTTTCAAAAGCTACCCATTCAACATCTATCCCCTGTCTGCGCAAAACCAGAGCCGACAAAATGCTGTCAAGACCGCCTGAACAAAGACCTAGAGCCCGTACTTTTTTTTTATATAATATCATGATTAAGGAACATGGACGAAATAACTTCCCCAGCTATGCATCACAGCTTTAAGCCGCCTTTGCCCGACCTGCCCGCAACGCCTACATTTTGTATCAGTTAGATATGCCTATTTTTAATGCAAGGCAACTTTGTGCCTATAAGCAAAACTCCAAAAATGAGTGATATTTGTCAACTATTCAAATCATCAATCATGTTTTTTTGTTTTCCCAGTTTATTGTTAGAGAATTTTCAGACACGTCCCTAAAGGATTCAGCAGCAATTCGAATCCAGATTCCGGACGGTTGAAAAACCTCCTAAAAATCAAAGAGAAATACACTGTCGTATCTTTCTTCATAATCACGTTCATACAAATCAATGACCCATTCAAGCTGCGTCTTCAACTTATCCATAGGTCAATGTGACTCAATAACTTTCCCATTATGGAAAAGACAAAAACGAAAAAAGGTCTGAATATCACAGTTCGGATTATTGATAAGTTTTATAGGACCGGGAGAAAACAAGAGTTTAAAGTTTAAAGAAAACATGCCGATCGTTTTTGATAAATACTTACCGCAGTGGAATTACAGAGCTATTCCAAATGGGAAAGTTATTTAGTCATGAATGCGGTCTTTTTGTCCCTTGCCGTCATGGATAGTGAGTATTCTCATATCGAAATTAAAGTTATGCGCACGAAGTAAAAGACATTCAGAAATACGAAGGCCGCAACCACACCCTTATGTTCCATAAAAGAAGCGTACCGCTTGGCAAGATTGGCAGCAATTTGAATCATAGTGAAGTTATTCCTGTTTGCTGTTTATCACGCAGGGATGAATAATATCCTGCTGAAAATAGCGTAACATGGGAGAAAATCCGTTGTCAACTGTTTTAGATTATGTTAGATATCAGGAAGCTATATACTAACTTGTTAGGAGGCAAAAAATGGTGATCATAGGTGCAAAGGGGCTGGCAAAAGAACTACTTGCCGTCTTCCAATGGAATGGGGCCTCGGACGATCTTGTGTTCTTTGATAATGTCAATGAAGATATTCCAGATACTCTTTACGATCAGTTTCCGGTATTGAAATCGTGGGAAGAATTGGAGATGCACTTTCAGAAGAAATCGTGTGATTTCGTCTTGGGTGTTGGGGGGGGCTCGTAAGTTTCTTGCTGAAAAGGCTATTTCTATAGGTGGTAAACTCTGCTCTATTGTGTCGAACCATGCGCTCATTGGAGGATTCGGAAACACAATTGACAATGGAGTAGGTATTTTGTCACACGCCATAATTACAGGAGATGTCAATATTGGAGAGGGTTCGCTAATCAATAAAGCAGTGATCATAAGCCACGACGCCAAGATTGGCTGTTATTGTGAAATATCTCCCGGTGCTAAAATACTTGGTCGCACTACAATTGGCGATCGAACTGAAATTGGAACCAATGCTGCCATTCTCCCTGATGTGATTATTGGATCGGACTGCAAGGTTGGCGCTGGTGCAGTGGTTACAAAGAATGTTCCCGATGGCTTAATTGTTGTTGGTATTCCTGCAAAGCCGCTACTGAAATGAGCCTCCTAACAAGGCTAATTCAGCGGACGCAAAAAGCCGCGCTGCTAATTAGCAGCGTTATGTTTCTAATAATACAAAACAGCAATATTTTTGATTGGGAGAATTTAGATAAAAGGCGTGTGTTAATTTAGATTTAATACTATACTAAACATGCTTTATAGAATTCTTTTTTACTAACTCCGGCTTGAGATGACATGGATTTAATGAGGTCTTGTGAAAATGGAGATTTTGGGCAATCTACTGTGACTTTTATATAAGATTCCATTTTTTATTTTCTTCCAATGTTCGTGTGAAGTTCCTTTTATTTGAGTTGGCATGAAACCAAGGTTTTTCAACCCTCGTTTAACTTTTTTACAGGTAAGTGGTGGATGGCTTGAGCTCATACCTTGTGGGAAGTAAGAGAAATAGTTTCATTAAATATGTGGTTTATTCCATTTTTAGCTTTGTAGAAATTTATTAATATTTTATAAAAGGCATATTTAGCCCGAAATATAATTGGAGCTTTACGACTAAGGAGTTGGGTTGCATATTTCTTATCTTCACCTTCTAACGCATCATACAGATATGAACCAATTTGTCTTTGTAATTTTGCTCGTACTTCATCGCGAGTTTCACCTTGAACGGCTAAATTTAAGTCGATACAAAAGGCTAGCCAAATACCGTCCTTTTTTTCGGCATAACAACGTAAAATCATTTGCTTTGGGTTCATGATATTAACGTCCTTTCATTCTATTTCTATTTTTGTTACACCACAATTTTTGCATTGCTTCTTTATGGAATGTTTGTTTTTATATAAACAATAATTTTTTTGTCAAGCTAAATACCATAAAGCAAGAACTATGCCGAATAACAGAAAACCACATAACCAATCACTGCACCCGACACCAAACGCCGAGCCGTTTTGAGGTTCGCGTAGGCATCATTGGCCTCTGGCGCAGGTGACCAGCACGTTCGCAGAGAGACTATGGCGCTTCCATTCAAACATAGCGCAGAATTTGGCAAACGGATAGAATGCTGGATCATCTGACACATGCTTAAGGATTGCCTGAATGTTCTATCGTACCCTTTGTGGACGATGAGGTTACCGCCATAAGGCGGGACACTTTTAAACTATACAAGATGGAGACTTCGGTAAATAATCAAGCAAAATCAATGATAAATCCGGCATTGGAAACTGCCTTAATTTACTGGCTGTCCCGCCTTATGGCGGTAGCCGTTTAAACCAAGCCAATATTATGAAAAGGATTTTTTAATATGCTTACCCCTGATCAATTTAGAGTCAATGATGTTTGGATAGCTATTAGAGTCAATGAAGATTTTTTATTTGTAAAGGAAGAACCTTATGATATGTATGTGCTTATGGATGCAGCCAGCGCATATGTATTTGGCCATGTGTTGTCAAGAGTAGTAGATGAGGCGCCGCTTGAAAAAGATGTTGAAACTCTTTTTACAAAGGCATGGAGCGCTAAATGCCAATGGGCTAAGAAACTTATTGTTCCAGAAGATTCTATAGCCAAAGATGTATTTATGAGTCAGGCAGAAAAGAATGGCCTCGCATTTGATACTGTTCAAGTATCTGAGTTATCTCCAATCGTGGGGCCCTTGAAAGAATTGTTTGCTACAGGTTTTATTGGAAACACCACATAACACATTAAGCTGACAGAGAAAGCCGGTGCTTTTTTCATATTTGCATAGGCCATAGAAAAACTACCTATCTCAAAGATCTTTAGGAATGTGGACGAAATAACTTCCACAAGTAGACGCACAGATTTGGGTCGGATTTGTTCGATCTTGAATCACAAAAGTTGAAGGAATAGCGAGCTATTTTGATGCTTTTGAGATTTGAGCCCTGAGTTGAGATTTGGCAAAGGCGACCTGAAGCTGTGATGCATAGTTGGGGAAGTTATTTTCATCCACGTTCCTTAAGGATTGCCTGAATGTTCTATCGTACCCTTTGTGGACGATGAATGCCATTGACACAGTAATCCGCAGGAAGAACAGTTCATTTATTACCGTCTGGATCAAAGCCATATTCAAAGATGTGGTTACTGGTGATGCCGTTCTGTTTACGACCATCCGAGCAGAGAGATAATTACTGGTTTGTGTTCTACTCCGAACGAATGGACATTGCTTGGATAATGATCTTTGAGAAGTTCCTTGAAGGATCCGTCCATAATAAGACAGAGAAGAACAAGGAACAAGTGCAGCATATGGTTTAACAGCCGCAAGGCTGACCGAGAAACTGAAGAGGTCACCGGGCACTGCAAACCCTATTTCGAAAAGTACGTAGCCAAGGACTTCACGAGGTTGAAATGACAGATGCGAATTATTCTATTCAGGCTACAGGAAAGGGCGCAGGAACCTGTCGGACAAGTTTTTTGGTCCGCGCCTGATTTCTACGTACGCATCATAAAAAAACACCTTGATTATTACCTTATTTGGTAATATTACGTATTTATGCGATATCAGGTCAAAATAAAAAAGAAGGTCAATCGCAGGCTGAATAAACTGCCAATAAATGTAAAGAAGCTTCTGTTCTTGTTGATCGAAGACCTGAAAGCAGATGGTCCCATTCAAAAAAGTTGGAAAAACTTCTCGTCGTTGGGAAAAGAAAAATATCATTGTCATCTTTCATATCGATACGTTGCCTGCTGGGCGTAGCGGAAAGATGAAATCGAAATTGAGGTGTACTATGTTGGCTCTCGTGAAAAAGCCCCATATTGAGTTGTCCCTTCAGGGTGAAAATGTTGAAGAACTCATTGACTGGATCAAAAAAAAATTTGATGTGAGTATACTCGCATCAGACCAATCCGACAGTCTGCCTGTGGAGGAGACTGATTTCTGGAAGGAGATGCAGTCAAATCGGGTTGGGAATCTTCTCTCAGGCTCTCGACTTAAGGCTGGCTTAACACAGGCACAACTTGCCAAGAAACTCGGTGTTAAACAAAACATGATCAGTGATTATGAAAGGGGGCAACGAAGGCTTTCTTCATCAATGGCCAAGCGCATAGCCAAATTTCTTCATATCAAAGTCGACAGACTTTCCTGAAGTGCAAACCATCTGCTGCGCTTGACCGCAAAAGCCAGGTAGATCTGGTCCGGAACTTCATGTCCATATTTATCCACTTTGCCATCTTCATAGTTTCGGGACGCTCCTTGATAAATTGATACATAGTTTCGCATAGTTTCGGGACGCTCCTTGATAAATTGATATGTCGATTAAATCTTGAGCGAACACTGGGACGTTTAAGCAATCAATATTTCAAGGAACGTCCCGCCTTTGGCCCAAGGAACGTCCCGCCTTTGGCCCGTCCCGCCTTTGGCCCAAGGAACGTCCCGCCTTTGGCCCAGTTTGCTGATTGGCTTACTGTGGGCTGGGATATTTTTAAACGTTTTGATAATTCCACCATACTCATACCAAGTTTCCTTGATGCCCAGAAACAGACTAAGCTTCTCGCCTGTACCCGATGGGGTTGTCTGCCCGAAGATAATACTTCAGCCTTGTTAACTCCCAATACCTCAGCCACGCGATCAACAACTGTATTGAAATCATATCCCCTGGCCTTTAATAAATAGTTACGATTAAACTTATCCTGAGAGGCTTTTAATACAGTTTCAACAAAATCGCTGTCGCCTAAAATCCTTTCATCCCCTTTCATA
>JAUWOS010000037.1 GCA_030611985.1 Desulfobacterales bacterium | reverse complement strand
TCGTTTTGCCATAATTACCTTCATTTTTTGCAGAAAAGTACAACTGCATTAACATAAACCCCAATTTCATCAATTGGTTGAGAATTGATGCTTCCATCTCATGAGCATCCTGATTTCCTCCGTTGAGAACACCAAATACTATTTTGTTGAATTTTTCCTTACAACCATCTAAACATTGTTCAATATCAGAAGAGTGTTTTCTTTGAGCAGCTACGGTATCTTTTATAAGATGTATCATTTTAATCCTCCAATGTTAATTAATTTATTAGAAAATTAATATGACACACATCGTATCAAAAGTCTTTAGTTATCTTATTTTATTGCTTAATATTAATTTTAACGGTATGTTTCATTTTGGTTACACTCTAATCAAACAGGCTTGAAGAGATGTTGACGGCTCTTGAAAACGGAGATATGAAGTTGTTTGAGCGAATGCTTCGTATGATAGTGCTGCAAATAATGAGCTATCACGATCTGGGCAGTGAACCCGAGAAGGTCTACCATGCGCTGGTACTCGGAATGATGGTCTGGCTATCTGCAAGATACACAATACGATCTAACCGAGAATCAGGATATGGACGATACGACCTGATGCTGAAACCGAATGATCCGGCAAAAACCGGAATTATCATTGAATTCAAACGTGTGTATGACAGTGAAAAACCGGAACATGTTTTGTCGCAGGCGCTCAAACAGATCGAGGAAAAAATATATACAGCAGAAATAGAGGAAGCAGGAATAAAAAAGGTATCGAAGATCGCTATTGCTTTCAGAGGGAAGGAATTGTGGATTAAAGAGGCATGATAAGATGGGATCGATGGATGGTTATCAAGGAGGGTATATGAGATGAGAAAGAATTGTATTATAATTTATTCGACCTGTATCAAAAAAACCAATAATCGTTATAAATCATGCATGACCAATTACAAACGAGTATTCGTAGTGTCGATATTGGTGTGTCTGGTTTTTATTGTTGTTTTCTCATCAGTAGTTCCATCTGAAGCCGGGACGGTATATGGACGTGTCTTTCTGGACGGTGGATCGTTTCCCCCTCAAGATATACTTACGTTTTTGGATGCAAAAGGGAACAGTTTCACTATAAAGACGGAACAAAATGGCAATTACAACGCCTTTCTTCCAACCGGAGTTTATACGGTAACATTCACACAGGAAGGGGAGGAGGGGAAGAAAGAGACTAAGTGGAGTGCGATATTCAGGAGCTATCCCAATCCTGTTAAACAGAATATTTACCTGAAAAAACAATAGAGGAGGCAAGCCATGTCGCGACGGAGACCGAATAATTCAATTAGCGAGATGGATTATAAGGAGAGGTATTCCTCGGGTATGCTTAAAGTGTTTGACGTTATTGCCAAGTTCGCAACGGCATGCGCCTTCATTTATGCCGCATACGTTGCGGGCCAGTTTGAATCGAAGGTGTCAGGGACAACCATTCTCTCCCAACGTGAGCAGGCGGAGAGCCAGCTCCGTGCCTCCATGTTTCAGTATCTTATTGATCCAATAGTAGGTCCGCTCAAGGAAGGTGAAAGGATTCCTCCAGACAGGGAGCGGCTCCTTGTAGAACTTTTGACACTCAATTTTCATGAACACTTAGAATTCAAACCCTTGCTGGAAGACCTTTACAAAAGACTTGCAACAGATAAATCCCTGAGCAAAGAGGATGCCGAGATTCAGCAGTCACGGTTAAGGTCCGTTGCCCGTCGGGTGATTGACAGGCAGATTACTGTTCTGAGCGTGGAAGCTGAGAAAAGTGGTCTGCAAGGTTATGAGCCGGAACAAATATACTTCAAAAATTCGATCGGAACAAATATCGGCGAGTGCTATTGGACGAAAGAAACGGATGAATCTCTATTGAATGGGCCGGCCATGCCTGCAGCTCTCAATGAAAAAGTATGTGTAAAATCACTCGACAATGCATACCTGCTGGAAATAATACTCATTGAAATTGATATTCAGAATCACACATGTAAAATCTCGATAACGATTAAAGATCTACCGGCGCGCACAATAGTCCGAGTCCAAGAGTTTACGTTGACAGAATTTGATTTTCCTTTTACCGATAATACCAGAATTGATAATGATCACCGTTTCAGTCTTGTCATTGATAATTTTCTTGGAATTGACTTTCTACCTGAAGAAGAGATAACAGTGGGTCTAAGACTGCTTTGGTTTCAAAAAGATTTCATCACTTCTCGCGAACGGCCCCTCAATTACAGCGAAATACGAAAGTTGCTGAACATTGATTGAGGATTTCAAGCGCATGGCGCTATGCGGAAACCTCAATCATATTGCTCTCGCCAGAGTAAGCACGTCAACACAACTCGCGCCGCCGCGCAATAGAACTTTTGCGCATTCATTTACAGTTGCTCCGGAGGTGTATACATCATCAACAAGGAGTATTCTTTTTTTTACAACTTTTGATGGATCGTTCAAGCTGAAAGCATTTTTGATATTTACCATTCGTTCCTTGCGACCCTTGCCGACTTGTGGTTCTGTCTGTCTGCTTCTTACAAGAACATCTCTGTCGATTTGCATATATGGCAACTCAATATTCAGGGCACCGGCAATACATGTCCAGTCTTTAATCAAAAGAAAAGCCTGATTAAAGCCCCGCTTCCTGAACCTTTTTATATGAAGTGGAACAGGCAGAACAAGGTCTGTATTCTTTTTATTCCAAAAACTGATAAAAGCAGCAAAAAGAAGTATTCCAAGAGGTCGTGCCAGTTGGATTTTTCCTTTATATTTTAAACAATGGATTGTTGTTTTGAATGCCTGGTCATAGATTCCCGGCGCACGAGCTATTGCGAATCTATTCGGAGATTCCAGGCACTCACCGCAAACGTGATCTTCCCCCACGCGGCTTTTAAACATAATGCCGCACTTCAGGCAAACCGGAGATTCAACAGGCAAAAAACCGGTCAGACAGGTGGGGCATAAAAATGGAGTCATCAACTCATAAAAGGTAAAATTTTTCTGATAAATTAAAGAGCGATCATCCCGAGAATCAATTTCAGTTAAATAACTGTTCCAGTTCCGATGCTTCAAATGAAAAAAAGATTCGCATACAAGACACCTGGCCGGAAAAACAACATCCTTCAAAGCGCTGGTTATGCGAATCAATATTTTTTTCATTACATGTCGCATTTTAGGTTTTTGAAAATATATAATTATGTTAATTTAATAGGCATCCTTCATTTACCAGTTTACGTTTAACAAGAGGCGGAGCCTCGCATAATGCATTCCCAGGCAGAGCCTGGGAACGAAAGTGTAAACTACTTTTCGATGTTTTTGAAGGATGCCATTTAATAGTATAGAATTTCCATTTTATGCTTAATGAATTCAATATGATAGGATAAATGAGTGTAGGGAACGGCGTCTCTGCCGTTCCATATTAAAATATTGATATCTTAAGGGACACTCATAAATCAGGAAGCCATGTTTAGATCTTCGCGCATGGCTTAATTCATATTTTCAATGATTCCCACGGCAAACTCCGAGCATTTTACCTTTGTTGCCCCTTTTATCTGGCGGGCCAGATCGTATGTAACTCTGCCGCTTTCTATAGTAAGCTTGAGCGCATTTCTGATTAATTCCGAAGCCTCTTTCCATCCCATGTAGTCGAGCATCATTGCGCCTGAAAGGATCAGAGAGCCCGGATTTACCTTATCCTGGCCTGCATATTTAGGCGCCGTTCCGTGTGTTGCTTCAAAAACCGCACACATGTCACCGATATTTGCACCCGGAGCCATGCCAAGACCGCCGGCCTGGGCTGCAAGCGCATCTGAAATATAGTCTCCATTCAAATTGGGAGTCGCAATAACATCATATTCCTCAGGCCGGAGAAGTATTTGTTGAAAAAGCATATCGGCTATACGGTCTTTTATGACGACTTTTCCTTTTGGCTGCTTTCCGTTATATGTATCGTAAAGTTGAGTCTCGGTTATTGTTTTGTCGCCGAACATTTCTTTGGCAATTTCGTATCCCCATGTTCTGAATGCACCTTCCGTAAATTTCATTATATTACCCTTGTGCATCAGCGTTACACTCGGACAATCATTTTCAAGTGCATATGAAATGGCTCTTGCCACTAGCCTCTTTGTGTTTCTTTCACTTATGGGTTTTATACCTATGCCTGTATCATCCGGCAGGGAGACTCCCATTTTTTCTTTGAGAAATGATATAACATTTTTTGCTTCATTACTTCCAGCTTCCCACTCGATACCGGCATACAGATCTTCTGTATTTTCTCGAAAGATGACCATATCGACCTTTTCGGGGTGCTTCATCGGGCTTGGGACAGAATCAATGTATTTTACAGGTCGTACGCATGCATAAAGATCCAGCTTCTGACGTATTGCAACGTTTATGCTTCTTATCCCTTTTCCTACCGGAGTAGTTAAGGGACCTTTTATGGCAACCACATACTTTCTTATTGCATCAAGGGTTTCTTCAGGAAGCCACTCGCCTGTATTTTTATACCCCTTTTCGCCGGCATAGATCTCAAGCCATGATATCTTTCTGCTGCCATTGTAAGCAGAATGAACAGAGCTGTTTATTACCATTTTTGCAGCCTGCCATATGTCCGGACCTATTCCATCCCCTTCGATAAATGGGATAATGGGAAAATCAGGCACTTTTAGAGCGCCATTAATATTTTTTATTATTCCGGTTTGTTCTGTCATAAAAATAAAATCCTTTCTGGTTTGTAAGGAACGTAGACGGGCTACCAGCTTAAAGAGGGACACTTTTTGATCGAATTTACAGTTTTCGATGGATTCGCTTCGCTATTCCTTCAACTTTTGTGATCTGAGACCCGCCTGCCGTGCATTAAAATAAGGAACGTGGACGAATTAACTTAATAGTATAGGAATTTCCATTTTATGCTTAATGAATTCGATACGATAGATGAGTGTAGGGAACGGCCTCCGTGCCGTTCCCTATTGCCAGTGAACGGCACGGAGGCCGTTCACTACGGAAGTTATTTCATCCCTGTTCCTATGGTCTGCCATATGTTTTAAAGCGTTGACATGCCTGATACATAAATGTTCTTATTGCCGCCTCTCTTCCTGGCTGGAAGGAACCATCATATGGGAGATCAATGTAAGGGATATTCATCCCTGTTATTAATGGCTTTGCAATCGCAGAGGTAATATTGCTCGGCATGCATGTAAAGGGAAATATATTTGCAATTCCGTTGTATCCTGCACGGGCATGTTCCATGACTGATGATATACTAAGACATGCTTCGGTTCCAACCTCGAAGGAAAAAGTATTATCCTTTTTTAATACTTTTTCCAGATGACCTATCTTGTGATCTTTTTCAATATCAATATGATTCCTGACCATTCGATAAACCTTTTCCTGCTGCCTGTACTGGTGAAAGAGAGTAAGATTGTATTTCAGATATCTCAAAAGAGATTCCTTTGCCTCTTTCAATCTGAATCCCTTAAGGTTTAATCTCAAAGCAGTCTTGGCTAATCGTGCCAAATCATAGGTTGTATAGTTTATCCATTCAGCAATAGATGCGTTAATTACCTCGGCTCCATACTCTTCAAAGATTCTTATGGTATCCTGATTAGACTTAAGGTGTGATCTGACATAGATTTCTCCAACCATGCCTATGAGGGGTTTTTGTGGAATATCAGGGTTAATAATCTCTTTTCCTTCTGCAACAATTTCAATCAGATCAGTAAAGATATCGGAGAAGTTTTTTTTGGATGAATGTCTGGAAAAAGATTCGGTCATTCTTTCCATTGCTTCATCAATAAACTTGTCAGCCATTCCTGCTTTTCTCTCATATGGCCTGATTTTCCATAATAGCCTGTCAAGTATATCACCTGCAACAACTGAAAGATAAGACGCTTTTCTAAAATCCTGTATCCTTTCCTTTGGTATCAACCCGTCTGCCGAATAGGAATCTTCCGAGCTTAGAGAGGCAATCTTTACTTTGTCAAAATCAGGGAAGGTATCAAGTACTATCCTGTGATATTTGTTATACATGCCGAATCTGCATGGACCATTGGACTCCGGCATAAAGTAGATGTAGTTTTCAGGATTAAATGCATTCCCAAGCTTCTCTTTTTCCTTTTTCAGGTACAGAAGTATATCTCCAAGGGTTACAATGCATGGAAAACACTCTTTGCCGGATGTGAATTCTTTTCCAAGATCAAGACCTTCATATGTTGTCATAACTTCAGAATTTACTCCAAAGCCGCGAAATACTCCTGCCAGAAGATGACCTCCGATTTTATTCATCTCTGGAATGAGAAATTTCTTTCCCTGAACGTTAAAACGTCCAACCCCATCCGACATGGTCCTGAAATTGTCTAATTGATATACTTTTTTCATTTTTTTTAAGATGCTATAGCTATAGGGTTTATGGTTTGCATGCTTTCAATTTTTTGAACGGATTGTATTACGTTTTTAAAAGCCTCAAGTCTTGTCATGGCACCTGCCACGGCAGTATGTTCATCCAGTTCCAGGATTAGATAAGGCTTGTTTCCCATTATGTATTTATAAAAATGTTCATTAAAGGAATCCGGGCCGCAACTGAAGTTGGTCAAATGGATACCAAAAAAGTTCGGGGTATTCTTTATCATTTTTACGGTTTTTAATATCCGGGCGCCCATGGCCCAATACATGTTTGGAAAATCAGATAGATCAATATCTTCAAGATTAAAAAAATCCATTGGGAGGGCTGTTATGCCTATTTTGGACAAATTCTGTCCGAGTCTGAGGTTCAGGCTTTCGTCATAAAGATTATATGGTCTGCCGGTAACAACGACCAAGGGCTGATTGTTTGCCATGGAAGAGGTAATTTCAGCGCCTTTTTTATATAATTCATTTTCAAAATCCCGATTTATGCTGAATGCTCTATCCAATGCCTCTTTGATTTTACTTATGCTTACATTTAAAGTTCTGCCGATCTGTTCATGTAATTCTATGCTTAATAGACCCGTGTCATACTTGAGATGAACATCAGGATTTAATATCTCACTATCCTTTAACGCCAATGCTGTTTTCAGCATATATTGATTCCCCTGAACCAGAGGGCAGTAATGATTGCATTTCTCTTTATCTTGAGAAGGAGAATTAATCATATTCGGGAGGAACAGATATCGTGTTTTACCTGTTAAATCTATGACATGACCATACGAGACTTTAATCGGATAGCATGTCTCGGTAGTCATTGATTCAATACCTGATTTTGAGATACGCTCACTGGTTTTTGGCGTTAATACAAGCCTGAAACCAAGTTGATCAAAAAAGCCTGCCCAGAAAAGAGCTGTCTGGTGATTATATAATGCTCTTTGCATTCCAACGGTCGGCCTTCCGTCAATTTCAAAGACAGCTCTATTGTCTTCTTTATCGCCTTTCTTCAAGTCTCCCAGATCATAATAAAGACCTTTGAGATATTTTTCCAGAATGACATCTCTTAATTTAAAATAATTTTCTTTTTTTTCATCCGAATAACCTCTTATTTCATACCTGCCGCACTCTCCTCCCCATACGCTCTTTCTTCCGCTAAAGTTATATACCTTTAATTTGCATTCGTTATTGCAAAGAGGATCTGCATGGCAAACTCCTTCTTTATAAGAGAGCTTGTCATTAATTGTTTCATCAAAGCCTCTGAAAGAAGATGTTTTTTTGTTTTCTCTCTCCCTGTTTTCTCTCTCCCTGTTTTCTCTTTCCATTTCTTCCTGTATACTGACGGCAGCTCCGAAGCCGCCCAGGACTTCCCTGTGCTTTGGTATTACAAGACCCTTTCCCAGCACCGCTTCAAAAGCGGCTACTATGGCTCTATTCAATGAAGGACCGCCTAGAAACATTACCCTGCTGCCTATCTTTTTGTTCCCGACTACCCTGTGCAGATAGTTGTAAACTATGGCATAACAAAGCCCGGCGATAAGATCATTTTTTTGTCCGCCTTTTTGAGCATAAGCTACAAGATCGGAACCCATAAAGACAGTACATCTTTCGGTAAGTTTGATAGGATTTTTTGATGACAGTGCTATTTCCTGAAATTCATCAACAATATTTATGTCGTTTTTATTTGCCAGCTCATGCAAAAAGCTTCCCGTTCCTGCTGCACATACCTTGTTCATATCAAAATCAAGCGGATAGGTATTGGAAATAGAGATATATTTACTATCTTGTCCCCCTATTTCAAAAATGGTATCTATTGCAGGGTCAATTTCAACAGCGCCCCGTGCATGAGCGGTTATTTCGTCAATAATAAGGTCTGCATTAAGAAAATCGCCAACTACCATTCTTCCTGAACCTGTGGTTGCCAGTCCTTGAATATCTATCCGGTTTTCGAATCTTTTCTTTAATGTTCTCAAAAGGTTTTGGGTTGCTTCAATGGGCTTACCCATTGTTTGGCGATACTCTTTGTCTATGATTTCTCTTTTCTTGTTGATAAGGGCATATTTAGTAGTTGTAGAGCCTATATCAATCCCCAGAAATGCGGGGATTCGTTTCATTGCTTTTGGCTCTCTTTTTACTCTGTTGTCTGCCGGAAAGTCTGTTTTGACAAGTTGCAATCTTGGGGCTGCGGAAAATGAAAACGATCCTTTTTCTGCTATGGATTTAAGCTTATTTAAATCAGGTTTGGTGACTATGTCTAATTTCCTGGCCTGAAGAGCAACGCCCAGGGCGCCGACAGAGGTAAAATGTTTGGAAACTATCAAATCAGGGAAATGATCTTTGAATGCTTTTACCTGAAGCTCATTTGCCGCCAGACCACCAATAAATACTATGGGCATGGGAAGCGCCCGGTTAGAAACAATAGAGCTTAAGTA
Source organism: Desulfobacterales bacterium (assembly GCA_030611985.1). Classification (GTDB taxonomy): domain Bacteria; phylum Desulfobacterota; class Desulfobacteria; order Desulfobacterales; family ETH-SRB1; genus DAOVDN01. The sequence goes on along the minus strand of JAUWOS010000037.1, from coordinate 7,606 downwards.
GTTTGATGCATTACCGGCATGCAGACCGGAAATGATATCACTGAGTTTTTCACCCTTATTCTGGAGGTGGATCATATCCGACTTGGTAAAGACCGTACATCTGCAAGCTACCCTTGAAGGATTTTTACTTTTAAGACCAAGCTGAATAAAATCTTCCAGAATATTACTGATATGAGCTTGAGATACATCTCTTTCTTTTCCATATATAGATGATGCCAATCTTTCTGCCTGCTGATCAATAAAAGAGCCTGTGCCGGCAGCGCATGGACCGTTTGTATTGAAATCATCAAGTTCCCATTTGTTTCCATGGTGGCTGAGAATATATAATGCAGTATCCTGCCCGCCCATACTGATAATAGTTCTTACATCCGGGTGCAGGAACACGGAACCAAGGATTTGAGTAATGGATTCAAACTCATAAAATCCGCCTGTTTTGTCACTTATTATTCTTCCGTGATTTCCGGTGAAGGCCAGCGCCTTTATTTTTTCAAAAGCAAAACGGTCGTATAGCTCATTAATGATCTCAAAAACAGATGTCTCCACCCCGCCAAAATGCCTCTTATAAGGGTATTCGTAAATTAATTCTTTATTCTTGTCGATTACAACAGCATTGACACTTACAGAACCGGCATCAATACCAATATAGTAATTCTCCATAATTGATCCATTTTTTTGTATTAAGAGTTCGCACAGAATAATTGATCTTCAATCGCAAAAGTCGTTATCATCTTGCATACAGCTCTGCGGTTTTTTTTAAAGCGTTTTTCTTTAAATCCGGATTGCAGCTTAAATGTGGAAAGCTCGTCGGAAACCACAAGAATTCCACCTACTTCGACATTGCGATATCTTCCCACGGTAAAGATGGCGGAAGTTTCCATTTCAACCGCCAAAACATCTTTTTTCTGAAAATACTCCACCTTTTCGCAGGTCTCTCTGTAGATTGCGTCAGTGGACCAAACAGTTCCCTCATGAAAAGACAGATCGTTTTTTATTAAGGTACTCCTTGTCTTTTCCACAAGTTGAACTGCCGGCAGAGCTACGCTGTTTTCGTCAGCATCGTAATGCTTCGATGTTCCGTCATCAATAACAGCGCCAGTCGGTATAATGATATCTCCTATTTTGACGTTATGGGAGATTGCGCCACACCATCCGAAAAATAGAATTTTTCGTGCCCCCCAGGCAATAAGAGTTTCAAGAATTATTGCAGCATATGGAGCGCCAATTAAAGGACCCGCCAAAGAAAAGCTCGTGCCACGACCATTATTACCAATATATAACCTGCTCATCAACAAGTTATTGAAATTATTTTCACTCAGATTCATTAACCTGCAAAGAAAACGAAGATCTGCCTTGCTGCCTATCATCAAAGCAACAGGCCCTAAATCCGGAGAATTCTTTCCTTTCACAGGGTTTACGATTGAATCATACATAAAAATATGTAACCGTTCACGGGAGAACCGGTAGCATAACAGGCTACTTCCCAGCATGTAGATCAGACAGGCTTTGCCAGTCGCGAGAGTTCATCTTTTATTTCATCAATAATTTCATAAAACCACATCAAATCTTCAATTGTCATACGGCCTGCCTTGCGCTGAGACTCTCCGCCGTCTTTTTTTATAAATATCCTTGGGCCTATTTGAAGCTTGGGTTCACCTTCACCATATTTATTGATGGTAATAATAAGTCCTGTTTCATCACACTTCCACTTTTTTAAAATCTTATCCTTTTCAGGGTCAAACGCCATATTATTCTCCATTTCTTGTCATAAACAATTTGAAAACTCAATCAATATTCTAACAGCTATCTTTCCGCATTTGCAAGTCTTTCTTTAGGAACGTCGACGACCTGGAATCAGAGATGATATAGTTTTGACATTGACAATATCAAAAAGATGGCCTAATAACCCCATACATAAATCGAAACTTTTTGAGAAGTTGCCGAAATAACGTAGAGGAAAGAAAGATGAATTTTCAGGAAGTTATATTATCATTGCAGAAGTTCTGGTCACGCAAGGGATGTGTGCTTGTTCAGCCTTATGATATAGAAGTCGGCGCGGGAACATTTCATCCGGCTACACTTCTAAAAACTCTTGGCCCCGAACCCTGGAATGTAGCTTATGTCCAGCCTTCCAGGCGTCCTGCGGATGGCCGCTACGGCGAGAATCCTAACCGGTTGCAGCACTACTATCAGTTTCAGGTGATACTTAAACCTTCTCCTGTTGATGTGCAAAAACAGTATTTGCAGAGCTTGAAAGTTCTTGGCATAGAACCGCTTGATCATGATATAAGGTTTGTTGAAGACGACTGGGAATCACCTACACTTGGCGCATCCGGCCTTGGGTGGGAAATCTGGCTTGACGGCATGGAAATTACCCAGTTTACATATTTTCAGATGGCCGGAAGCATGGAACTGCATCCTGTATCTGTGGAAATTACATATGGTCTGGAACGTATCTCCATGTATCTGCAAGGAATTGACAACGTATATGACCTGCGTTGGAATGGAGATATAACTTACGGCGATGTTCATCATCAGCAGGAAGTTGAGCAATCGAAATATAATTTTGAGCAGGCGGATGTTGATATGCTGCTGGATATTTTTGACAAGTACGAGACCGAGGCTATGCGGATAATTAAGACAAAACTCGTTCTTCCGGCTTATGAATACTGTTTGAAATGTTCTCACACCTTTAATCTCCTTGATGCTCGTGGCGCTATTAGTGTTACGGAAAGGACAGGTTATATCTCGCGGATAAGGAATCTTGCCAGAGGCTGTGCCGAAGAATACCTGAAGCAGAGAGAGGCTATCGGTTTTCCGATGTTGAAAAAGAAAAATAAGAGGCAAATATGAACAATCTATTGCTTGAAATAGGAACAGAGGAGATTCCGGCAAGTTACATAGAGCCCGCTCTGAAAGCGCTTTCATCACTGCTTTTACAAAAATTGACGGAAGCTCGAATTGAGCATGGTGATGCTGGAACTTTTGGAACACCGAGAAGACTTGCCGTAAAAATTGCAAATGTTGCAAATAGACAAAAACCACTGGCAACAGAGGTTACAGGGCCTCCTCAAAGGGTGGGATTTGATGAGTACGGTAATCCGACTGTTGCAGCCGAGAAATTTGCCGAGAAAGTCGGAGTTTCCGTGAGTAGTCTGGAAATCAAGGAGACTAAAAAGGGACTCTATTTGTGTGCAAAAAAGACAGAGCAAGGTCTTGCCGCAAAGACTCTTTTAGAAAGTATCCTGCCTGAAGCAATTGTTAAAATACCATTTCCCAAGAGCATGAGATGGGCTGATCTGAACCTTGAATTTGCAAGGCCGATACATTCAATTCTGGCCCTTTCAGGAAAAGATATTATTCCGTTTGCGTTAGGGAATATTAAAAGCGGAAGATATACTTTCGGGCATAGATTTATGCATCCCGACAAGATTAAAATTGACGTTCCAGATGATTATATTGAGGCATTGCATTCCGCTTACGTGCTGGTTGATCTTGAGGAGCGCAAAAAGAATATTAAAGAAAAAATCTCAAAAGCCGCAAAGAGTCTTGGAGGGAGGGTTTTGCCCGACAATGAACTCGTAGATATCGTGACCAACCTTGTTGAATATCCGGAAGTAGCAGCAGGAAAGTTTGATACAAAGTTCCTTGATCTTCCCGATGAGGTATTGATCACTTCCATGCGGGAGCATCAGAAATATTTTGCCGTTATTGACGATAAGAACAATATCATGCCCTGCTTTATTGTAGTAAATAATACACCTGCAAAAGACATGTCGCTTGTTGCAAAAGGCCATGAAAGGGTTCTTAGAGCGCGCCTCGAAGATGCTCAGTTTTTTTACAAAAGCGATCTTAAGATATCATTTGCCGGCTGGATAGAAAAATTGAAAGGCGTTCTTTTCCAGGCCGGATTGGGTTCTATGGATGAAAAAGTTATGAGGGTTTGCAAGATCGCAGAATTTCTTGCAGATGCTGCGGAATGCGATTCAAATCTTAAAAAACATATTTTGCGGGCTGCATGGTTGTGCAAGGCCGATCTTGTAAGTCATGTTGTGGTTGAATTCCCAAAACTTCAAGGTGTTATGGGAAAAGTTTATGCTTTGCTTGCAGGAGAATCCGATATTGTTGCATCCGCAATTGAAGAACATTATAAACCCAACTATTCCGGTGGTCCGCTTCCTGAAACAATTGCAGGCGCTCTTCTGGGTATTTCCGACAAAATTGATTCCATTTGCGGATGTTTTTCCACAGGACTTATTCCGACAGGAGCTTCCGATCCATATGCGCTTCGTCGTCAGGGTATCGGGATTGTTCAGATTATGCTTGAAAAAGGTTTTTCATTTTCTCTAAGCAGGATGATTGATAAAAGTCTTGAGCTTTTTGGCAAAGATCAGAAAAACAAAGAAACTGCCGGAAAGGTTTATAACTTTTTAAAAGATCGCATATCCCATCTTCTGATTGAAGAAGGATTTTCAAAAGATGTAATATCGTCCATAGTCAGTATTTCGGTGGATCACGTGCCTGATGTATTCAGCAAGGTGCGTGCTCTTGAAAAGCTCAAGTCCGAACCTGATTTTGAGCCCCTTGCGATAGCTTTTAAGCGCGTTGTCAATATCATAAAAAAGGCAGATCGTTTTGAAACAAAAGATGTTGATGAAAGCCTGTTTCAGGATGAATGTGAGTCTTTACTCTTTGCTTCCTGTAAAGAGGTTGAAAAAAAGATGCATAATGATCTGGATAAAGGATTTTTTGACCGGGCGCTTCTTGATATGGCCACGCTGCGTGATTCTATAGATGCTTTTTTTGACGGGGTCATGGTTATGGCGGAAGATGCAGACGTGCGCTGTAACAGGCTCATGTTGTTAAAGTACATAGCAGATCTATTTGAGACGTTTGCTGATTTTTCAAAAATTTCAACCGGCTCTGCTTCCTGAAGATGACTACCAAGGAACGTGGACGAATTAACAACCATGCATCATAGCATAGCTTCAGGCCACCTTTGCCCGACCTGCCCGCAACGCCTACATTTTGCATCAGTTAGATATACTTATTTCAATGCATGGCAGGCGGGTCTCAAATTCCAAAAGTATCAAAATAGCTATCTATTCCTTTTTGAGATTGGGCAAATTCGACCAAAATCTATGCGCCTGCTTATGGAAGTTATTTTGTCCACATTCCTTATTTCCACCGTGCAGGCATCAAATTTTGCAGGGTAAGCTCCATCTTTTACCGTTATAACAACCGTTCCCAATGCCCTGTAGGCGCCTATCATCAAACTCAGGGCGATTTCGGGTGGTCGAGTATCGAAACCGCATCGCGTTCAGACGCCCTCCTTTTGATATGTGGCTCCATAGCCTCAGCCAGGATATCGGCTACACCAAACGAGTTATAAGGCGTTGGCAGGCAATAGGTTTTGTTAGGCTCAAAAGGAAAGATTCCCTTAGTGCTTTCAAGTTCTTCGGCTATAATGCGAATTAGCCTGAGTTTGTCGAGAGCAGTCAACATGCTTACAGCAGAAACGATCTCGGTCAACGTTATCGGTTGCTCCAAGGTTTCGATTCGTCTATTCATCTGCATTTTTAGGCCCCCTTTGTCAATTTGGGTCATAATTTGGGGTCACCCATTAAAGGGCGATTCAAGAGAAAAAAACATCTCTCCCATCGAAAAAATACTATTTTTTCGCTTGACTTCAACGTCCCGCACCAGTACAGCTTCGTTTTTGCCTCTTGCGTGGCGTCAGTGCAAGGGAAAAATGTTCCTGTTCCGGCGTCAAGCCCTTTATATGATTATCAAGTCTGCTATTGACTCTTATTAAAAAAGGACAAGTACTTATTCGTTGAAGCGATTGATGGAATGAAGTTTGGAAAAAGAAAAAAAAGACAACTTCATTTTTTAAACTTGATTTTCAACATAATACAAACTATTAATAAATTATGAAACGAATAATTTTCTTTATACTTTTTTTCTTTATACTTTCTCTACCAGTCTCTATTCCGGCAGTTGAAGTCGCACCACGTATATCAGATCGTGAAATCATAGAAAAACTTGCAGGGTTAGAGGCAGGCCAAAAAGCGCTTCGCTCTGAAATGAAATCCGGTCAGGATGCGCTTCGCTCTGAAATGAATCACCGATTTGAGGCTTTGGAAGGCCAATATGAGCGTATATGGAATTTGATTTTAGTTGTTCTTGCAGGAATTATGGGTTTGATAGGCTTTATTATCTGGGATCGAAAAACAGCCTCCCAGCCATTGGAGAAAAAAATAATAGAACTTGAAACCAATTTATTACGAGATTTGGAATTACGTCATGAACAAGGCTCCTTGCCAACCCGTTTGATGTATGCACTGCGTAAACGTGCAGAAAACGATTCTGAATTAAGCGCAATCCTCCGCAGTTTCTCTCTTCTTTAGAAAACAGGGGGACATCCTATCCTATATTCCTCCTGTCAAGAAAAAAATGAAAAATTTATAAATACTTGAGTTTCCGAAAAATAGTTTGCGTAAATCTTGGTCGATTGGCACAAAAGTTGCTTTATAACATTAGGGCAAGGGGACGCTCTTTCATATATTGACATATCGAATACAATCCATTATCAAGAATAGATGTGCCTGGGGCGTTACATCATATCATAGTTAGATTCATTGATAGAAAAAGTAGGGGCAATTCATGAATTGCCCCTACTTTTTGGTATAAGTATGGTGGAATTATCAAAACGTTTAAAAATATCCCAGCCCACAGTAAGCCAATCAGCAAACAGTGGTGAAAAGATTGCAAAGGAAAATAAATTAAATTTATTGCAAACTACTTAACCAACATATCAAGGAGCGTCCCGCATAAACACCAACATATCAAGGAGCGTCCCGCATAAACACGCATAAACACGAACAGGGAACACGATGGTACTTTTGTTACTTTCATTTAGAAAGGACAAGTACTTATTCGTTGAAGCGATTGATGGAATGAAGTTTGGAAAAAGAAAAAAAGACAACTTCATTTTTTAAACTTGATTTTCAACATAAAACAAACTATTAATAAATTATGAAACGAATAATTTTCTTTATACTTTTTTTCTTTATACTTTCTCTACCAGTCTCTATTCCGGCAGTTGAAGTCGCGCCACGTATATCAGACCGTGAAATCATAGAAAAACTTGCAGGGTTAGAGGCAGGTCAAAAAGCTCTTCACTCTGAAATGAATTACCGATTTGAGGCTTTGGAAGGTCAATATGAGCGTATATGGAATTTGATTTTAGTTGTTCTTGCAGGAATTATGGGTTTGATAGGCTTTATTATCTGGGATCGAAAAACAGCCTCCCAGCCATTGGAGAAAAAAATAATAGAACTTGAAACCAATTTGTTACGAGATTTGGAATTACGTCATGAACAAGGCTCCCTGCCAACCCGTTTGATGTATGCACTGCGTAAACGTGCAGAAAACGATTCTGAATTAAGCGAAATCCTCCGCAGTTTCTCTCTTCTTTAGAAAACAGGGGAGCATCCTATCCTATATTCCTCCTGTCAAGAAAAAAATGAAAAATTTATAAATACTTGAGTTTCCGAAAAATAGTTTGCGTAAATCTTGGGCGATTGGCACAAAAGTTGCTTTACAG
>JAUWOS010000099.1 GCA_030611985.1 Desulfobacterales bacterium | reverse complement strand
TGGTGAAATAGTAAAGAGAGAGGGAGATGTAGATACTCAATTCATGATAAATTGTATGGATACTGCATGGGGGGAAATGCACCTGTTGTAATCGTTGCGGAATGTATTGTCCTCATGGTATTGATATGGGTGTTATGTTCGGCTACTTGCGAGGTCTTTGTTTTTCGCAGGGTTTTGTGCCGCATGAGATGAAAATCGGATCAGGGATGCACTGGATATATAATGCTCAGATGGATGTTACTGTAACCGATTATGTTGAGACTTGTGAGTGGATGGCAGAGGAGAATGAGGAATACTATCCAGGATTGACTATTCCTGTAGATAAAGTAGATTCGGATATTATGTACGTAGTAAATGCTCGTGAACCAAAGCATTATCCGCAGGATCTTGCAGAAGCAGCAATTTTGTTCCACCTGGCAGGTGAAAATTGGACGGTTCCCAGTAAGGGTTGGGAAGGAACAAGTCTGTCTATGTTTGCGGGTGACTGGGCATGTTGCAAGCAGCAGGTAGAAGGTGTATACGAGGCAATGGAAAGGCTGAAGGTAAAGAGATATGTTGGCACGGAGTGTGGCCATCAGCACCGTGCAACCATTACTGAAGGGCCTTATTGGGCCGGGCGAAAAAGTGGTGATCCGCCTGCTCCAGGACTCCATTACGTTGAGTGGGTGTTAGAGGCTCTTGAAACAGGAAAACTTAAGCTTGATCCGACTAAAAAAATCAAAGAACCTGTAACTCTTCAAGATCCGTGCAATTATGTTAGAAATCATGGCCTGGCTGATGTTACGAGAAAAATAATGTCGTATATAGCAGAGGATTTTCGTGAAATGAGCCCAAACCGTGAACACAATTTTTGCTGTGGCGGCGGTGGCGGCATGAACGGTATTGGACGTTATAGAGAAGAAAGAAACATAGGCTTGAAAGTCAAACGTGATCAGATTCTGGCCACAGGAGCAAAGTTTGTTGTTTCTGCATGTCATAATTGCTGGGATGCAATCAGGGATCTGGAGGAAGTTTATAAAATTGGAATCAAGTGGAGTTTTCTGAAACCTATTCTTCTTGATATGGTGATTGTGCCGGATCATCTGAAGCCGGAAGAAGAGAAAGAGTAATAATCGTATATGACAATAAAGAATAATCAGCCGCAGATGAATACGGATGGACGCAGATTAACGGCCGTTCCGGTAAAATAAAGGCAGAATTGGGAGGCAATTTGTAATGAAAAAAAACAAGATAGCATTGTATGTAGCAATAGTAGGTTTGGCGTCTCTTTTTATCCTTGGCTCTGTATATGCTCAGGATGATATCAACTCTTTGCAACATGATATTTTTTCAACACGTGAAAGGCCTGCAGCCATTTTCCCGCATACGCTTCATGCTGATGACCTGGCAATTGATTGCTTGGATTGTCACCATATATATGATAAAGATGGTGAAAATGTCTGGGAGGATACCGAAGAATCTGATTGCACTGCATGTCATGGTCTTGAGGCAGATGGCAAAAAACTGCCCGCAATGAAAGCATTTCATGACAATTGCAAGGGGTGTCATGCAAAGGAAAACAAAGGTCCACTTACATGCGGTGAGTGTCATCCCCGAAAGAAGTAATAGAGATAAAAGTAACAAAGTTTGGCATCCTTCATAATTAGCCCAAAACAGTTTACACTTTTAATGGCAAGATACCTCAAAAAATGTGATCTGTGCGCATAGCTGTTAGCTTAACAGTTTGTTTTTATACGACTTTTTGCCTAATGCTGCTAATGGCTGACATCTCTAAATATTGTAGAAGTATAAACTATAAGATGAAGGATGCCCAAAGTAGTTTATCGTTACGTTGCTATAGATCGTAAGGAGCGTGGACGAAATAGTTTCAACAGCTATGCATCACAGATCCAGACCACCTTTACCCAATCTCAAATCCCAAAGGAATCAAAACAGCTTGCTATCCCATCAACTTTTGTGATTTGAGATTGGATTTGAGATTGGATTTGAGATCGGATTTGAGATTTGGGTAAATCTAACCCAAATCTATGCGTCTGTCTGGGGGAAGTTGTTTTATCCTCGTTTTCTTATGAAAAGCAAGAGGTCACAAAGCCAAATGAGGTTGTCGACTAAAGCGCGCTATGGTGCCAGGGCCATGTTGGACATAGCTGTAAATTACAAAAAAGGTCCTGTTTCTTTGAGAATTTTGGCCTCAAGGCAAGATATTTCTGTTAAGTACATGGAACAGCTCATTCCGCTATTGAAAGTGGCGGGCCTTATCAGGAGCGTTCGTGGAGCTGGGGGAGGATATACTCTCAGCAGGGATGCTCATCAGATTAAGTTGCGTGATATTATTGATGCTCTGGAAGGTTCCATATTTCCTGTAGATTGTGTTGATAATCCTGAGACATGTGATCGAGTTGAGAGATGTGTTACTTTTGGGATATGGAAAGAGATACAAGATACAGTGAATAATATGCTGGATTCCTTAACGCTTGCCGATATGGTTGAACGTCAGTTTGAAATTGATAGAACAAAACCTCTCCCCTGATTCCTGCAAAATACTTTCACAGTTTTTGTGATCTGAGATCAAATAAATACAATCAAAATCGTAAGCGTTCGCAGGCACTGCATATGCACGTTTTCAGGGCAACCAACATAGCAAATCTATAGTTGGTTGCCCTGAAAACGCACATCTACAGCACCTGTAAAAGCTTACATGTTGGGAATGTGAAAGTTAATTCATCCACGCTCCTTAACAATCCGTTTTACCTAATACCTAATACCTAATACCTAAACACCTGGCATCAGTTTGTGTTGAAAAAGTGTAAACTACAAAATGAAGGATACCAAAGTTCAGAGGAGATCCCTTATGTCTTGCAAAAAATCTGGCGATATTCCTATCTGGAAAAAGCTTTTGCAGCATGCTGATATTATGGCTCGTTCTGAAAAGCATTTGAAAAATCTTATTAAAGAAAAAGAGAGGCTTGAAAAATTCTCTTTAAAGGGCGCCGATATTTTCTATGATTTTTCACGTCAGAGGGTAGACGAAAAGACTATGGATCTTCTCTTTGAGCTTGCTGAAACAAGAAAGATAAAGGAGCAGTTCAGTTCCATGGTGAGCGGGAAAAAAGTAAACACTACGGAAAATAGAGCAGCGCTTCACACAGCATCAAGAAGCTTTTCAGATGATCCTGTTTTTGTGGATGAAAAGGATGTGATGCCTGGAGTAAGAAGGGTAAGATATGATATCAAAAAGTTTGCTTCAAAAATTCATGAAAAAAAAATAACAGGATCAACGGGCAAACCTTTTAAGCATGTAGTTGTAATCGGCATCGGCGGATCATATCTTGGCACAGAATTTGTTTCCTGTGCATTAAGTGTTTTTGCAAACAAGAATCTTGAGCTGCACTTTCTTTCAAATGTTGATATTCACAACTTCGGACAGGTTGTATCCCGTATAGATCCTGAAACCACTATGTGGATTGTCATTTCAAAAAGCTATACAACCGCTGAAACAAAAGCAAATGCAAAACTTGCTTTTGAATTCATGAAAGAAAAAGGTCTTGATCCCGCAAAACATTTTGTAACGGTTACTAGTAAAGGGAGTCCTGGAGATGATCCGGCCAATCCTGTTCTCTGCTCATTTCACATGTTCGATTTCATTGGAGGAAGATATAGCGTTACATCTGCAGTTGGCGGTTTGCCACTTAGTCTCTATCTTGGATATGAGATATTTGAACGTTTTTTAAAAGGCGCCGAAGAGATGGATAATCACGCAAAGAATGTGCCTTTACATAAAAACCTTCCAGTAATTGCCTCACTTATTTCAATATGGAATAACAATTTCCTTGGGTTTGAAACAGGGGCAATAATTCCTTATGCAACCCCATTGTGTAAGCTGATACCTCATGTTCAGCAGCTTTATATGGAAAGCAACGGCAAATCAGTCACAAAGGAAGGCGACAGTTTGAATGCACCAGCGGGTGTCATTGTCTTTGGAGAGCCAGGCACAAATGCGCAACATTCTTTTTTTCAACTGGCACACCAGGGACGTCCTTTTCCTATTGATTTTATCGGAGTAATCACACCTCAATATGAGCAATATCAATGCAAATCAAAGGGTGTTACGAATCATCAAGAACTCTGGGCCAATCTGATTTCACAGCCTTTAGCCCTTGCTATTGGAAAGGAAAACAAGAATAAGGCAAGATACTTTCCTGGAAACAGGCCTTCTTCAACAATTCTCTTAAATGATTTGTCACCAGAGAGCGTGGGGCGCCTCTTGGCCTTTTATGAGGCTAAAACGGTTTTTGAAGCCTTTATCCTGGGAATCAATCCGTTTGACCAGTTTGGCGTAGAACTTGGCAAAAAAATAGTAACCGATATCAGAAGTGAGATTGCAGCAAAAAATGAAAAAAAAGACCACAAGTTTGATAAAATAGATCCTATTGCCGGATTCTATCTTGATACCCTTTTTTCCGGCAGTAGTTGATAGCTTGCCTGCAAGAATGGCTTTAATAAGGGTTTGCATGTAAAGTTATTTTTGTGCGAACCCCATAGTTAATGGAGAATTTTTGAATACTAAATAATACACCACCGGCACAATAACCAGCGTAAACGCTGTTGAAGCAAAAAGTCCAAAGATTAATGCCCAGGCCAGACCGGAAAATATAGGGTCAAGGGTGATTGGCCATGCGCCCAATGCTGTGGTTGCGGCAGTGAGTGCTATCGGCCTGAAACGTATGGCGCCGCTTTGCAGGATAGCTTCCTTTAAGGGTAATCCTTGCTTCAAGGCATCTCGGATGAATTCTATCAGAACGATAGAGTTTCTTACCACAATTCCTCCAAGAGCAATCATGCCGATCATACTGGTAGCGGTAAAAAACACAGGGTTTTGAAAGCCTTCTATCGGATGGTTTGTGAACAGATTCAGGATCCAGAACCCGGGCATTATTCCGATTATTGTTACCGGAATAGCTGTCATAATAATCAACGGCATGAAAAAAGAGCCAGTCTGTATAATGAGGAGGACGTAAATCCCGATCATTGCCGCCCCAAAAGCAATGCCCATATCTCGAAAAACCGTCAGAGTAATCTCCCACTCACCTTCTCCTGCCCACTCGACCTTCGTTCCGGCATGAACGGGATTCTTTTTAAGCTTTGACTGCATGTCCAGAATGGCCTCGGCAGGGGCTCGACCTGCTGTTTCTCCGAAAACATATACGACCCTTTCCAAATTTTTATGATAGATTGTCTGGTCTTCCTGAGTATGTACAAATGTACCCAATTCGCCAAGCTGCACCATATGACCGGTAGCAGTCTTTACCGAAATCTGCGACAGATCCGCCACACTCGATCTTTTTGCTTTCGGCAAGATTAATCTGATGAGAAGCGGCTGTCGTTCGCCCGCGAGATGTACTGCAGCCGGAGTACTTCCTGATAGAGCCAATCTCATTGTGTGGATTACTGCGTCAGTGGATACCCCGTGCAAGGCAGACTTTTCTTTGTTCAGAACAAAATCAATTTTATCCCGTGGTGTTTCGACAATGTCATCAATATCTACCATAAATGGCTCTTCGGACATAACATCTTTAATATATGCGGAAGCTGAAATCAGCTCCTGATAGGACTTGTCGGGTTCACCATAGATTTCAGCGACTATTGTGGAGATAACAGGGGGGCCGGGCGGAGCTTCTACAATTTTGATATTTGCATTCAAGCGTTTGGCAATTTTTTCCAGATCCTTGCGTAGTCGAAGTACTATTTCATGACTCTGCTGTTTACGTCTTGTCTTATCAACCAGGTTTATTCTGATATCTGCTACATTGCTTCCCTTTCTCAAATAGTAATGCCGCACCAATCCGTTAAAATCTATCGGTGAAGCGGTCCCCACGTAAGACACGTAATTGGTTACCTCTGGTACATGTCGCAAATACGACTCAAATGCCCTGACCACAGTATCGGTTGTCTCAAGCGTGGTTCCCTCAGGCATATCAATTACTATCTGAAACTCATTTTTATTATCAAAAGGAAGTATCTTCAAAGGAACCATGCGGAAAAGAGCAAGAGAAACAGACAAAAACATCAAAACCACAACCCCTGCAAGTAGCATAGCGCTTTTTTTACCTGACTTTAGAAACGGCGCTACTACTTTGCGATATCCCTGTTTGATCCACCCTGGAGTAACATCATGACTTCCTTTTTCCGGATTTTTTGCATCGGAAGCTTCACCAAAGCGCTTCAGTAAATGATATGAAAGCCATGGAACTATGGTCAAAGCACTCACCGTGGAAAAAGTCACTGTCAGCGGCACATTGGCTGCCATGGGCGCCATGTAGGGGCCCATCATACCGGTAATGAAAAACAGCGGGATAAAAGAGACGATAATTGCCAGTGTTGACATAATAACCGGCGGCAATACCTCATTCACGGCATAAAGTGTGGCCAAAAGGGGCTTTCTTTTGCGCATCAGGATATGGCGCTGAATATTGTCCACATTGGTAATCGGGTCATCTACCACCAGCCCCAGAGAGAGGATTAAAGCAAAAAGGGTCACCCTATTGATGGTGTAACCAAAAAGATAGTTGACAAACAGTGCCATGGCAAAGCTTATCGGCACCGCCAGAGCCACAACCAGCGCTTCTCTCCATCCCATGGTAAACGCAATTAAACCGACAACAGTAATAATGGCAAAAAATAGCGAGGTTAACAAGTTATCCACTTTTTGATTTGCAGTCTCACCGTAGTTTCTGGTAATTTCAACTCTTACATCGGACGGGATAACACTTTTTTTTAATTCCTCTACTTTCTGTAAAATGTTTCCGGCAACAATAACTGCGTTTGTTCCCTTTTTCTTGGCCAGCGACAATGTAACACCGGGAAATGTTGTTCCATTGGGAAAGCCGATACGGGAATAATTGTGTGCTTCTTCAGGTCCGTCAAAAACATTTGCTATATCGCGAATGTAAACCGGGCGCCCATCATGAACGGAAACCATCAATTTCTCAACATCACCGGAAACCGAAATAAATGAGTCACTGCTCACCGTAATTTCTTTGTTCATGTGGGAAAAAGAGCCGGCGGTTATTGAAGCATCAGCGCCCTGCAGAGCGTTGTGTACCTCCAGAGGTGATACGCTCAGACCGGTCATTCTCTCAGGATCAAGCTCAACTCGTACCTCTCGTCTCCGACCGCCAACAATATCAGTGCGTGAAATATTCTCAACCTCTTCCAGCCTTGTGATGACTTCCTCGCCAATGCGGCGTAATTGATGATCATCATATATGTCCGAATAGAGGGTTATATTAACAATCGGCACATCATCTATCTCGATCGGTTTAATCACCCAACCCTGCACGATGGGCGGAGCGCGATCTATATTCATACTGATCTTGTTGTGGAGCTTGACCAGCGACCGCTCCCTGTCTTCGCCCACATAAAACCTGACTGTAATAACGGCCATATCGCGACGAGACATCGAATAAACATATTCGACGCCATCAATTTGCCAGAGCAGTTTTTCAAGTGGCGCGGCAACTAGTTTTTCCACCTCTTCAGCGCCGGCGCCTGGGGATTGCACATAAATGTCAGCCAGAGGAACAACTATCTGAGGTTCTTCTTCGCGAGGTGTAATCAGAATAGCCGCAGTACCCATGCAGACAGCAAGAATGATCAGGATTATAGCCAACTGAGATGTTAAAAATTTATTGACTACAGCGGCAATAAATCCACGTGGAATATTTTTTGAATTGTCATTCATTGAATACATTTCCTTTAATCCCATCCACAGATTTCGCAGATTTCCGCAGATTATTTAAACATCAGAAATTTGAAAACTCAAAAGTAACTTGTAAACAACTGGAGATGCCCACCACATTCGGTTAATCTCATAATTGAGTTTTCAAATTTCTGAACATTTTATCCATCCAATTCTAATCCCTAAATCCCTCAATCCCTAAATTCCTAAATCCCTCAATCCCTCAATCCCTCAAAGCAATCTTTTCATTCCCATTCAAACCAGAAAGTATCTCAACTTTGCCATTCATCTTTTTCCCTGTTCTGACAAAACAATCGCACCATCGACCTTCTTTTTCTACTTTTACCACTTCAAGCTGGCCGATACGATAAATGGCTCTTTCAGGCACGACCACGGTTTGACGTTCTCCAAGCGGCACCAGTAATTTGCCGAACATTCCGGGATAAAGGCCGGTAATGGCCGGAATGGCGACTTTTACCAGAAATGTCCGGCTTAAAGGATCTGCCGACGGGCTAACTTCTTCCACGGTTCCATCAAGCATAGTATCAAGAGCATCAATGGCTACTTGTAATTGAGATCCCGGAAAAACCTTCTTGATTAATCCCTCCCGCACATGAGCCTCCAACCTCAGAGCCCCGGGAGCGTGCAGAACGAGCAGAGGCTTTCCCGGCCAGGCTAAATCTCCCGGCTCAGCGAGGCGCTTTGCAACTTCTCCTGTTTCATGGGCGATGATTTTAGTATATCCGAGCGCTACACGCGCCTCCTCAACCACCTGTTTTGCTTGCTGCACTCCTGCTTCGGCCGCAACCATACCCTTTTGGGTACGCGCTACCCCAGCTTTTGCCTGTTTGTATGATGCTTCAGCCTGTTCAAGATCATTTTTTGTTGCGGCTTCCTGGTCAAAATATGTTTTTATCCTCTTGTGGCTTGCATCAGCCTGAGCATAAACTGCCTGCGCCGCAACCAGCGCCTGCTCAACCTGATCTTTCTTTGCCCTTACAGCCTCCAGTCCCTGTTGTACCTGGTTTAATCTTGCCTGAAATTCCCGGTCATCCAAATAGATTAAAGGGGCTTTCTTTTTTACGTTGTCTCCGGGTCGTACCATAATTTTCAGAATACGTCCGGTTATTTGGGCAGAGATATGTGTTTCCGTTTTCGAATACACGGTTCCCACTGCCTCATACCATTCAGGAATCTGTTC
>JAUWOS010000142.1 GCA_030611985.1 Desulfobacterales bacterium | reverse complement strand
CGCCTCTTCAGCGCTGGAAGCCATTGAGGTTTTATGGCCGGCAACCTTAACAAAACTATCAATTAAGTTTCTTACATCATCATCATCATCAACAATTAATATGTGAGTATTTATAGTCATTAGTATTAAGTATTAAGTATTGGGTATTAGCAGCAAGCTTGACATAATCAAAAATAATCTGTTAAGAATAGTATTCTTTTTATAGTAAAAAAGACTCTTAGGAACGTGAACGAATTAACTTCCGCAAGTAGGCGCATAGATCTGAGATCGGATTTGAGCTTGGGGCAAAGGCGGCCTGAAGCTGTGATGCATAGTTGGGGAAGTTATTTCGTTCACGTTCCTTATGTAAACACAAAGAAATCATGCTACGTTCCTAAATTTTTTAAGCGAATAATAAACTATAATTATAAAAATAAATAGTGTCAACTAACTTTTTGAACTATCATTATTGTTGGGCAAATTAAAAATGAAAAATATCAGAAACTTCAGCATTATCGCACATATTGATCATGGCAAATCAACTCTATCCGACCGCCTTATCCAGGCCACCAATCTTGTTTCGGATCGAGATTTCAAGGATCAGATCCTCGACAGTATGGATATTGAACGTGAACGCGGTATTACAATTAAGAGCCAGGCTGTTTGCCTTCCATATATTGCAAAAGATGGTCTGGCTTATTTATTAAATCTTATAGATACACCAGGGCATGTTGACTTTACTTACGAAGTTTCAAGAGCGCTCGCTTCTTGTGAAGGCGCTCTTCTTCTAATAGATGCCAGCCAGGGTGTAGAGGCTCAGACTCTGGCTAATCTTTATCTTGCAATGGAGCATAACCTGGAAATTATTCCTGTAATCAACAAGATAGATCTGCCATCTGCTGATATTGAAAGAATAAAAGTTCAGATAGAAAATGATCTCGGTCTTGATCCTGAATCAGCAATTCTTGTATCAGCTAAAGAGGGAACAGGAACTGAAGATGTGCTTGAGGGAGTGGTAAAAAATCTGCCGGCGCCTTCAGGGGATCCTGAAGCGCCGCTCAAAGCTTTGATTTTTGATTCTCACTACGATCCTTTCAGGGGCGCCATAGTTAACTTTCGGATTTTTCAGGGAAAAATAAAGCCGGGCGATCTGATTTCCTTTATGTCTAATAATGTCGTTTACAGGGTCGAAGAGGTTGGAATTTTTCAGATAAAGCGGGTACCCAAAAAGGTAATTTCAGCGGGTCAGGTGGGGTATGCCATTGCCGGGATAAAGACTGTAAGCGACATCAGATGCGGCGATACAATTACACTAAAGAATCAGCCATGCAAAACTCCAATGCCGGGATTTAAGGATGTAAAGCCGGTAGTCTTTTCATCCATCTATCCTGTATCTTCCGATGAATACGAAGACCTTGTCGCTGCCATTGACAAACTCAAGCTAAATGATGCTTCCCTGATTTATGAAAAAGATAGTTCGGCAGCTCTGGGTTTTGGTTTTCGTTGCGGCTTTCTGGGACTGCTTCATCTTGAAGTTGTGCAGGAGCGGCTTGAGCGCGAATATGGTCTTTCCCTGATACTTACGGCTCCGTCTGTGAGATACAAGCTTGTCATGAATGACGGTTCAACATCAATAATTGATAATCCTGCTCTATATCCTGATCCTGCAATGATCGAACATACGGAAGAGCCGTTTATCCGCGCATCAATAATGACGCCTGAGCGTTATATGGGGAGCATTATGAAGCTTTGTCTTGACCGTCGTGGAATTAACAGTAATTATCAATATCTTACCAGCGATCGTCTGGAAATGATATTTGAACTTCCACTTGCTGAAGTTGTTTATGATTTTTATGACAAACTCAAATCTATTACACAAGGATATGGATCGTTCGACTATGAAATAATAGATTACAGACAAACAGATCTTGCAAAACTGGATATTTTGATAAATGGTGATCGTGTCGATGCACTTTCACAGCTCGTTCACAGAGACAGAGCTGTTGAGCGGGCAAGAACTACATGCGAAAAACTCCGTGATGAAATCCCGAAACAGATGTTTAAAATAGCTATCCAGGGAGCTATAGGCGGAAAAATTATTGCTCGCAAAACTGTTTCAGCTTTCAGGAAGGATGTTACTGCAAAGTGCTATGGCGGCGATATAACGCGAAAACGCAAGCTTCTCGAAAAACAGAAAAAAGGAAAAAAACGGATGAAGATGGTTGGTCAGGTGATGATTCCACAGTCAGCATTCCTGGCGGTTTTGAAAACAGATACTGATTGAAAATTTAGGGATTGGAGGATATATGGGTAAGACAATTGCTGAAAAAATTTTTGATTCCCACCTTGTGGATAATCCGTCGGGAGATATCAATGTAATCAGACTGGATGCTGTATTCTGCCATGAGATCACAACGCCGGTTGCAATTAATGATCTTGTTGCCAGAGGCAAAGACAGGGTGTTTGATCCTGATAAGATCAAAGTTGTGATTGATCACGTAACACCGGCAAAGGATTCAAAAACAGCCATGCAGGGCAAGATTCTGCGAGAGTGGGCAAAGCGGAACAATATTCGGGATTTTTTTGATATCGGCAGAAATGGGGTCTGTCATGCAATTTTTCCGGAAAAAGGATTTGTGCGTCCCGGTTATACTCTGATTATGGGAGATTCCCATACATGCACCCATGGCGCATTCGGCGCATTTGCAGCCGGTGTTGGAACAACCGACCTTGAGGTAGGTATCCTGAAAGGCGTGTGCGCATTTCACTATCCTTTGACTATCAAAATTAACATAAGCGGTCAGATATCTGAAGGTGTTTATGCAAAGGATGTGATCCTTTCTATTATTGGCAGGCTGGGCGTAAATGGCTCAACCAACAAAGTCATAGAATTTACAGGATCTGTTGTGAATGCCATGAGCATGGAAGCCAGGATGACGCTTTGCAACATGGCAGTTGAAGCGGGCGCAACTTGCGGCATATGCAAGCCGGATATGACAACAGTGGAATATCTCTGGGAATTTATCAAAGATGAATATGCAACAAAAGAAGCGGCACTTGAGTCTTTTGTCAAGTTCTCTCCTGATCATGACGCCATATACGACGATGTGATTGAACATGATGTGAGTCGCCTCGAACCGCAGGTTACATTCGGTTATAAACCGGATCATGTAAAACCTGTAAGGGATATGGAAGGAATAAAAGTAGACCAGGTTTACATTGGATCATGCACAAATGGAAGAATCGAAGATCTTCGTGTTGCCGCAGATGTATTAAATGGAGAAAAAATAAGTGATTTCGTCCGAGGCATTCTGTCTCCGGCAACACCAAAAGTTTACAACCAGGCGCTTGAAGAAGGAATCCTGAAAACATTCATGGATGCCGGATTCTGTGTTACAAATCCAACATGCGGCGCATGTCTGGGAATGAGCAATGGCGTACTTGCGGAAGGCGAAATATGCGCATCAACAACAAATCGGAATTTCAACGGTCGCATGGGCAAAGGAGGTATGGTGCATCTCATGAGCCCTGCAACAGCGGCAGCAACAGCTATTACAGGATATATCACAAATTCCAGACTTTATAAAAGGCAAGAAATGCAGGGGGGCGCTAAATAATGACAAATTTCAGCGGGAAAGTACTCTTTCTTGACAGATCGGACATAAATACAGACGAAATTATTCCTGCAAAATATCTTACGGAAATTTCCAAAAAAGCGCTTAAACCATATCTTCTGGAAGATATTAAACTTGAAGGATTCGCTCCGCATAAAGATATAAAAGGAAAAAGCATTATCGTTACACGAGCAAATTTCGGATGCGGCTCCTCCAGAGAACATGCGCCTTGGGCGCTTGAGGCAAATGGGATCAACCTGGTAATAGCTGAAAGCTTTGCAAGAATTTTCAAGCAGAATATGTTTAACTGCGGCATGCCGGCAGTGGAACTGCCTGTAGAAACCATTGATCATCTTTTTTTAAATTTTGCCGGCAAAGAAACTCTTATTGAAACAGACTTTGAAAAAAATCTATTTATTATAAAAGCTGACAAGCTGAAAGAGGAGATACCTTTTTCAATCTCTGATTTTGACCGCGCCCTTATTCTGGCCGGCGGATGGGTAGAGTATGCGGATTTGAAATATTAGAGAGGTCTTTATTAAACCACGTCTTGTGAACGTGGTAGGTGATTTTTGTTGTCAGTGTTTTTAAAATCGACAATCATTATTCCAGGTGGGTTAAATATGAAAATGAAAATAAATTGGTTTATCTGTGCAATATCTATGTTTTCGGTATTGTTTCTTGTTTCGTGTGTGGCAAATCTGGAAGCAATGAAAAGCCGGGAGGAAGCTTCGAGAAATCTTGGCGAAGCATATTTGGGACAGGGAGATTATACGGCAGCGCTAAGAGAGTTTCTTAAAGCGGAAAAATTTTATAGCAAAGATCCGTATCTTCAAAATGATCTGGGACTGGTTTACATGGCAAAGGGAAAGATCAATCTTGCAATCAATCACTTTAAAATGGCTGTGGAAATAAAACCGAATTATGCGCCGGCAAAGAATAATCTCGGAACAGCATATCTCACCCAAAAAAACTGGGATGATGCTATTGCCTGCTTTGAGGAGATTACAGGAGATCTTCTCTACGCCACTCCTCATTATCCTCTTTCAAACCTGGGATTGGCATATTACAATAAAAAGGAGTATGTGCTTGCAGAAAAGTATTATCAGGAAACGCTTAAAATAGAGCCCAAATTTACAATTGCTTTGCGTGGTCTTGGCAAAACATATATTGCGATGGGAAAAATTCCGGAAGCAATAGCAACTTTTGAAAAAGCAACAATAAATTCCCCACGTTTTGCGAAATTATATTTTGATCTGGCTGATGCCTACCGATTATCACGAAAATACAACAAAGCGCTCAATGCTTACAAAAAAGTTATTGAGCTTGCTCCAGATAGCGCTCTGGCAATTGATGCTCAAAAAGAGATGGAAAAAATAAAATAATGTGAAAGTTTTGGCGTCCTGCATTTGCCGGTTTACACTTTTGAGGAACCTCACGCAAAGGCGCAAAGAAAGGAAATGAAGAAAAGGAGGATAATGAAATGTTGAAATATCACGGACGTATTGAGAGTACACCTGTCATGCCTGCGGTAATAGTTGTTTTAGGCCTTATGCTTTTTTGCGGTACTGCTGCAACAACAGTCAATGCATCAGGATTTGCCTTGTACACGCATGGAGCAAGAGAACTTGGCCGTATAAATTCGGTAGTCGCAAGTCCGGAGGGGCCGGTGTCGAGTTTTTTTAATCCTGCAACACTATCTGAGCTGCCGGAAAATCAGATTGAGGCCGGAGCTGTTTTCATTTTTCCATCCGTAAAATTTAAAAGCGCTTCAACAGGAAAGACCAAAGAAACAAAAAGCCAGGTTTTTTTTCCGAGTACCCTTTTTGGCGCATATCATTTAAATGATACATTCACGCTGGGCATTGGCATAAACAGTCCTTTCGGTCTTGGAACTCAATGGCCTGAAAACTGGGAAGGAAGATACATCACCACAAATGCGGAAATGGAAACATTTCTTTTTAATCCAAACCTTGCATGGAAAGTAACGGATACGCTTACGCTGGCAGGAGGTGTTGATTTTCTTCTGGGTGACGCCACATTTGAGAATTATATTTCACCATCCTTTCCTGGCGCCAAACGGGAATTTTCCGGAAACGGGCATGGATGGGGACATAATCTGGGTGTTCTCTGGAAGATTAAAAAGGATTTGTCTCTGGGCGTATCATACAGAAGCGGTATTGATTTGAAGATTGAAGGAGACGTTAGCTTTTCTGGTGTTCCTGCAGGAGTACCTCTCCAAAATACCGGAGGAGAAACGACTATAAATCTTCCACCCCAAATATTTACAGGACTTGCCTATCAGGTAAATGATAACCTGGTTGTTGAAATAGGCGGCAGATGGGAAGGATGGTCCAGGTATAAAGAGCTAAGAATAGATTTTGATCAGCCCGTTGGAGGAGAATCTTCAAATATAACACAGAAAAACTGGAAAGATACGCTCACATTCAATACAGGAGCCAGGTATTCCGTGGATCCCACTCTGGATATTCTGCTGGGCTATCTTTATGAAGACAACCCTGTGCCCGATGATACGTTTGAACCGTCTGTGCCGGCATCTGAAAAACATATGTGGAGTATAGGGGCTGCAAAGAGATTTGGCAGTGTCAATACTGCAATCACATATCTTTACGGGAAATATAATGATCGGGATAAAACCAACTCGGTAGGAGATTCATCTGCAAATGGAGAGTATGAGCAGAATACACATATGCTTGGAATGTCTGTAAATGTGGAATTTTAGAAAATAAAACTTTCACATTTTATCAATGAATTATGGGCGTCCTTCAAAAACATCGAAAAGTAGTTTACACTTTCGTTCCCAGGCTCTGCCTGGGAATGCATTATGC
>JAUWOS010000064.1 GCA_030611985.1 Desulfobacterales bacterium | reverse complement strand
GGGAAAATAGTCGCAGAGAGGATCCGAGCTTCTATCTCCAAGAAGCCCTTTCAAGTAGACGGCAACAAGCTGGATATAACCATAAGCCTCGGCATAACAGGCACTATCCCGTCAGGAAGCAAAAAGGACATGATTCATCTTGTGGAAGAGATGATAGAAAGGGCGGACAGCGCCCTTTACATGGCCAAAAATGCGGGAAGAAACAGGGTGATAGTTTATGGTGAATAACCTGGAGACGAAAAAATGGAAAAATCTTTCTCTTTAGACGAACTTATAAACATCGACGAACTTCAGTCAATTCAGGATAGTTTCGCAAGAGCCGCTGGAATCTCTTCTGTGATCATTTCGCCCGAAGGCGAGCCTCTGACAAAGTTTACCAATCCGACCGGATTTTGCTCCCTGATTCAATCGACCAGGAAAGGAAAAGAGCGCTGTTTTAAGTCATTTATGGAGATGGGAAAAATTGCGTTCGGGACACAAGATCCGGAGATATGCTACTGCTTTGCACACAGCGGGAATTTCGTTGCGCCGATCATGATCAATGGTGAGTACAAAGGAACGATGTTTGCCGGGCAGTTCACACCTGAGAAATTTTCTTGCGAGCAACTCCATGATCTCGAAAAAATAGCGCATGAAATCGACCTTGACCCGGGACTGCTCGTAAAAGAAGCAGAGAAGATGCGTGTCATCGGAGAGAATGTAATTCGTAACTATTCGGATCTGTTATTTAAGATCGTAGATGCCATAGCAAGGAAAGGCGCGCAGGCAGCAGAACTGATCATGGCAAAGAATGAGCTTCAGAAAGCGCACGATAAACTGGAAAGGCGCGTACAGGAACGCACCGCTGAACTGGTAGAGGCGAACAAAGGACTGAAGCATGAAATTACCGGTCGAAAACTCGTAGAGGATGCGCTGCAGAAGGAGAAAGACAGGGCACAACATTATCTTGATGTCGCCGGGGTTATGTTTTTAGTCATTGGCGCTGATAGAAAAGTCAGCCTCATAAACAGGAAGGGCTGCGAGATCCTGGGATATGAAAATGAAAAGGAGATCACCGGCAAAGACTGGTTCGATAATTTTGTTCCGGAGAAATTGAGAGATGAAACAGCAAGGATTTTCGGATTGCTGATAGCAGGAGAGATTGAGCCGGTTAAATACTATGAAAACCTTGTTTTGACCAAACACCACGAGGAGAGGATTGTCGCATGGCATAATGCCATATTGAGAGACGAACATGGCAGGATATATGCTACCATGGCTTCTGGAGAGGATATCACAGAGCGTAAAACTGCTGAAGAGGAAATCAAGAAAAAAACCGATGAACTTGAAAAATTTAACAAACTGGCTGTAGGCAGGGAGCTTAAGATGATAGAACTCAAAAAGGAGATTAACGCTCTTCTTGAGAAGTCAGGTAAGAAGCCAGGATACAAGATAGTAGAGAAAACACAAGCGGAGGTGTTTTAAGAAAATGAAAATCCGGACAAAAATCCTTCTCATCATGTTGTTGCTATTCATGGTCGTGGGCACGTCTATCATAGTAGTCAATCATATCACCACAAGGAACATGATTGAAGATCACACTTACAACCATTTGTAACACTGCTGCAGAATCAAGGGCAAGCCATGTTTTAGGCATGACAGATCTGCTGCTTGATACGAAATTGACTTCGGAACAGATCGAATATGCAAAAACCGTTAAAAGTAGTGGGAATTCGCTGCTGCAAGGAGATCCGGGGCGGCTTCGGCAGATAATAAGGAACGGGGACGAATTAACTTCCGCAAGTAGGCGCACAGATTTGGCAAAGGCGGCCTGAAGCTGTGATGCATAGTTGGGGAAGTTATTTCGTCCCCGTTCCTAAGGATTTAGTGGTGGGACTGGAAACTGCCGATACAGTTCACAATGAGCCTGTTTGAGGAGAAAATCATGAACAGCCAAAATGATGCGCTTTTGCAAAGTTATATTGATGAATCATTAGAACATTTATCTGACATTGAAAATGACATATTGGCTCTGGAAGATAAAGGAACAAAAATAAATAAAGAACTGGTAGATAAAGTATTTCGTGCCGCACATTCCATAAAAGGGGGAGCTGGTTTTTTAGGTCTTGCTAACATTAAAGAACTTTCTCATAAAATGGAAAATGTATTAGGTATGATCAGGAATCAGCAAATTGTTCCAAACGCCAAGATCATTAATATCCTGCTGTCAGCCTCAGATGCGCTTAAAGATCTTATTAATAACGTCAGTATCAGCGATGAAATAGACATATCAAAACATATTAAAGTGTTGAATTCTGTTGATGAAACTTTGCTTCACACAGCAGATAACAAGCTTGATCACGATACAACATCAAATATGATTGACATTTCATTTCCTGATGGAATCAGCATTTTTACAGTATCCAAAAATGATATTATCAATGCCTGGGATGAGGGGCAATATATTTACCTGTTTGAAATTGATAAAGCTTATAATGAAAGCATAAAAGATAAAACCCCTCAAAACATTCTTGAAGAACTGCAAAATTCCGGCAGTATTTTAGCTACAAATCTTGATAAAAATACTGCTTGTACATTTGAAGACTATAAGCTTGAAGATAACCATCCATTTGCCGTATTGTTTGCCTGTGTATTAGAACCCGGTAACGTTGATGCATTAGTTGAAATTGACAAAAAATATATTTTCAAACTCACAAAAGATTTAAATATCCAGCCCATTGATCATCCCGATGTTATAGAACATTCAGACAGCGAAAAACCTGAATCAAAATTATCAGCAATAACAACTGCGAAAGAACCTGTTTTAAAAGAACCTGTTTTAAAAGAACCTCAACTGAATGATAAAAAGCAAATTGATTTACACAACACCGATGATAAGAGAACAAATGATAAGAGAACAAAAAAGAAACGGCGCACAACTTCACAAATACAAGATACACAAACAAGCCTCAGGATTCATGTCAAACTTCTAGATTCACTTATGACTTTGGCAGGAGAAATGGTGTTGAGCAGAAATCAACTTTTACAGGCTATATCATCAGGCAGTTATAGTAATTTAGAAGATATAGGGCAAAGAATAGATATAATTACTTCCGGGCTGCAGGAAGCTATCATGCGTACCCGTATGCAGCCGATAGCTAATGTATTTAACAAATTTTCTCGTTTGGTGCGTGATTTTGCCAAAAATTTGCAAAAAGAAATTGAATTAACGATTCAAGGAAAAGATGTTGAATTAGATAAAACCATAATAGAGGCTATAGGCGATCCACTGACTCATCTGATTCGGAATTCCGTTGATCATGGAATAGAAATGCCCAGTGTAAGACATGCGGCAGGAAAAAATACCGTAGGAAAAATTATATTAAAAGCCTATCATGAAGCCGGACATATCAATATTGAAATTTCTGATGATGGAAAAGGTTTAGACGGCGAAAAACTGGCAGCAAAAGCGGTTTCTAAAGGCTTGTTAACCGAAGAACGGGCTAAAATAATGTCAAAAAAGGAAAAGATGTATTTGATATTTATGCCCGGTTTTTCCATGGCTGAAAAGATAACGGATGTGTCCGGACGCGGAGTTGGCATGGATGTTGTCAAAACCAATCTGGACAAGTTAGGAGGACTTATAGATATAGATTCCTTGCCTGGGAAAGGTACAACAATCAGGATTAAACTTCCTCTTACTTTGGCCATTATTACAAGTCAGATCATTCTCGATCAAGGAAACCGATACGCCATTCCACAAGTCAATTTAGAGGAACTCTTAAGAATTTCTGCTAATCAGGTTAAGCACAAAATAGAGATCGTAGGACAAGCTGAAGTTTTAAGACTGCGTGGAATCTTGCTTCCATTGATAAGACTATCTGATGTAATTGGAAGTAAACGAACTTACTATAACAATGAAGATAAAAATCTGAAGAAGGACAAAAGACAAAATATTGCAGACAGAAGATCAAAGAAAAATCAACTGCTTGTTGAGTTTGTTGATAATTCATCCGAAGATGAGTATGTAAAAAATGAATCAGAATTGATGAAACGCGATTCACAAGACAGGCGGTATCACACAGAAAGCGCTTTTAATGTTGCTGTGATCTCAACAGGATCAATGAAATATGGTCTGATAATTGATAAACTTTATGACTCTGAAGAAATTGTTGTCAAACCTTTAGGCCGCCATCTCAAATGCTGTAAGGGATACCTGGGCGCTGCAATTATGGGTGATGGACGAGTAGCTCTTATACTGGATGTCATCGAAATCGCAAAAATGGCTGAACTGTTTTCCATTGAAAGTTCCGACAAAGCTTTAGATACAACCATAAAAGATAATAAAAGAATCAAGACTGAAAAAAAGAGATCTTTGCTCGTTTTCAGAAATGCGGAAGAAGAGCGATTTGCCGTTCCTCTTAACCAGGTTGTGCGCATTGAAAAGATCAAAAATACAGATATCGAAAAGGTGGGGAACAAAAAAGTTATACAATACCGTGATAGAAATCTTGTTGTGTTCAGGATTGATGAAATAGCTGATGTTAAACCTGTAGCGCTGAAAAAAGATTTGCTTGTTATTATTTTTATCCTTGCAAACAGGGAAGTTGGTCTGCTTGCTATTGGACCTGTAGAAGTGAAAGATGTGAAAACATCAATAAAAACGGATAAAACCAGTCTAAAACAACCAGGAATATCAGGTTCTATAATAATAGATAAAAACACTACATTGTTAATAGATATGTTTGAGTTAGTTCATACATTAAGTCCTGAGTGGTTTTATGAACAAAAGCCTGTTTTAATATCAGACAAAAAAGAAAAGACAGTCTTGGTAGTAGAAGATTCCAATTTTTTTCGCAATCAGGTAAAGGGCTTTATTGAAAACGAGGGGTATAATGTCATCGAAGCAGAAGATGGCGCTGCTGCGTGGAGTCTCCTTTTGGAACATGTTAACAAGATATCTTTAATAGTTACTGACATAGAAATGCCGAATCTTGATGGTTGGGGTTTAACAGAAAAAATTAGAGAAGATGACCGGTATTCACATTTACCTGTCATTGCATTGACTACTATGGCTGAAGATAAGGATATCAAAAAAGCCAAAGAAATTGGAATAAATGATTACTTGATCAAACTAGACAAAGAAAAGCTGATTGAAACTATTCGTGTTTATTTAGTGGATGATCACAAGGAGGAAACATGTTCAAAAACATGAAATTAGGAGCAAAACAAGGGCTGGGATTTGGCATAATTATTCTTTTAACTGCAATCCTTGGCATACAAAGCTGGATGGGTTTGGGAAAACTGTCGGATGCGATTAATATTTATAAGGAGCAAGTCGGTTTCGTAGAACATGTTTTTGAAATACGCCGGCATGAAAAGAATTTTATCCTTCGTAAAGAACAACAATATGCCGACAAAGTTTTTAATATATTAGATGATATAAAATCAGAAATAAAAAATATTCATGACGCATCTAAAAAAACCACAGATCTTTCAAATTCAGTTACATATTATCGAAAAGCATTTGAACAAATTGTAAAGCTGACGAATCAACAAAACGAAAAGGAAAAAATACTCATTAATTGTTCCGGAAGCGCTATTTCCATTTCGGAAGAACTTTTAAAAACAGTTATTGCTGAAGTTCAAGTTTTAAATAATATTGTTCAGTTAAAAGAAAAACACAAAATTACGAGCGAGTTAAACCAGCTTTTAAGATATTTTCTCGAAATACGCCGCCAGGAAAAAAATTATCTATCGCGTAAGGAGCAGAAATATGTCGAAGCTGTTTTTGCAATGTGCTCTGAAACAAAAACACTTATCAACAGGATAAAAGAAACATTAAAACAGGATAAAGGCATTTACAATTTACTTGAAAATTATCAAACAGCGTTTGATGAACTTGTTCAGCTTGTTTACCAACAAGAATTACAGGAAAAAATAATGGTTGAATCAGCTCAAAGTTTTATTAAGGATTCTAAAGAATTCCTGGCAGCAAATGAAATCGATATAAATTCAACCATTGCTTCATCAAATCTCTTAATAATTATTTTAACTTTTTTATGTGTTGCAATTGGCGCTTTTTTGTCGTTCGTCATTACCAGGGCAATTGCCAAGCCCATGCAAGATGGTGTAAATTTTGCGATGAAGCTGTCTGAAGGCGATTTTACACACACTCTTGATGTCAAACAAAAAGATGAAATTGGTGTTTTAGCTAAGGCGCTGAATCACATGGTTGTAAATTTACGCAAAATATTTGAAGAATTAGCTTCAGGGGTGGATACTTTATCTTCATCTTCAACCGAACTTTCCACTATATCACAACAGATGGCTTTAGGAGCTAAACAAACTTCTGCAAAATCAAATGATGTTACAGCAGCGGCAGAACAAATGAGCGCCGGCATGGCATCTGTTGCTTCCGCATCTGAACAGACATCAACAAATGTCAGTATGGTTTCAACGGCAGCAGAAGAAATATCCGCAACTATCAGTGAAATTGCACAAAATTCTGAAAAAGCCCGTTTGATTACCGGCAAAGCTGTTTTAGAAGCGGAAAATGCTCTAACCACAATAGACAAGTTAGGTAAATCGGCTTTGGAAATAGGAAAAGTAACTTCTACTATTACCGAGATATCAGAACAGACCAATCTTTTAGCCTTAAATGCTACAATTGAAGCGGCACGCGCTGGTGAAGCCGGAAGAGGATTTGCCGTAGTGGCAAATGAAATCAAAGAGTTGGCAAAACAAACCGCTGAAGCAACTAAAGAAATAAAAAACAGGATTGAAGGAATACAAAGTTCCACTAAAGGAACTGTAGAACAGATTGAACAGATTTCAAACATTATTAATGATGTAAATGGAATTGTCACCACAATAGCGACAGCAGTTGAGGAACAGTCGGTGACCACTAAGGAAATTGCCCATAATGTAGTGCAGGCTTCCCAGGGCATTAAGGAAGTAAACGAGAATGTAAATCAAAGTTCAACAGCAGCTAATGAAATTGCCAAAGACATTTCTGAAGTGAATCAAGCCTCTATTGAAATGTCTGAAAACAGTTCCCAGGTAAACCTGAGTGCTGAAGAGTTGAGTAAATTAGCTGAAAAATTAAGAAAAATAGCCGGAAACTTTAAAGTTTAAAAGGTAATTTTTAAATGACTGAGAAAGAGACCATAAATATAAATCAAGAAAATAAAACAGCAAAGCTGGCAACTTTTTATATTGGAAAAGATCTTTGGGGTATAGATATCCTCAATGTTCAAGAAATAAATAAAATATTTGATATAACACCTGTACCTCAATCTCCGGATTATGTGAAAGGTATTATCAACCTGCGCGGCAAGATCGTTACCATCATAGATCTTGGCAAAAAACTTGGTCTTTTTCCCTCAAAGCAAAGCGCAGACTGCTGCAATATTATAGTAAATATGCAAGACGAGTATATCGGACTTCTGGTTGACAGCATTCAGGATATAACGATTATTGATTGGAATGAAGTTGAAGCAGCTCCTGACAACATTGAAAGTGTCAATAAAAAATTCTTGAAAGGTGTTTTTAAAACAAAAAAAAGTTTGATCGGAATATTGGATTTAGAAGAAGCACTTAGCGCTTAAACGAAAACTCCGCTTTTTATCATTTCGGCTGAAAGGATATCTCATGGCAAATTCACAACTCAGAATATTAGTAGTCGATGATACAGTGGTTTACCGTACAATTCTTGGTAATATTGTGACCGAACTTCCCAATGTTGAACTTGCGGGTGTAGCTCATAATGGCAGAATAGCAATGTCAAAAATTATTTCTCTGAAACCGGATCTTTT
The DNA here is from genome assembly GCA_030611985.1 of Desulfobacterales bacterium. Taxonomy (GTDB): domain Bacteria; phylum Desulfobacterota; class Desulfobacteria; order Desulfobacterales; family ETH-SRB1; genus DAOVDN01. The sequence goes on along the minus strand of JAUWOS010000064.1, from coordinate 4,301 downwards.
ACTGCTCGACATTGAAATGCCGGAAATGAATGGCCTTGAAGTTCTGGCTGAAATGAGAAGTCAGGCGCCTCATGTTGGAGCTATAGTTGTGAGCATGCTTACAAATGAGGGTGGAGCAATGACAATTAAAGCGCTGGAACTTGGCGCATTTGATTTCATATGCAAGCCGCAACACAATGATATAAACAAGAATAGAAAAACCATTAAAAACGCCCTTGCTCCTATGATCAAATCATTTGCACGTATGAGAGAAATGAAGTCTATTTTAGAAAAAAGCTCTTTTGCTTCAAATAATGCGATAAGTAATAAAAAGCAGCAAAACTTTGCCGGAACATTCCATTGCAATGATTCAATGACTGTTTTTCCTGATAAAAAGTCGGAAATTGTGGCAATTGGCATTTCTACCGGAGGACCAAAAGCTTTGACCCGAATAATGCCGGAAATTCCTTACAATCTCGGAGTTCCCATATTAATTGTTCAGCATATGCCGCCCATTTTTACAAAAGCTCTTGCAAACAGTCTTGATTCCAAATGTTCCATTAAAGTAAAGGAGGCTCAAGATGGTGAAATCATTCAATCAAATACAGCGCTGATTGCTCCTGGAGGCAAACAGATGAAGATTGTGTCCTCTATTGACGGAAAGCATAACATGATTAAAATCGTCGATGATCCTCCTGAAAACAGTTGCAAACCATCTGCTGATTATCTTTTTAGATCAATTGCCGATCATTATGCCGGGCGTGTCACTGGAGTGATTATGACAGGTATGGGTTCAGATGGTACTAACGGCTTGAAACTTATGAAACAAAACGGTGCGTTTATAATTGCTCAAGATGAAAAAACATCTGTTATATATGGAATGCCGAAAAAAGCAATTGAAGCTGGTATTGTTGATGTTGTTGCACCGCTTGATAAAATGGCTAAAGAAATTTGCCGTACCATAAGGTAGAGTTTTTTGTGAAAAAAATTACTCCGGATGAAGTTAGAATTATTTCCAGATACATATATGATATATCGAAAATTACTCTTGATCAAAGCAAGGCATATCTTATTGAATCAAGACTAAGTGAACTGCTTAAAGCACAAAACTGTTCATCTTTTTACGAATTATATCAAAGGGCAAAGGCCGATCTTACTAAATCACTCGAAAAAAAAATTATAGATAAAATCACCACAAAAGAAACTTATTTTTTTCGAGATAACAGCCCCTTTGAATTGCTTCAACATAAAATTTTGCCGGATCTTATTGATATACGTACAGCTAAATCCTCAAAATTTTTTCCAATATCTATCCGTATCTGGAGCGCTGCTTGCTCGACAGGACAAGAGGTTTACAGTATTGCAATTATCATAAAGGAACTATTACCTGCTTTAACAAAATATAATATCAAGATATCAGGGACAGATATATCTGACGCGGCTATTGGCCAGGCAAGCTATGGCGTATTCAACAAGTTCGAAATAGAACGCGGTCTTACGCACGATAAATTAGAGAAATATTTTATTCCATTTAAAGATAAATGGAAAGTTAAAGATGAATTAAGAGCTATGGTCAGTTTCAGTAAACACAATTTAATGTTCCCTTTTACTGATATTGGCAAGTTTGATATAATATTTTGCAGGAATGTGGGCATATATTTCAGCATTGAAGACCGAAAAAAACTTTTTAACAAGATAGCAGATGTTCTGGAGCAAGACAGTTATTTAATCATAGGAGCAACTGAATCTTTAACTAATATCTGCTCCAGATTTGAGCCTAAAAGGCATTTGAAATCAGTTTATTATCAGTTAAAAAAGTAACTTTTTAAGTAAGCATTCACAGGCACTGTATATGCACGTTTTCAGGGCAACCAACATAGCAAAACTATATAGTTGATTACCCTGAAAACGCACATCTACAGCACCTGCAAAAGCTTACATGTTGGGAAGTAGCTTTGTCATACTACCGGTTTTCCCGTGAACGGTTACTTTTTCAATAAGTCAGGGTATTCCTGTAAATTCCCCCTTTGAAAAAGGGGATTGAACGGGATTTTTTTAAGGCAGTCCTGACTATTGAAAAGCTGCTTGAAAAACAAGAATATGCTTTAGGAGAAAACATGACGGCCAACCCAAAGAAAATATTGGTTGTGGATGACAGTTCCATGATACGCGAAATAATAAAGAGCGAACTCGAAGAAGGCGGATATGATGTTATTGAAGCTGTAAATGGAATTGAAGCTTTAATTCAAATAACCAAATCTTCACCCCCTGATTTAATTACCTTAGACATTGAAATGCCAAAATTAAATGGCTTTGATACATGTCAAAAAACTCGCGAAAAACACTATGCCCATTTTTTCACAAATTACAAAGACAATCGGGTTCCAATAATTTTTGTGACAAGTAATGACACAATGGAAGACCGTAAAAAAGGTTTTTTGCTTGGTGCCGCCGACTTTATCGTAAAGCCTTTTGATAAGGGTGAAATTCTTGGGATTGTCAATAAAATACTCAAGCCTGAAAACCTTTTAAAAGGCATTACGGCACTGGTTGTTGATGATAGCAAAATAGCAAGGAAAATAGTATCGGAACTTCTTCAAAGAGAAGGTCTGACTGTTATTGAGGCCAAAGACGGCATGCAAGCTTATGAAATTATATGCAATCGTATGTTGGAAATTGATATAGTAATTACAGATTTAATAATGCCGTTGATGAATGGAAGCGAGTTATGCAGCAAAATAAGAAAAGAGCTGAATTTGCACGATTTGCCTGTCATTTTATTAACTGCCATGAATGATCATTCCGGTCTGCTGAACCTGTTTAAAGCTGGAGCAACTGATTATATAGTTAAGCCGTTTGTTAAAGAAGAGCTGCTTGCCCGTATCAACGTTCATTTGCAGAGAACCTTGCTTAATAAGCGTCTCAGACAAACAGTTATAGAGCTTAAAAAACTTAATCGAATGAAAGATGATTTAATGGCGGTTTGTTCTCATGATCTACGTTCACCATTAAACGGTATTTTAGGATTCACTGAATTGCTGCTTGAAAAAAAATATATTGCAGCAGAAGATCAGCAAAGTCTTGTTCAGATTAAGAATTCTGGTGAAATTCTATTAAACTTCATTAACGACCTTCTTGATGTCAGCAAGATTCAGTCCGGCAAATCTGAAATCAATATGGAACTTGTTTCCGTGCTTGAAGTAGTCAATACCAGCATTAACGCTTTAAAACATCTCGCTGATCATAAGCAGCAACGACTTGAGTTGATCAACAATTTTCCGGATAGTACGATTTCAGGAAACCATGTTGGTTTGATCAGGGCAATAAATAATCTCTTGTCAAATGCCATAAAATTTACACCGATAAAGGGACAAATTAAATTGGTAATTGAACCGGACTCTGCAAATTATATAAAAATTGCCGTTATAGATTCAGGAATTGGCATTGCCGAAGATATGATACCGCATTTATTCGATAAATTCACCAACACAACGCAGGCTGGAACAAGCGGAGAAAAAGGAACGGGTCTTGGACTTTCGATTGTCAAGGAAATTGTCGAACAACATGATGGCAGGTTAAATGTAAGCAGTACAAAGGGGCATGGCACTTGTTTTGAAATCATTCTTCCATTAGCTGCTGAGGCTGAAAAAGAAGTTTCTCATGCCCTGGAAAACAATACTGAGTTAATGGAAAAATATTCAGAGCCGATTGAAACAGAACATGCAAAAACCTGCAACATACTGATGGCAGAAGATAATTCAATAAATATTATGCTTGTAAAAAAAATACTTCAAAGCGCAGGTCATAATATTACAGTAGTTGAAAATGGCCGTCTTGCTTTAGAAACTTCCCAAAAAGATGATTTTGATATCATTTTAATGGACATACAAATGCCGGAGATGGATGGCCTTAAGGCAACAAGAGCAATAAGAAATTCGGGCATGCATGACATTCCAATTATAGCTCTTACCGGCAATACAAGCCAGGACAATATTGACACCTATCTTAATGTTGGAATGAATGACTTTCTCAGCAAGCCCTTTGATCCAAAAGACCTTCACGCCAAAATTGATAAGTGGTGTCTCAAAAGAAAAAAATCTTAGAGACTGTTTTGGGGATTTAGGGATTGAAGGATTGAAGGATTTAGGAATTTAGGGATTTAGGGATTACGCTTTCGTTCCCAGGCTCTGCCTGGGAATGCATTATGCGAGGCTCTGCCTCTTGTTAAAGTTTTGGCTTTTGATGGTAATATATCTCAAAAAATATGACCTGTGCCATTAGTTTTTAGATTAACAGTCCGTTTTTATACAAAGTTCTACCCA
>JAUWOS010000102.1 GCA_030611985.1 Desulfobacterales bacterium | reverse complement strand
TGGGTAGAACTTTGTATAAAAACGGACTGTTAATCTAAAAACTAATGGCACAGGTCATATTTTTTGAGATATATTACCATCAAAAGCCAAAACTTTAACAAGAGGCAGAGCCTCGCATAATGCATTCCCAGGCAGAGCCTGTGAACGAAAGCGTAATCCCTAAATCCCTAAATCCTTCAATCCCTAAATTCCTAATCATATCACACAAACACTGTCCTGTATCTCATACTCAGGCACAATTTCTTTCATCTTTTCCCGTATGGCGCAGCCATCATGCCGGTTTGCCAAATCGGAAAGTTCGTTGATGCGGTCCATCAGCCATGCTCGATAGGCTGCCTGGGTCTTGTATCCGTTCCAGTGGTTGCCGGATTTTAAAACCATGATTTTTTTATGGTCCGTGTTTACTATACCCTCGCCTTCGGTGATCAGCTCTTCATGCAGCTTTTCTCCCTGGCGCAGACCTGTAAAGCGGATCTCGATATCGGTTTCAGGTTCCTTGCCCGACAGCCGGATCAGGTCTCGTGCCATATCCGCAATCTTGATGGGTGTGCCCATCTCCAGAATAAAGGTTTCACCGCCTTTTCCCAAAGCTCCGGCCTGGAGAATAAGCTGGGTTGCTTCAGAAATCGTCATGAAAAAACGGGTCACCTCCGGGTGGGTTACGGTTATGGGACCGCCCCGAGCCATCTGTTCCCGAAACAAAGGGATCACAGACCCTGACGATCCTACCACATTGCCAAAGCGTACTGCCATCATGCAACTATTACTATTGCCAAAAAAGCTCTGAATGATCAGTTCACAGACCCGTTTGCTGGCTCCCATCACATTGGTGGGGCGTACGGCCTTGTCCGTAGACACCATCACAAAATGACTTGTATTATGGGCCATGGCTTTTTCTACCATCACACGGGTTCCGAGAATGTTATTGGTCACGGCCTGCCAGGGATTACGTTCGAGCATAGGCACATGCTTGTATGCCGCTGCATGGAAAATCACATGGGGCCGGTAATTACCAAGTACCTTGTCCACCAGGTTTGCATCAGTTGCAGATCCTAAAACCGTCTTGTAGCGCTGATACCCGGCCAGGTGCTTGAGTTCCATCTGAACGGAATAAAGATTGGGCTCGGCCGCATCAAACAGAATCAGATGTTCGGGCTGAAACCGAATAATCTGCCGACACAGTTCGCTGCCGATACTCCCCCCGGCCCCTGTCACCATGACACGTTTCTGTTTCAGATATCCTGCGATTTTATCAATATTCAGACTCACTGGCTCACGCCTCAAAAGGTCTTTGTAATTTACATCTCTAATAGCCTTGATGCTCACTTTGCCATCAATGAGCTCGCCAAGGCCGGGCAGAGTTTTAAAGGGCACATTCGCAGACTTGCACGCATTTATCACCTGGCGAATGACAGATCCTTTTATTGACGGCATGGCAATAAGTACTTCCCGAATACCGTATTGCTTTACCAGCGCAGGCAAATCAGCCAACAACCCGAGTACGGGCACGCTGTGTATGGTGCAACCCTGCTTTTTCGGATCATCATCCAGGTATCCCTCTACCCAATAGCCCAGGTTCGGGTTATCACGGATCTCGCGCAGGGTTTTTTCTCCAGCGTCTCCGGCCCCTAAAATAAGGATACGCTTGCCTTTGTCATAGCGCAAGGCCGTAGAAAAAGACCATTGTTTGCGATTGAAAGTATACCTCTGAAACCAGGACCGAATGATTAGCCGCAGACAAGCGCACAGACCAAGCGTAAACAAATAATCCATGATAAAAACAGATCTGGGATAACCCTGAAACCGGGTGATAAAAATCAGCAGGGTTACAGCCAGAAAAGATGCCACAGATACCGCCTTCATCAAAAGCCAGACATCATCCATCCCGGCATACCGCCACATGCCCCGGTAAACCCGGAACGAGAAAAACACGGTTATTTTAAGGGGCACAAGCCAGACAAGAGTTGCGACCACCTGTTGCAAAGTATTTTTTTCTAAAACAAACTCAAACCGCAGTAGATAGGCAGCCAGCAAAGACAAGACCATGAGTCCAGAATCGGCTGCAAGCATGATGTATAAATTTTTATTTTTCAGTTGATGAAACATCTTTTTTCTCTCACATAAAAACTATTTGCAAGCGGAATATCCGCTTCAAAAATTCCTGAGCGTTCACAGGCACTGCATATGCACGTTTTCAGGGCAACCAACATAGCAACACTATAGTTGATTACCCTGAAAACGCACATCTACAGCACCTGTAAAAGCTTAGGAATGTGGACGAAATATGGTTTTTTTAATTTTGTATAGAGATTTCCAACTTGCCAAGGAATGTGGACGAGAATTATTATATCCATTTGACACAAATGAATATAATATATAGTATGTTGGTCGATGAAAAGCAAGCGCTGCTTTGCAGGAACTGCCTGATTCTGGACGAGTGATTATTTTAAAAAAATATATTATTTTGCGCCATTTGCTTGTAAAACCTTAATAAATCAAAAACTTATAAATATTATAGATGCGTTAAGTCAATCAGGTTGTAAAAAATATCAAAATAAACCTTGCTTTTAATATAAAAGGTGTTATCATTGTTGTTAATCAATAAAGGCTTTTTCTTAATTGGTGGGCCGGTTTCGTTCTAAAGGAAAGTACCATTTGTCAAAGTGGCACCCTGAAGTCTGGGACTATGAGAATTTTTTTGAAAAGGAGGGTGTTAATTATGGCTAATGGAATTGTAAAATGGTTTAATAGCGGTAAAGGATTTGGTTTCATTGAGCAGGAAGATGGACCAGATGTATTTGTTCATCATTCAGCAATCAATGCAAGTGGCTTCAAGTCTCTTGACGAAGGCGATCGAGTTACCTTTGACATTGAGCAGGGTCAAAAAGGTCCTGCTGCAGCAAACGTTACTACGGTTTAGACCAATATTTCCGAGTTAAGAAAAGGGCATTCTATCGAATTATTAGAGGATGCCCTTTTTTTTTGCTTTGCCTCCTGAAAATCCAGACGCAAAAGCGCCAAGGCACAAAAAAATATGAAAGATGCCGACGAGCGCTTTGATCCGCAACTGCAGCTTTTTCAGTCCCACCACCAAGTCCTTGCTTACTTGATTTACTTATTTAAATTTGGATCCATCGGGCTATCGTCTCTCCAAATTTGACCGGCTGGATCGGCTTGGTCAAATAATCATCCATGCCCGCCTTCAGACACATCTCTTTGTCACCCTCCATGGCATGGGCGGTCATGGCAATGATCGGAATATGTTTCGATCGAGCTGAATGCTGAAAGCTCAAAGCTGAAAGTTCGCCGGAAAAACCCGCATCTTTTTTTTGAGCTGTGAGCGCCTCCCGTCTTCTGATCTCTTTGGTCGCTTCCAATCCGTCCATCTCCGGCATCTGCACGTCCATGAGTACCATATCGTAAGGAATCGTCTCAAGCGCCTTGAGTGCCTCCAGGCCGTTGGCAGCTACGTCGGCGCGATAGCCGAGTTTTTCGAGAACTCTCAAAGCAACTTTCTGATTGATGATGTTGTCTTCAGTCAGGAGGATGCGGGTTTTTTGTTTGCTTTTTTCTGCCACCGTGTGTCGGGTTATAATTCTGTCCGGTAAGTTCTGATCGGAGGGTTTACGGCCGATCGCTGTCATGAGGCAGCTAAAAAGTTGCGACTGCTTTACCGGCTTGGTCAGGTATACGGTAAATCCGGCCTTTTCGAACCGGCTGGCATCGCCTCGCGCGCCGACTGAAGTCATCATCACCAGCACGGTATTATGCAAGATCGGATCATCCTTGATCATTCTACATAGGGTCTCTCCGTCCATTTCCGGCATAAGCATATCAAGAATAGCAATGCGGAACGGATCTTTTGATGCTGCGGCCGCCCTGAGCCTGTCCAGCGCAGTCGCAGCATCTTCCACCTCTTCGTGCCGGCATTTCCAGGACGAAAGCATGCCTGCGACCACCCGGCGGTTTGTCTCATTGTCGTCCACGGCAAGGATACGTAGCCCCTTAAGCGAAACATCATCCGGCATTGTAATCTCCATTTCCCGGCCAGGTGGCTGCTTATTCAGACAGGCCGTAAACCAGATCATGGTGCCTTTGCCCTCTTTGCTTTCCACGGCGATCTGCCCACCCATCATTTCACAAAGCTGTTTTGAAATAGTCAGACCCAGGCCGGTTCCGCCGAATTTGCGTGTAGTAGAGGAATCCACCTGGGTAAAGGCATCAAACAAAATATCGAGTTTGTCTGCGGGTATCCCGCAGCCTGTGTCTTTCACGGCAAAACGGATCACAACCATGCCGTTATCCTCATTATCAAGGGTCACGTGCAGGACAACCTCGCCTTGTGCCGTGAATTTAATCGCATTTCCGATCAGGTTGGTTATTATCTGTCGGAGCCGCCCTGGATCTCCAATCAACAACGCAGGGACCTCCGGCTCTATCAGGCAGGCCATCTCCAGACCTTTTTCATGTGCGCGTAGTGCCAGCACATCGGTCATGTTTTCAAGGGTCATGCGAAGATCAAAATCAAGTGTTTCCAATTCAAACTTTCCAGCTTCTATCTTGGAAAAATCAAGAATATCGTTGATGATCGCCAATAGTGAATCAGAGCTATTTTTAATGGTATTTGCATATTCTAACTGTTCTGAAGTCAATTTCGTATCGAGCAGCAGATCTGTCATACCTATAACGCCGTTCATGGGTGTTCGGATCTCATGGCTCATGTTGGCCAGAAATTCGCTCTTGGCCGTGTTGGCTGCGTTAGCCTCTACCGCGAGTTGGTTAGAGCGATTAACCGCGTCTTGAAGCTTTTTATTGGCCTCGGACAGTTCTTTCTCTGCCCGCTTGCGCTCGGTGACGTCGTACACCCTTGCCTGACGCACTTTCTTGCCTCCCAGCATCAACGCATCAAGCAGCACCTCGGCAGGGAAATCAGTGCCGTCTGAACGTCGGTGTAAATGTTCAAACTGCTTGCTGCCTTCTTTCAAGGCAACTGCTATGTTGTTCCTGGCATAACTCATCGAATCGGTGCCGTCCGGCTGGGTCGGAGGTGAGAAATCAGCCGGGTGTCTGCTGCAGAATTCCTTCCGGCCGGCACAACCGAAAAGCCTTAGCGTCACTTTATTGCAATCGAAAAAACCTTTTTCATCAAGAAGCATTATCGCGCCACTTGATGAGTCATACAGAGTTCGATACTTCTCCTCGCTCTCCTGAAGCGCCGCCTCTTTTTGAGCAACATTTTCCAGGATGCTCAGTAGTGACTTTCTGGCTTCTTCAGATTCTCCATAAAGTTTTTGAAGTTTCTTCTGGCTGGAGATCAGTTGCTTTGTCCTCTTCGTTAGTTTCTTTTCCGCTTTCTCTCTTACCTGTATTTCCGTAATGACATTCTTATGAGCCGTACAAGCTTCTATAGCAATGCTTAATTTTTTAGAAAGACTGGTAAGCAGATTTGCTAAAGGTTCATCTGCTATTTTCCTGTCGGCATAGACCAGATGAAAAATCGCTATATTGGTTACAGGCACGATTAATACGGATTCTTCTTTTTCTGTCAGGGCAGCACAATACTGCAAAAAATCTTTGTCATTTTTGTATCTAAGCACAAATTGCCGGCTTTTTTGTATTTGACCGAAAACATTTTGGAGATTCATTATTGCATTTTGTGCCGGCACATCTTTTATATTAATTCCTGCGCTTGCCACTGGTTGGAGTCCTTGCTCTTCATTCTTGACCCAGATAATACCACGATGAGCATTCGTTTTATGCACCATCGTATGAATAACCTCGTGAAGCATTTTCGACAGGTTCAAACTGTTGCCAATGGCAAGCGCACACTCATAAGAAATACTGAGGTATTGGAAAGAAGATCTCACCGGTTTTTCCAAAATTTATTCTCCCATACCGATAACTATGGTTTTATTATACAGTTCAATATATTTATCCCCGGTTGAAGCAATTTCGCCGAGACTTAAAAATCCAAATAGAAAAACATCACTTCCTGCTTTGTTTGCAATGATCTCTAACTCATCATTAATTCTGTCTTCTAAAAATAAGGCTCTGGCAAGACAGTCTACAATCAGGGCTTTACCCGGGGATTTTTTCATTTTGCTTTCAAAAGCAATTTTGGCTTGTTCGGCAGCTATTCCTGCGGCTTCTATTAATTTATCAGGGTAGGCTTTCATAACCATCAACACAGAGTTTTCAGGCATTTCACTGGCAAATAAAAGGCTGTTTTCTTCACCAACACTTACAGGAACACGCAGAATGATCTCAGTATCATATTTCAGTATTCCAAGATGATACGATTTAGCCACATCAAGGAAATCATCTGTAGTTAACTTGACACCGGCATCTTGCTCAACAATCCTTTTGTAATATTCAAAGGCCGGTTCCCAGTTAATTGATCTTAAAATATTTTTATCCACACTGCCGGCAATGGCAGGCTCAGAAACAGGCTGACAACCATGGTTTATTCCCACCGACATGAAGTCCTCAACAGCAGCGATGATAGCCCCTCCTGCGAAGATGTCATCACAAGTAAACAAAGATGGCTGGTCAACATTTATAATACTGCCGGCGCTACCACCTATAAACGTCATTTCCTTAAAATATTTTTCGTATAAGGTTTCTATAAGCAGCGGAATATTATCTGTATATGCACTGGTAAAGATCAGAAGGGTTTGGGTATTTTTTGAAACAAAATCTTCAGGGAAATCACCTTTGAATTTGCTTGGATCTTTTATCACTTTAATTGAAACCGGGGACTGGAAGGCGCAACCCACCACTCCCTGTTTATGCAGCGAGCCGTTGTAGATCACTTCAGGAAAAATACCTCCCCAAACTTCAATATCCATCGTTTTAAGTATTGGTTGTAGCTGTTTGTAATCAAACGGCGTTTTTTCTCCAACAAACAAGAGAACGCCTTTAGCATTGTCTTTACTTAGTTCCTTCAGGAATGGCTGCCACCCTTCCGGTTCTTGCCCATCATAGAACTTTATCTTTTGAAACATGATCTTCCCCTGTTCAACTTTTAATTATTTGGGAAATAGCCTTATGCTACCGGTTCTTCCGTGAACGGTTACATTATTTGCTATAATCTCTATATTTCTTGATCTTACAACTACGCCATTAGGAGAAAAAATCAAAAACATTGTTGTGGGTCCCAGGATTCAGAGGTTTTGTCCGATTATTCACCATAAGCTATTACCCTGTTTCTTCCTGCATTCTTGGCCTTGTAAAGGGCGCTGTCCGCCCTTTCTATCATCTCTTCTATAAGATGAATCATGTCCTTTTTGCTTCTTCCTGACGGGATGGTGCCTGTTATGCCGAGGCTTATGGTCATATCCAGCTTGTTGCCGTCTATTTGAAAGGGCTTATTGGAGATAGAGGCTCGGATCCTCTCTGCGACTATTTTCCCTGTTTCGAGGTCTGCTTTTGGTATGCCGATGAGGAACTCCTCTCCGCCATATCTGCCTGCAATATCATAGGGTCTCAGCTCCGCCTTTATCCTGTCCACGGTTTCTATCAGTACATTGTCCCCAGCGGTGTGTCCCAGGGTGTCGTTAACCTTTTTGAAGTAGTCAATATCTATCATGATCAGGCAGCATGGGTTCTTTTCACGTGCCGCGCGAAAGACTTCATCTCTTAAGCACTCCATGAGACGTCTTCTGTTCAGAAGTCCGGTAAGGCTGTCAGTTGTGGCCATTATATTGAGCTTTATGTTTGCCGCCTTCAATTGCTGTTCAATGTTAATAAATCTCATGGCCACTCCGATGCGTGCGATAATCTCTTTCCTGGAAAACGGTTTTGTCATATAATTATCGCCCCCTGCCTCAAGCCCCTCAACAATGTTTTCTATGCCCTGCTTTGATTTAAGAAACAGGATATAAACATAATGTCCGACAGTGGTCTTTTTGATCCGCCGGCAGAGTTCAATGCCGTCCATCTCCGGCATGAGCCAGTCAAGGAAGGCGATATGAATATTGTCCTTTTCTTCCTGGAATATCTTCCACGCCTCATAGCCGTTTTGCGCCTCAAGGGTTTCGTAACCTTGCTCTTCCACTATCTTTTTTAGGATCGTGCGCGTGACTAAATCATCTTCCGCAATTAGTATCTTCATTTTTCTTCCCATCCCGGTTTTGAGATAAATTTACTGAACCTTTCAAGTTCCTCTTTGAGTTCATCAAGGACGTTACCCGCGTTCTCTATATCTTTTGCTTTTCCCATTTTTTCCAGTTTAAGGGCAAGTTCATAGACGCGTGTAAGCCCCAGGTTACCCGAAGATCCCTTCAGGGAGTGGGCAATCTCATTAAGGGCATTGAAATCCTTGTCCTTTATTGCATTTGAGATACCGTCTAATTTTTCAGGATAATCACCATTAAACATTTCGATCAACTCTTTTAAAAATTCCGTGTCACCGTCTGTTATTTCCATAACATACTTTCTGTCAAATACCGGTCCTGTTTTGTTTTCTATCATGGTCTCCAATCTTTCAGTTTTCGTAAGCGTTCACAGACACTGCATATGCACGTTTTCAGGGCAACCAACATAACAAATCTATAGTTGATTACCCTGAAAACGCACATCTACAGCACCTGTAAAAGCTTACATGTTGGGATGTAGCCTTGTTGTGCTACCGATTCTCCCGTGAACGGTTACAAAATAAGGTATTGGGTATTGGGTAGAACTTTGTATAAAAACGGACTGTTAATCTAAAAACTAATGGCACAGGTCATATTTTTTGAGATATATTACCATCAAAAGCCAAAACTTTAACAAGAGGCAGAGCCTCGCATAATGCATTCCCAGGCAGAGCCTG
>JAUWOS010000068.1 GCA_030611985.1 Desulfobacterales bacterium | reverse complement strand
AGCAGAATGAGGGCCGGGCATGATTTCAATTTTTTCTATCAACCATGTAGGAAGCAATGCATAATCTACAATATGACTTGATTTTCTCCCTCCGGTTTTCTGGATGGTTAAACCATCTATGGCAGTAACAAAGCGACTGGCGCTGAAACCTCTCATGGAGATGGTGTCATCATCAGGCACCAGATCGGTCTCACCCCGAAAATCTATTATCGCCCGATCCTTTAAAATATCGACGATATTCTGCGGAGTACCGAGTACCTTGTACTCATCGACATTTATTGTGGTAGTAGAAGGGGCAACTACGATACCTTCTTTCTTTCTCGGAGCGGTAACCTGTATCTCCCCCACATTCATAACCTCTTGTTCTGCTATACATAGTTGGGGAATGCCAACCATTATTATCGCCAACAAAATAGCCATTATTTTAAACCTTTTCATAACAAATTTCCTTTATTACCAAATCTTGTAACAAGTTTCGTTAACGTTCCTTTTTCCTTTTTTGGTCCAGGAAATCACCCACATAAACCAGGTGTTCAAAAGGAAACTTCTCATCTCCGACTAACTCCAGAATTGTATTCAATCTACCTTTGATCAGCCTTTCCTTTTCCTTGTACCCTGCATAAATAACAACCGCTGTAGGTGTTTGGAGAGGATAAAGGTTTTGTAGCTTCTCCACCAGATCCTTGAATTTTGTATGCATGGTAAAGATAACCATAGTTGGATGGTGTTTTGATAATTTTTCTATTTCACGAATGGTTGTAAGAACCACTGCACGGGTCTCTTTTCCGGAAGCAACGTCTTTGCGCAAAACGGCATTTGCTGCATTAAAACAGCTTACACCCGGAATAATCTGCGGATTGACATCTGCGAATTCTTTCAGATACCAGCGATACGGCCCTCCATAGATAAGAAGATCGCCGCTGCCTAATACTGCAACCGTTTTTCCCGCAGTAATCGCTGAACGGATCCCGTAAATCAGTTTTGCCCGTTTTTTCCTGTTTTGTTCGCAAGCTATCCTTTTCTCTTTATCCTTTATCCTGAAACAATCTCTTCCGTAAGTTCGCCAGCCGCTCAAAGAAATGTCCAAAAATTCTTTTCCCTTAAGGTATTCTGCAAATCTCTCCCTTGTTTTTTCGCGGCATACGATTACATCCGATTTTTTTATCGTATTGATTGCTCGCACGGTAATCAGGTCTGGATCACCGACTCCAACGCTCACCAAATAGAGTGCAGATTTCCCTTTTTCATTTAAGGCATAACTTACGCCGCACATCTGAAAAAAAATCAGTGCAAAAAAAGTCATAAATACCAAGGACTTTGACCATGTTTCTATTCGTCTTCTACAAGTTTCTATCATTATAAATTCCCTTTCCGGATCAAAACCTGCCGGCTTTTATACTAAATCACCCTTTCCGGCGACCCTGTTTTTTTCTTAAAATATGTGTAAAATAAAACACCTAATCCTATAGTTCCCAATCCAAACAAAGAGGTAATCGGCCTGCTTTTTATGCAAAAATAGATAATCCATAAATTGCCAAGAATAAACAAAAGCGGGGTTACAGGATATCCGAAAGTCTTATAACTACGCTTTAGATCAGGCTTTTTTATTCTGAGGAGCATCATTCCTACCACAGTCAACATGGCGCTCAGTGAAAGTGTAAAGCCGATATATAAAAGAAGCTTATCAAAGGATGCGGTAATAACCATGATGATTGCTATAACCGCTTGCAGCAGGATGGCAAATACAGGCGTCTGGCGAAGGGCATTGACCTTGCCGAAAAGCTCAAAAAAGACACCGTCTCTTGACATGGCGTAATAGACCCTTGGTCCGGCCATGATCATAGCGCTTAGAACCGATAGAATGCCTATGGCAATAGCTCCGCTGAAATATCTGCTTATATTATCGCCAAATAGAGAAACAGCGGATTTTGTTCCGATTTCAAGTGTCCCGCTCATCTCGTCCGGAGAAAGTGCATAGATATAAACGATATTTAAAAGAAGATATAAACAGACTACCAGGGCTGTGCCGGTAAAAAGAGCAAGCGGAATATTTCTAGTAGGATTTTTTATCTCACCTCCAAGATAAGCGGCAGCATTCCATCCGCTGTAGGCAAATGTGATAAATATCAGTGAGATGGCAAATTTGTCCTGGAAAATCAAACTTATCTCCAGGCCTTGGGAAAAATTTTCTGTTGAGCCATTACCCATGCAGAAACCTGCCGTAACAAAAACAATGATAAGACCTATCTTGAACACAGTCAGGCTGTTTTGCACTCTGGCGCCCAGAAAAACGCTGTGATAATGAATCAGCGAAAAAATGATGATAACAGTTATTGCCAGTATGGTAATAGGGGATATTGTAAGAATGCCGATTTTCAGGAAAGGAGCGGCGAGTTTTGCGCTGAACGAAGCCGGCAGAATGCGAAAAAAATATGTGGCAAAGGCAATTGACGCTGCTGCAATAGGAGCTGAAAACCCGACAATCAAAGATATCCAGCCCGAAAGAAAGCCCATTCCTTTGCCAAAGCTTTCTCTCAAAAAGACATATTCTCCGCCTGCCCTGGGAAACATAGCGCCTAACTCTCCGTAACAGAGCGCCCCGCACAGAGCAAAAATACCCCCGACAAGCCAGCACAAAAGCATTGCTTGAGGATTGCCCAATTCTTCCATGATAAAACCGGAAGTAGTAAATATGCCGGTTCCTACCATGTTGGCAATCACCAGAATCGTTGCAGAAAAAAGACCAATTTCTCTTTTCAGATGATGGTTGTTAAGTGTATCTTTCAATTCAATATCCTTTTATGGTTCACGGTTTACGGTTAAAATGCGTCAGTCGTTGCATAGTTCATTCAAAAAACTGTAAACCGTGAACCATGAACGTATTTACTTCGCACATTCTCCGATTATCAGAAGACCAAGCCATTTTTCATCAACCTTCTTCGCTTTTCCACCTTCCCACCTTCCCACTTTCTCACTTTCTCACCTTCCCACCTGTAAATCACTTCACCTCAAAAGTCATAATAGCAGCATACTGACCGACATCGCACTCAGATTGATCCTCATAATGTTCCTTATGCGGCACCTTTATCCACCAGATACCAGGGTTTGTGATACGAATCATGGCAATGCCCTTATGATCAGTTTTGGTAGTATAAGCATAGTCTTCCCTTGTTGAGAATCCGATATAGGTGGCATATACAAATTCACCTTTAAGCGGTTCGCCTTTGAATAACACTTTGACAGGAAGATATTCGCCTGACTTGAGCAGACACGGATCCTTTTGCGGTACCATCTCAATTGTCTGATCCAATACGGTTTTGTAAGCATCGCCACCCGGTTTTCCAGCATGAAAGATCGCCTTGGCAAAAAACTCAATATAACGGCAGCTTATGGCATCCGGAAGGTCTTTCTTGCTCTGCATTTTCCTTCCCTTAGGGGTTGCGCTTTTGAAAATCGGCTTCATCACAACGCTTGCCATATATGTTCCTTCTTGCTGCATGGCCAATGAAACACCTACTTCATTGAAAAACGATTCAGGATCAGGCTTTTTGAGCTCAAAATCTTTCTTGTTTCCTGATGGATCAAGATAAAAGAATTCCTTCATATTTTCCGGTTTTCCAAGATTGTCAAAAGGAAGCGAATGCGCCAGGTACAGAAATACCTTTGCGGTCCCGCCTACCCTGTGAGAATAGTGATCAAGTGCCAGCCAGAGGTTGTGCGCTTTTGCCTGCGAAACAATTACCGACAACAACACAACTAAAATACAAACCTTCAACCACGATCTTTGTTCTTTTTCTTTTTTCATTTTTGTTTTCCTTTTAACCTTACAGTTTCATCAAAGATTTTCTTTCTATCAAGTTCAAGCCAGTAATTTATTGACAATTCACGGATATGTGCAAAATATTCCCGGTTCAATCCTCCATACATTTTAAGTGCGGTGCTGATATCTTTCTTTATCCTGTTGAGTACATCTTTCTTGATCTCTAAGGTCAGTTTCTTGTTGCCGTAGATAAAGACAGCCGCTACTTTCGGATTTTGTTCTAAAACCTCAATAGCGCCTCGGCCAAGGCTTGCACCGGTTGCTGCCTGGAGCCCGTCATTCATACAGCTCAAAGGAGGCGATTTTCCTGTAATTGAAATGACCTTGAGTTCGTCAAAAGGAGCTTCCAGAATTTCCCGCGCCCTTATTCCCATCTTGGCTCCAACAATCGAATATATCCCAAGGTGACGGTGAAACTCGTTGGTCAAAAGGCATGCCTTCCACTCCTCAAGGCCATGTCTTTCAATAATTTTTTTTACATATGGCCTGACATCTTCTTTAAACATGGATGGATCAACAGGAAACTCATTCAGAACCACTGACGCCCGTCGGTTCATGTGAATGTCAGCAGTATGAGCATGCGCAAAAGGCGAAAGAACGCACAGCAACGCAAACACGAATAAAAACAAATACCCTTTTCTTCTCATTGCCAATCTCCTTAACTCCTTGATCCTTCGGAATCCTTTCATATGGCCAATTCTCCATGCCATATTTCAATTCCTTCTATCTTCTTTTCATGGCCGCTTCATAAGGCTTTCCCTCCAAAAAACGACCGATAAATAACAGACCCATGAAATTTTCCTTGTCTGCTGCAAGCTTTTTTTCCATATCGGCCACTGTCCCGCGCACAATGCGCTGTCGGTCAGGATCTCCGGCCCAATAAACTACAGCACACGGCATATCCGCAGGATAGACCTTCCCAAGGCTTGCAAAAAGCTTTTCAGACTTTCCCAAGGCCATGTATTGAATCATGGTTACAGGATATTTGCTGATATCCTTTAGAAGCTGGATATCCTTCATTTCAGAATCCATCAAAAACATAGGCGCAGTCTGCATGACAAAACGAGTCTCATGGGCAGGGATAACGCTTTTACCAAGTGCGGCCATAGCTGCTGCATCACAGCCCATGCCCGGGATAATGACCAGGTCCTCTGGATCAAAGCTCTCCACATACCAGTGACTGGGGCCAAAAAGGCAGGGATTACCTGAATCAAGCAAGCCTACGTTTTTTCCTTCGGCCAAGAGAAGCTTCATCTGCTCAACGCGCTTGTCCCTTATTCTAAAACGTTCCACCTTAAACCTGGCTGTTTCTTCCTTACTCAGTTTTTGATAGCTCTTGCCCTTGTAGTCCCAAAAGCCAGTCCATGGATCAAACAGGACGGACTTATTGTCGATATACTCGGCAAAGAGCTTCACATGCTTGTCAGAGGATATAATAACGTCCATCTGTTTGATCGTGTTCAGTGCCTGGAGTGTTGCGGTCTGAGGTCCGGCAGGGCCGGTCCCGATCACATAGAAATGGCCGCGGCCCCATGCTGCAACTTGAGACGGCGAAAGACTTAGGAACAAAGCGACCATGACCGCTATAACGAAAAAAAATTGTGGTTTTGGTTTCATTGCATCACCTCCTGAAAACATTATAAAAAAGCTATCAAATCGCATTTGAACAGGCTCTGGGTAAGTTGAAAAGGATAGTGGTGTTCAAGGTCATTGCCATGATAAACAAACAGTCGGAACAGGAATGTTCCGACTGCCGGCAGTCATGTCATCCACTATGCGATTACTTTTAGAAACTCACCTTGCCGGAAATACCGGCGTTGATGCCCGGCATAGAATAACCGTAACGCATTTCGTATTCTTCGTCAGTAACGTTATTGACAAAGGCCTTTAGCGTAAAATCGCAATGTGTAAGCTCGAAGGTATGTTGCGCTCCAACATTAACCGTGATAAAGTCTGCTATATCCTTGCCTCTCTCACTCGTACGCTCATCCATATATTGCGAGTTAAGCGTTACCACGCCCCCTTCCCATAGCTTATAATTCAGACCTATATTAACCTTGTTTCCAGGTAAATTTTGCATAAGATAATTGGTTTCGGAATCAGCAAGAGAGTTATGTCCCACAGAGTAGTTCTGCCATACATAGCTTATGTAGCCACTCAGATCACGAGCAAAACTTCTTGTGAACTCCAGTTCGACGCCGTAAACAGCAACATCAATATTATATACCGGATATGTAGCGTTATCATTATACGTCATTTGCTGATAGTCACTGATGTCATTATAGTAAATAGCTCCTCTGAATTTCATGTTCTGCGTCAGGGTTTTCATTCCCCCTATCTCATATGTCCAGGATGTTTCTGTATTGAAGTCATCACTTACCACGTAGAAATTTTCTTCGGACGCTGACCGCGCCCACATACCTAAATCTCACACTCATGGCATACGCATTTCGCGACTGACAGCAGCGTAAAGCATCAGGGTCGAATCCAACTCATAATCCAGTTTAACCTTTGGGCACCACTCTTTCTCTATCCTGCGGTAACCATAGGCATCGTTCCAGCCTCTGGGATTGGGCCGGAATGCATCGACTTCGAAATGATAGTAGCGGGCCCCAAAAGTAAGAGTTAAAGGATAATTTATTGACCACACATCCTGGAAATAACCAGAGAAGATCTCCATAGTATCAGGATTATCAGGGCGTCCCATTGTCCGATAATCGCCTCCAATAGAAAAAGCATGGTTCTTGATCAGCTCAAAATCAAGATAATCCAGGGCAACTCCCTGATTACGTTCCTCATTGGGTCCAGTGATTTGCTGCTCTCCGCTTTCGCCGACATAGTACCAGACTCGTTTCGACCTGTGTTGATAAAGCTGAGCCCGGACTTCTCCCGGACCGAGAGGTTGCTCCAACAGGATGCCTTCTTCAATCGTTATCTTGTCCCAGAGGTTTTCTCCTCCAGGATAGGTTTTTCCCTGTCTATCGTGGGTAAACGAATCAACCTCAGTAGTAACAACCGGATAATCAGGGTCGAAATCAGCCCTGTCAGGATCATTGACCAGAGGATATCCCGTGTTAGTATCTACATAGTCCCAGCCATAGCTGAGATGTCCTCCATTTGGCAGATAAAGCGTGAATCGGGCGTTGGCGCTATCGGTATCGTAATAGTTGCCTCTCAGATACCCATCCCCTTCTCTATGGGCAGTGGCGAGAGAGTACCCGATTTTATTAAACAGACCACCCAACGCATTTGCACTATAACTCTGTGCTCCATAGGAGCCGAATTCAGTTGTCACTGACATATCGGGTTTGATTTCATCCGTTTTCTTCCCTTTTTTGGTAATGATATTGATAGCGCCACCCATGGACCAAGGGTAAAGAAGCGAATGACTCCCGCGGACAACCTCAATGGTTTCGACATTATTCAAGGGCATGGTGGTCCAGTCTATTTTATAGTACCCACGAGCTCCAAAAAGCCTCATGGGTCTGCCATCTACGAATATCTGGAATCGCGATTGGTCCATGCCCCTGACATAGACAGTTTCTGACTGACTTGGCGTAATAGACGTGCGAAGCACATTCAAGCCTAGCACCTCACTCAACACGTCTTGAATGTTTTGAACAACAGAGGCTTTTTTGAACTTATCCACATTAATTATTGTGACATTTGGTGTTACAACCATAGACTCATCCTTGAGTGGATGATCTCTAACAATTACTTTGTCAAGTCTATAAACCTGCTCTCCTCCCTCTTTCCCTTCATCTACATGTGCCGGACAGTACTCCACAGCACAGAAGCAGAAGATAAAGACGAAGCTGATCAACGTAACAAAAAAAATCTTTGTCATCTTCATTGATTCTCTCCTTTTTTTTCTACGATTTTTTATTTGTGAATTCTTTTCTGTTACTATTTTTCACCTCCTTTTTTATGGTTTTTCGTTCAAAGTATATCTCGGAAGGTTATAATATGACCTTTCGAGGTATATATCCCAAGATGGGGTTTCTCAAAAGGAAACATCCAGCTTAACAGTAAAAGTTCTTCCTGTGCGGAAACTTTCCTCATCGCCTTTATCTGAGTCAAAGATGTTATCTGCCTCAAAGGACAGCTTGGCCTTGTCGGAAAGGTTTTTGTAAATTTTTGCATCTATGACCGCATGCGCACCAATCTCGTCGGTGTTATCTGAGTCTTTGTATTGTTTGCCAATATAAGAAACGGTTGCACTTGTGCCCAAACCGTATTTTTCCAGTTCGTATGCAGGCAAAATGCTGAGAACGTGTTTGGGTGTATAGGTCAGTTCCTTTCCGGTCTCCTTGTTTTCCGAATCAGTATAAGTATAGGACAAGGAGGCTGAAAAATCTTCAGCAAAATATGTTCTGCACATGAACTCAACTCCCTGTGTCCAGGCTTCTTCAACGTTTTTGTATTCTCTAAGCGGCAAGTCGTTATACTTGGTGCCTGTATCTTCACGAATTACCATATCGTCAACATCATTACGGAAATAACCCAGGTTGACCATAATGCCCTGGTCGAACAGCCATTGTTCTATGCTTGCGGAATAACCGATAGCCTTTTCCGGTTTTAAATCCGGATTAGACTTGCAGTAATAACTACCATGCCAGTATGGAGTATCGTAATAGAGTTGACGAAGGGTAGGTGATTTGAATGCCTTGCCTCCTGAAGCCCTGAGTGTTGTATTTTCGAAAAGCTTGTACATGATGCTTAATTTGGGATTTACCTCACTCCCGAACGTAGAATGATCATCATAACGGAGACCTGCAACCAGAGTAAAATCCTCAAACAGAGTAATCTCATCCTGCACATACAAACTGGAGGTATCCACATCTTCTTTAACATTAACTATACTACCATCCGCGTTTTCTATAACGTAATCAATACCCTGTTGTTGAACTTCTCCACCCAGGGTGAGAGCATTCCAATCGCTAAAATACCGGGTGTACTGAATTTCAACCTGATCATAACCCACATCGCCATATTTATAGCCATACGTTTTATCAATATAGCCGTGGCTGAAATCCCAAGTGTATGTATATCCCTTGAAAGAAAAGAAATCGTTATCTGTCGGACGAAAATCAATTCCGGCTGCAATGCGATTACTGTCCTCTTGTCGACTGTCCATCTTTTCATAGTCACTCAATTCACATTTCAGGTAAAGGTCAATGCTCTCGCTAAGCTCTGCATCCAGTTTGCCCATAAAAGAGTGGCGATTAGACTTGACCGGATCATATCCTATATCTTCCGCGCTATCATAGTTGTAATGCAGCAAATAGCCGAAACGGTCAGAGATCTTGTCACCATAAGAAACATAAGTTTTAGAGATGTTACGGCTATGACCATCATCAGAAGTCTCTGTGATTTTTCCGTCCTTTTCTTGTTCTTTGACTTTGTACCAGCCATACGACACACCCGCACTTCCGGTTGCCTTTTTCGGTGTTTTTTTGGTGATGATATTGATAACGCCGGCCATGGCATCGCTACCGTATAGTGCCGAACTGGGGCCTTTGACAATTTCGATTCTTTCGATCATGTCCACTGGAATCTGGTTAAGTCCGGTACCATATTCCCCCATGCCGCCGCTTTGACCGCATCCCATGGCCCTTTGCCCGTCAATGAGGATCAGCCCATAACCGGCATTAAAATCCAACCCTCGCATTTTAGCCCGCCATGTGTACGTTCCAAAGACATCATCATGCGCAGACGTATCAATTCCAGGAATATTTTTCAAAATATCCATGGCGTTTTGCGCATTTGTCTTTTCAATATCCTCCCTGTTGATCAGCACAGTTTCCACAGGAACATCTTTTAAAGCATGAGGAGTTCTTGTGCCGGTTACCACGATATCTTTGAGTCGCGTTGTTCCTTTTGTTTCGGCTTCATCAGCCCCGACAAACGGAACCGAAGCAGTTAGAACTATGACCATAACTGCAACAATTGTTGAAATCCCTTTTCCCATATAGTCACAAATATCGGCAATCATTGATGATTGTTGATATTTAGCGCTTGTTGTTTGTTTTATCATTGTTATCACTGTTCCTTTCCTGGTTTAATTAAGCTTCACCACAACTCCCTCTTCCCCAGAACATGGGGAAGAGGGTTGTAGTAAAGGAAATATAAAGTTCTTACTTTACCTCAAAGGTCAACGTGGCAGCATACGAATACTGATCGCATTCCTCAGGATCAGGATACGGCACCGTATGACCAGCCTTGATCAGCCAGATACCTGATTTGAGCATCTTTATTTTGCCCATGCCCTCTTTATTCGTTTTCGTGGTATAAGCCCAGGCACCTTCAGTAGAAAATCCGACATACGTGGCATAGAGCTCTGTTTTAAGAGGTTCGTTGTTATGCAAAACCCTTACCGGCATATAATCCCCTTCCCCTAGGTCAGCAGGATCTTCCAAAGGAACTATCTCAAGAGTATGGCCGACCGGTTTGGTGAGGTTATTTCCCCCGCCTTTCTCTACATCAACTACCGCCTTTGCATACATCCCGGAGTAACTGCATTGAATAACGTCCTTCAAACCTTTTTTGGATTGGCGTTTGTGCGCATTGGCAGTCCTGGTATAGAAACTTTGCTTTCTCACAACTACGGCCAGATAGGCGCCAGCCTTTTTCAATGGTTTTTCCGCGCTAAAGTCGATCTCATTAATCGGCTTTATCTTCAGTTCATTACCATCAGGATCGAGCAGATATATCTTCTCAAGCCCTTCCTGTTTATACATGACACTGCCTACAGGACTGGCAAAGTCATGCCCCCACCCGATAGTAAACCTTGCAGGCGTCCTTATTGGTGGTGTATAATCACCGGCGTTGATCCATATAAAATGAGCGCTTGCAGGTATAGAGAATACCCCCAGCATTAAAGCCAGACTCAAACCTAATGCTCCCAACGTTTTTCCAAAAATCTTCATTTTTTTCTCCTTATGGTTAGTAAGTTAACGCCCTTCGGGCGAGCTGTTGAGCTAATAAGCTGTTGAGCTGTTAATTAAGCTCATTAGCTCATTAGCTCATATTATCATGTTAAACTAATAGCTTAAAGAACAAGTCACAAAAAATCCCCTGGGATTTGCCGTTCTATAAGAAGTTGCGGCCTCATAAGCAGGATATCTCTCGTCAAAAATGTTTGTCGCGTCCAGCGTAACCGAATAACTCTTGTATTGGTATCCTATCTGTGCATCAGCGACCCAATAGTCAATCGTCTTCTTTTTTGGTTCGGCATAGCCGGCTTCATATTTTGCTTTATAGCCCTCTCCCACGTAACGATAGTCAAAGCCGGCAAAAAAGCCCTCAAGAGGTTTCCATTGAGCTCCAAGGCTATAAATCCAATCGGGAACCAAATCAATATCAGATCCGGAATAGTCTGTACCGCCATCGACGTAGTCTCTATACTCCCCTTTGGTATAAGAAACATTGCCATACAACTCAAGATGATCCATGGGATAATAGTTTAACTCGAGTTCAATTCCCTTACGCCGGGTTTTACCCTCATTTACCTTGGTACCGACCACAACGTCAGTTACGATTTCATCCTCTACATCCAGGATAAACCCTGTCAGTGTGGTCTGGAAACTCCGGATCGGGTTTAGCTTAAGGCCTAATTCGTACTGTTTGTATTCTTCAGATTCAAGATCCGGATACGTGAATTTATGGCTACCAACGTAAAGCGGGACACTTTCCATAGCTCAATCACTTAAAAGTTTTTTAAAAGATTACAAACAACGCTCAAGAAAACTAAGGACAAAACAAACTAAAAATGCTTTAATACTCTTCCACCAAATTCACTATTCAA
>JAUWOS010000065.1 GCA_030611985.1 Desulfobacterales bacterium | reverse complement strand
AAAGAGCATTGCAAAAAATATGGATTGGCTTTACCTGCGCCGATACAAAAAGCTGTTTTAAAAGCCCTGTCTGAACAGGATGAAACAGCAGATATTTGCTTAGATAAAAAAGGTAATCCAGAACCGAATACGTCACTGCGGGATAACGAAAATGTACCTTTAAAAGAAGATATTAGGGAATATTTCGAGCGGGAGGTCCTGCCCCATGTGCCGGACGCCTGGATTGATGAGAGCAAAACAGTAAAGGGCTATGAGATCAATATTACGAAATATTTTTACAAATACAAACCGTTAAGGAGCCTTGAAGAAATCCGGGCGGATATTCTTGAGCTTGAATTGCAAACTCAGGGTTTGATGAATGAGGTTGTAGAAATATGAGAAAGGAAACAGGAAAACAGGTATTCACGTTCTGCATGAACAGCCTCCTTTTCCACCACGTCTAATTGTAGTCATTGAAAGTTAATAGAACATGAAGACAACTATAGAGCGACTAAATTCGTTTATTAGATCGGCTGAGGGTGAAAACCTGGAATTCAAACAAGCTAAGAAGCAGTTCGATTCTGAAAAGTTAACACGCTATTGTG
The DNA here is from genome assembly GCA_030611985.1 of Desulfobacterales bacterium. Classification (GTDB taxonomy): domain Bacteria; phylum Desulfobacterota; class Desulfobacteria; order Desulfobacterales; family ETH-SRB1; genus DAOVDN01. The sequence continues at coordinate 11,388 of JAUWOS010000065.1, read as the reverse complement.
TTGCTCTTGCCAATGAGGGCGGCGGCAAACTTATTTTGGGGGTCACAGATTACCCGCCGAGGCGCGTTGTGGGAACAATCGCTTTTACGAATATCGATAAAACCAAGTCACAGCTTTTGGACCGTTTGCGTCTTCGTATTGACATGGAAGAGGTTCAGCATTCGAATGGGCGAGTAGTCGTTGTTCACGTTCCTTCGAGGCCGATTGGCAGACCCATTGAGTATCGTGGCGCTTACTGGATGCGTAGCGGAGAGGCACTGGTGCCTATGACCCCAGACAAACTCCACCAGATTTTTGCTGAAGCAGAGCCGGATTTTTCAGCACAGATTTGTGACAAAGCCATTTTTGATGACCTTGATGCACATGCCATCGAGATTTTCAGAAAAAAATGGGTTAGCAGAACAGGCAATAACCATATAGAAAAGCTGTCCGCCAAACAACTACTTGAAGATGCCGAACTTATTATTGACAGCTCTATAACTTATGCGGCTCTAATCCTTTTCGGAACCCGAAAGGCTCTTGGCAGGCATATCGCCCAAGCCGAGGTCATTTTTGAATACCGATCAACCGAAACCTCTCTCCCATTCCAGCAGCGCAAGGAATACCGGGAGGGCTTTTTCCTTTACTATGATGATCTCTGGAACACCATCAACCTGCGTAATGACCTCTATCAATACCAGGACGGCCTTTTTATGATATCGATCCCTTCATTCAACGAGGCCGTTATCCGTGAGGCCATACTTAACGCCATCAGCCATCGGGATTACCGTTTTGCCGGTTCGGTCTTCATAAAGCAGTATCCATTGAAAATCGAATTTATCAGCCCTGGAGGGTTTCCTCCGGGAATTACACAGGAAAACATATTGTGGAAACAGTATCCTATCAACAGGCGTATTGCAGAAGCTTTTGCAAAATGCGGCCTGGTGGAACGGTCCGGCCAGGGAGCAAACCGAATGTTCGAGCAATGCGCCCGTGAAAGCAAACTACCTCCGGATTTCACAGGAACCGACGACTACCAGGTTTTTCTCACTCTAAATGGAAAAGTGCAGGACCCGCAATTTTTAAAATTTTTGGAAAAAATAGGGTTAGAACAGCAGGTCTCGTTCGATTCGAACGATTTTATTTTGTTTGATCTAATCAACCGGGAACAAAAGCTTCCTCAATGGGCTAAGCAGAGGACACCGGTCTTGGTCAAACGCGGTGTAATTGAAAAAGTCGGACGCAAATTAATTCTCGCCAGAAAATTTTACGAGTTTGCCGATCGTAAAGGCGTTTATACGCGAAAAAGAGGATTGGACCGAGAAACAAATAAGCAACTGTTATTAAAACACATTGACGATAACCAAAAAAACGGCAGCCGCTTAAAAGAACTGATGGATGTGCTGCCGTCATTAAGTCGGAATCAGGTTCAAACATTATTGCGAGAAATAAAACGTGATAATTTAGTTTGCTGTCTTGGCCATACAAATGCAGGCAGGTGGTATCCGAGAAAAAGATAGCTGTCAAACGCAATTTAGACGCAATTTAGACGTAATGTATGTCTCGCAATGCATCCAAAACCATCTGATATATATGTATAAACCAGAAAATATAGATTGCGTCTAAGTTATGCTTTTAACACGTAACAATTAAAGCAAAATTTAAAAAGGGGGAATTAAAACAATGAGCCTCAATGCCGACATCAAGGTAGCCGAATACATGACCGAACTGCCGAAACGCGAACTGCTGGAGCAGAAGCTTCATAAAGTGGTTGAATTGGCACGGAAACGGCTGGAGGCGGGTGTGTAAATAATGAAGCCATATCCGAAATACAAGGACTCTGGGGTTGAGTGGATTGGGAAGGTGCCGGAGGGGTGGGAGATAAAAAAGCTGAAATATTCTGATAAGGTTATTATGGGGCAATCGCCAAGCTCAGATGACTACAATGATTTAAATGTTGGATTTCCTTTTTTGCAAGGGAATGCAGATTTTACATCATTATATCCCAACCCAAGAATATGGTGCGAAACGGTGAATAAATATGCTGAAAAGAATGACGTACTTTTGTCTGTGAGAGCACCTATTGGTGCAGTTAATATAGCAGATCGAAAATATGGAATTGGTCGTGGTTTATGTGCAATTAGATCTATACAATCGTTATCAGTACTACTTTTCTATTTTGCACTATCATTAAACAGCGAGCTAAAAAGAATAGGCACAGGTTCTACTTATACTGCAATATCTATTGTTGATGTTGAAAATATGTTTATCCCGAACATTCCTCCTGCTGAACAAAAATCCATCTCCACCTACCTCGACCGCAAAACCACCCAAATCGACAACCTCATCTCAAAAAAGCAAAAACTCATCGAACTGCTGAAGGAGGAGCGCGCTGCCATCATCAATCAGGCGGTAACAAAAGGATTGAACCCCGATGCGCCGATGAAGGATTCGGAGATTGAATGGATTGGGGAAATACCGGCGCATTGGGAGGTGAAGAAGCTGAAGTATATTGCAAGAATAACTTTAGGCAAAATGCTCACCAACGTTGATAAAGGCGGCTACCATTACAGACCATATTTGCGAGCTCAAAATATTAATTGGGAAAAAGTAAATGTGGAAGATGTTAAAAAAATGTGGTTTTCAAAAGATGAGCTCCACCAATATAGGCTTAATAAGAATGATTTGTTAGTCAGTGAAGGAGGCGAGGTCGGACGAACTTCCATGTGGGATGAAGAAATCGAGGAATGCTATATACAAAATTCAGTCCACAAAGTAACGATGAAATCTACCTGCGATCATTTTTTCTTTCTCTATACATTTTGTTTGTTTGGTCAGAAAGGCGTATTTGAATCAGTTGCGAGCAGGATAAGCATAGCGCATTTAACTAAAGAAAAATTGAAAGAAACAGTTTTTCCTGTTCCACCTATTGAGGAACAGGAAGGGATTTCTAAATTCATTGAAATGGAAACCACCAAAGTCGATCAAACAATATCCAAAGTCGAAAAACAGATCGGTCTTTTAAAAGAATACCGTACCGCCCTAATCTCCGAGGTCGTAACCGGAAAAATAGATGTTCGTGATGAGGGATCAAATGGATAGCCCGCGTACAACCACGGAACAGGCCTTTGAAGAGGCGATAGAAAAGAGTCTTATTGAAAAGGGCGGCTATGTCAAGGGGGATCCTTCTGATTTCAGCCGAGAGCTGGCCTTTGATTCAAAGGCGATTTTTGCATTTCTTAAAGATACTCAGCCGCAGTCATGGGAAAAACTATCTGAAATCCACGGCTCTCAGGTTGAATCCAAGATTCTGCAACGACTTTTTAAGGAACTTGATAACCGCGGGACCCTTGATGTGTTCCGCAATGGCTTTGTGGATTACGGCGTCCGGTTTAAGATGGCCTATTTCAAACCGGCCAGCAGGCTGAATCCTGAAACGGTTGCATTATACAATAAAAACCGGCTTACTGTGATCCGGCAGGTAAAATACAGCCTTAAAAATGAAAACTCAATTGACATGCTGCTGTGTCTTAACGGCCTGCCTGTGGCGACTGTGGAGCTGAAAAACCAGTTTACCGGCCAGAATGCGGCAAATGCCAAATGGCAGTATGCTGCTGATAGAGACCCGAACGAACTGCTTTTTAAATTCAAGAAACGCGCGCCCGTGCATTTTGCCGTTGATACCGACCAAGCATACATGACGACTCGGCTTGAAGGCAAAGCCACCCGCTATCTTCCTTTTAATCAGGGCTACAATAAGGGCGCCGGCAATCCCCCCAATCCAAACGGCCACAAAACCGCCTATCTGTGGGAATATGTCTGGGCCAAAGATAGCTGGATGGATATAATCGGCTCTTTTCTTCTCTTGCAGACTGAAGAATATAGGGTTGATGGAAAAATATTTAAAAAAGAAAAACTGATATTTCCAAGGTTTCATCAATTGGATGTTGTTAGAAAGCTGACCCGGGATGCCAGGCAAAAAGGCGTTGGCAATAATTATCTGATTCAGCATTCGGCGGGCAGCGGCAAAAGCAATTCCATTGCATGGCTTGCCTATAGGTTGTCCAGTCTGCATAATAATAAAGATGAAAGGGCTTTTGATTCGGTAATCGTTGTCACAGACAGGCTTGTATTAGATCAGCAACTCCAGAACACCATATACCAGTTTGAGCATAAATTAGGGGTTGTGAAAAAAATCGACAAAGATTCCACTCAGCTTGCCTTGGCCCTAAGCGCCGGAATCAATATAATTATCACCACCCTTCAGAAATTTCCTTTTGTACGTGTACTTGATAAAATAAGCGAGCTTCCAAAAAGAAACTATGCCATAATTGTGGATGAAGCCCACAGCTCCCAGGGTGGCGAGGCTTCAAAAAAGATGAAAGAGACCCTGACAGTTATTGATATGAGCGGTGAAATCGAGAGTGAAACGCCTGAGTATGGCAAAGATCATGATATTGAAGATGAGATAAGAAGCTCAATGCTGGCACGCGGAAAGCAGCCCAACTTATCCTTTTTCGCATTTACCGCAACGCCAAAGGCCAAGACTCTGGAAGTTTTCGGTCAAACCGGCGATGATGGAAAACCTGCTCCGTTTCACCTCTATTCCATGAGACAGGCGATTGAAGAAAACTTTATCCTTGATGTGTTAAAATACTACACTACCTATAAAACCTATTTCAGACTCTCCAAAGCCATAGAAGAAGACCCCGACATCAATAAGAAAAAAGCAAGGCGGGCAATAGCCGGATTCCTCTCTCTTCATCCCCATAACCTGGCTCAGAAAACCGAGGTTATTATTGAACATTTCCGGCAATGCGTTATGCTCAGGATAGGCGGGAAAGCAAAGGCAATGGTTGTCACTTCATCCAGACCTCATGTTATCCGGTATAAAACAGAATTTGATAAGTATATTAAAGAAAAAGGATATACTGATATCAAGACGCTGGTTGCATTTACCGCTTTTACCGACAGAGACACCGGGATTTCCTATACCGAATATGAAATCAATAAATTTAAGGAAAAAGAACTGCCGGAAAAATTTGCAACAAATGAGTATCAAATCCTGCTGGTTGCGGAAAAGTATCAGACCGGTTTTGATCAGCCATTGCTACACACCATGTATGTGGATAAAAAACTGTCCGGCGTTAGAGCAGTTCAAACACTTTCTCGTTTGAACAGAATATATCCTGGGAAAGAAGATACGTTTATTCTTGATTTTGCAAATGACGAGCAGGAGATATTAGATGCATTTCAGCCCTATTATGAGCAGACTACGCTTTCTTCAACAACCGATCCGAACAAACTCTACGACCTGAAAAACAAACTCGAAGAATTTCAAATCATTTGGCAGTCTGAAATCGATGCTTTTTGCAAAGTCTTTTTCAAATCACGTAAGCTTAGCAGCGTAAAAGATCACGCCATGCTTAACTCCTTCATAGATCCTGCGGTTGACCGCTATAAGGTCATGAAAGACGATGAAGAACAGGAAGATTTCAAACATACGCTGACTGTTTTTATTCGGCTCTATTCTTTTTTGTCCCAGATCATGCCGTTTGCGGACATGGATTTGGAAAAGTTTTATGCATACGCCCGTCTTCTTCTCAACAAGTTGCCAAAGCAAGATGTTTCAGAAAGATTTAAAATCCATGATGAAGTAGCTCTTGAATACTACAGACTCCAAAAAATCAAAGAAGGTACAATTGTACTTGAAAAAGACAGCGAAAGTGCGCTTCATCCAATAATGGAGGCAGGAACAAAAAAAGAAAAAGAAGAATTAGCCAGGCTCTCGGAGATCATTACAATCTTAAACGATAAATTTGGAACTGATTTTAGAGATGCTGATAAATATTTCTTCTCCCAGATTGAAGAAGACCTTGTTGCGGATAAAAAATTATCAGAGCAGGCCAAAAACAACAGCATTGGTAATTTTAAATTCGGCTTTGAAGATATGTTCCTGAATAAATTGATTGAAAGGATGGACAGCAATCAGGATATATTTACAAAAATCATGGATGACAAAACCTTTGGAGATATTGTGAAGGAATGGATGTTGTATAAAGTTTATAATAAATTGAATGAAATACAATCGTAGGGGCGAACCTTGTGTTCGCCCTGAAACGGGCAAAAAATCAATGGGCGAACACAAGGTTCGCCCCTACGTATAACACCATGACATACAAATGTTTTTATAGATGACTATGAAAAATATCAAAGACCTGCCTGCTCACAATCGCCCCCGGGAAAAATTAAAGGAAAGAGGCGCATCCGCTTTAACTGATGAGGAACTGGGGGCCGCTATTCTTGGGCGGGGTGTTGAGGGGCAAAGCCTCGTTACTATTTCTAAAAATGTTGCCAAACTGATCCGCAAGCACAGGGAAAATCTATCTGTCGAACATCTCACGGCGGTGCGCGGAATGGGCCTGGCTAAGGCTGCCCAGATTTTATCCGCCTTTGAACTTGCAAGACGGCATCTGATTAAAGATACTGTAAAGATAACCGGCGCCCAGGATGTGATGCCGCTTTTGGCTGATATTGCCGATAAAAAGCAGGAGCATTTTGTCTGCATTTCCCTTAATGGTGCCCATGAAGTAATTAAAAAAAGGATTGTCACCATTGGTCTGGTGGATCGCAGCCAGGTGCATCCGCGCGAGGTTTACGCGGATGTCATATCTGACAGAGCTGCTGCTGTAATATTTGCGCATAACCATCCCTCTGGTGATTTGAAACCGAGCAACAGCGATTTGAAAATCCATGAACAACTGACTGAGGCAGGAAAAATCCTCGGTCTGCGAATACTTGATCACATCATAGTGACCCAAAAGGGATATTTCAGCTTTCAGGAAGCCGGGTTGATTGGTTAGTTTAGCGATAGCGAAATGAAAAAAAGCAGGTGGTCAAGTCTGCTCTTGACTCATGTTGGTGTGAAATCCGAATTAATATTGAGATCAAAGTGTTGCCCGATTGACAATATAAACTTATCAACTGAGGAACGTACCATAGATTCTCGAAAGGTATCTGGAGAAGCGATCAAATGGAAAAGGATTCAGCAAAACAAAGAGCCATTTCAATCCTGAGTGAAGAAATTGTCAAAAACAGATTAGTTGTTTTCATTGGGGCCGGCTGTTCTGTTTCAGATGGTCTGCCTTCATGGAAGGAGCTTGTCCATGATTTGCTGAAACAATATAATATCAAAACCAAGGAGACTGACCCACTGAGGCTTGCGACCAGACTAGAACGTGATGTAGGAAAGTTGAGATTGTGTGAGAGTATTGCAGAACGATTACAGACAAAGCCAGACACTGAAAGCCTTTTGCACAATAGCATTGAGCTTGAGTGTTAATCTCTTTATTACGACTAACTACGACCATCTGCTGGAAGATAGCTTTAGGGAAAATGGTTTTTCGCCAATGGTCATTTCGAGAGATAAAGACTTGTCCTCTATCGATCCTGGGAAAAAACTATCGTTAAGTTGCATGGTGACATAGATGCGGTTTCTTCTATGGTCATTTCCAAAAGGGTGCGGGCCAAGCTCCTTTTTCTTGAAGGCAAGACGAATGAAGCTATCGACTCCATCGCCCATTCAGAAAACCCGAAGACTGTATCTTTATGGCTGGCTATTTTAATTGATACCAGACGTTTTGAGAAAGCTTATGAGTATATATCAAAAAATTCAAAGCAGAATCCCGTATGGGTTTGCGAGGCTATTTCCGTTTTTATCGAAACTGGACGTATTCAAGAAGCCGATGACCTGTTGACAGTAAAATTTGCTACTGATTTATGTAACCGTTCACGGGGAGAACTGGTAGCAAACAAGGCTGCTTCTCAACATGTAAGCTTTTACAGGTGCTGTAGATGTGCGTTTTCAGGGTAATCAACTATATAGTGTTGCTATGCTGGTTGCCCTGAAAACGTGCATATGCAGTACCTGTGAACGCTTACTGATTTATAAATCAAAGTAGTAGCGGGAGAGTACCCTTCTGTGAACGGTTGCGTTATTTTGTCCACGTTCCTAACGCAAGTGTGTAGAGACTATACCTGTAACCACCCAAGAACACTGTATTTTTCAAAGTGCGAAATACGGTTTAGGAATTCAGGAATTGAAGGTATTCTACTGATTTTAATTCCTCAATCTCCTGCTGGTTGAATAGATGCATCTTCAATAATCACGGCAAAGGTATGAGCAGAACCCAAATCTTTGTTTATAGCGAGAGTTCCGTATACAACGACTTCGTCTCCAACATTTACAGTTTCAAGACCGGCTACCGTAATGTCGTAGTTCGCATCTTCAGCCTTTCCTGTTCCATCCTGAATATGAATCCAGTTTTTTCCCATAATTTTTGGAAGGAATTTAACAACTTTTGCACGCACCCTGACCGGATTATTTTCCAGCGTCTCTTTTTTGGAATATATCTCTTCTATTGTATAAGCATCTTTGCCTTCAGCCTTGCTTACCTTTATATTTTGCTGGATTGTTTCGGTTTTGCCTGCCATCATTCCCTGTCCAGGCAAATATGTGTCATGAGACATACCGCCCAGAATCATGTCAGAGGGTATCTTTGACATCATTTTGTCCGGCATTGCTTCATGCTGTGCAGGACTGACGTTCTTTTCCGTTGAAGGGACGGCAAACAATATGATATCAAAAGTTTTATCAAGTGTTTTGCTGTTAAAATTCTTCATCACTATAATGTTGGAAATCTCTATCTCTTCTCCTTTCTCGACCGGTATTTTTGGAAGAGCTGCCCATATCTGACCTGTAGAATCTTTAAGATTTAGATAGGTATAATTTTTTACGTCTTTAAATTCCACGATCGAAGCTTTTAGTAAAACGTCCTGAAGATTTAATGTATCACAATTTTCTTTAATCATGGAAATAGTTATATTCTCTGTCACATGAGATGCGCCTTGCTCTGTCGTTTTATCTTTGCATCCAGAAGCTAACATAATGAATACACATAAAAGTACTGCTAAAAAAAAATTTCTTTTGTTTAAAATCATAATTAAATTACCTCTTTAATGGGTTAATTGGTTGAATAAAAAAATGATCGAGTGTCCACCCTGGCGCTGCGCGATATTCCTGATCGGTGTGTCATGTTTACCGAAAAATTAGCTCATCAAAGCTCATAGATCAAGTATGGATCGGGGCAATGGCATTGCACAAAAATGCAATTATGTCAAGTACAGATAACTTGTTGAAATTTAATGTAAAAGCTTAAGAGAATGCTATTGTGGTCAGGCAATGTTAGCTGAAGTTGTTGAGATTTAGCAGAAATGCAAAGTACGCTCGACTTTATTGAAGAAAAATTTATCTTCACCAAAGGCTGGTTTTAGCTCATCAAGCCATGTAGCATCCTCATTGTATTCTGCAAAAAATGGATGTGATACCCAATCAGGATTCCGAGCTTGCAAAAATTGCATTACAAAAACCTTTTCTCCATTAATCTTGCTTACGCCAAGAATTTGAACCTTTCCAGGGTGAGCAGACATGCTTGGCCCGCGAACAGTACGGGATAGACCACTTACTGATTGATATGCTTTGCGAAAAATTTTCCATGCTCGCACCAATGGCACACAAAAATAATGTTTGGCGCCGGTATTTCGCGCTATAAACATGTAGTACGGAATACATCCAAGTTCAACCTGTTTCTTCCACATCTCAGACCATATTTCAGCCTTATCGTTAATATTAGCCAGCAGCGGAGACTGGGTTCTTATCTGAGCTCCGGTTTCCCGAATGCGCTTGATAGCTCTGTACACAGCATCAGTTTCCAGCTCACGTGGAGAGTTGAAGTGAGCCATAATAGACAGATGAATTCCTGAACGAGTTACTTTATTGAAAAGAGCTAATAACTTATCTGCATCGCTATCACTTGTAAATCGGTAAGGCCAGTATCCCAGTGTCTTGGTGCCAATTCTTATTGTCTTCAGGTTCGAAATTCCAGCTTCTATAAGCGGGTTGATGTAGGAGCTTAGAATTTTACTGCTCATGACAAGCGGATCGCCACCAGTAAATAAAACATCGGTGATTTTAGTATGCCTGCGAACATATTTTATTAGTAGATATATGTCCCGCGTGGAGAATTTCAAATCATTTATTCCAATAAACTGCGGCCAGCGGAAACAGAATGAACAATAGGCATGGCAGGTTTGTCCATGACTGGGGAAAAAGAGTACAGTTTCTTTATACTTATGCTGCATACCGTTTAGTATTTTTCCATTTATTGAAGGTCTGTTGTGCTTCATCTGGCCGCTGGAGTGGGGATTTAGCTCCATGCGAATTCTATTTGCTGCATTCTGAATTTTTTCTTTGCCGGCGTTATTGCTGATAAGCATAGCCATTTCTTCAAAGTGTTTGGGTTTCAACATCTCTTTTTGAGGAAAATTGAGTATAAAAATAGGATCATTTGGAATATTATCCCAATCAATTAATTCTTCTGTTACATAATTGTTTGTTTTAAAGGGAAGGATCTGAGAAACAACCTCAATGGCAAACTTTTGCTCTTCTGAAAGCTTTTCTATTTGCGGAAGCTTTTTGAAGTTACGGAGAGAATAAGATCTATATTTTGAGTCTTGTGTATTTGTCGTTACCAGGTTCAACTTACAATTTCGCATAATACCTCTTTGTTTTTTTGGAATAGTATTGAGGCTCCCGTCCGGCAAGGCGCGAAAGCGCAGGAGCATCAAGGATATTCCAAGTTTCACATTTGCTGGATCTCAAATCCGATTTCAGATCGCAAAAGTTGGTAGTTCCTCCTGTATTGCTTTGTAACCATCTGATTTTTCGCTACGTGCTGCCAGAAGCTATGATGTGTAACATGTTGAAATGATTGATCTGAACTGTTTTGCAGGCACTACCGCATTGTTCTATTTTGGTCACGCTTTAATCAATTTGCTCAATCAGCTCTTACAAGCCCTTAAATAATAATGCTTTACAGAGCATATATGATTTCAAGGCTTATTAAATGTATATCTACACAGTATATAAAAAAGCTAAAATGGTCAAGAAAAAACTATCAGGAACGTGGAGGAGAGGAGTTGCTCACAATGGATCAGTATGAATTTATGGCTACCAACTTAAGGCGGGACACCTTGTAATCTCAAGGAGTTGCAGTAGGGTGGACTACGCCCACCAATCTATGCAGTTTGCAGCGATCGCCCATTGATGGTGGACATTGCCCACCCTACAAATTGTCCCGCTTTAAGTTGGTAGCCAAAAAATGGAAGCGTTCAACTCTTGCCAAACGTTCAGGAGTGACAGAATCTTCATTGAAGCGGTTTGAGCAGACTGGCAAAGTATCCATGGAAAAATTTTTAAAATTGATTTTTTCACTGGGCAGACTCGATGAGATAGATGCGTTGCTAATTCCTCCAACAGCTCAATCCATGAAAGATCTTAAAAAAAATGAG
>JAUWOS010000100.1 GCA_030611985.1 Desulfobacterales bacterium | reverse complement strand
TATGAAATATTTTGCCGGGATATTCGTGATTATGATCTCCGGTATATCGGCAATAATGTCTGGATTTTCCCGGATACTGAAGATGGAAAAGAAAGAATTTTCTGGCACTTGACTACCCGTAGTGGCGAACGAAAAAAGATTCCACGCCGGAAACGGAAATTTTATCCAGAGGGCCAGACGTATAGCGAAACAGAAAGACTGCCGGATCTGCGCCGATGCGAGCGGCTGCCATGGGTAAAACCTTTAATTGAACATCCGTCGGAGCCGGAAGCCTTTGCCTGGGATTATAAAGAAGGTGATCTGACAATAAAAACCTATATCTGGATCAAAGATAACGATTTTGTTGTTATTATGAAAAAGTACCCAAACGGTAAACGGAGGCTGATTACGTCGTTCTATGTGGACAAATCGTTTAAGCGAAGGGATTTTGAGAGAAAATATGCGAACCGTATCAAATAAAAAAGGTCTGCTCGGACGGCAGACCCATCTCCTTCGGCCCTTACACCCAAAATAGGATGGCCGATGAGTAAATTTACTACTATTACTATCGGCAACCATTTGTCAAGTCTTAAGAAAGTGCCTGAATCGGGGATGTCCATTGGAATATTGATTGACAACTAATTTGGATTAAACCAGGTGGGGTGCATTTCATGCACCATCAACGGTATACGTGTTATTGAATGGATAAATAATAAAACGCCTTGATGGGCAAAATGAAAAACAGGGGGTTAAATCTGCTTGTTAGTATAAAATCCGAATTATTAACTTCAAAGCATTTTAATGGAGAAACTTCATGCGTGCTATGGTTTTAATCGAGCCTAATCATTCGCTTCGTCAATTAGATATTGCCATGCCCGAACCAGGCCCTGAGCAGTTATTAATTCGTGTAAATGCATGCGGTGTATGCAGAACCGACCTGCACATTAAAGATGGCGAGCTGAACAGACCTAAACTTCCACTTGTCATGGGTCATGAAATCATCGGAACGGTGGTTAAAAAAGGATTAAAGGTAGAAAGATTTTCTATTGGCGACAGAATTGGAGTGCCCTGGCTTGGTTATACCTGCGGTGAATGCAGATATTGCCGTTCTGGAAAGGAGAATCTGTGTGACTCAGCGGGTTTTACCGGATATACCATTGACGGAGGTTATGCGGAATTCACAAAAGCGGATCAGAGATTTTGTTTTCATATTCCGGATTTTTACTCTGATGCGGAAGCTGCTCCATTATTATGTGCCGGCTTGATAGGTTATCGTTCACTTGTTATGGCAGAGGATGCCGAGTACCTGGGTATCTATGGATTTGGTGCTGCAGCACATATTGTTGCACAGGTTGCAAAATACAGAGGCCAAAAAATTTATGCTTTTACCCGCTCCGGCGATAATGAGGGTCAGCGATTTGCACTTGAGCTTGGTGCTGAATGGGCAGGTGATTCAAATATGAAGCCACCGCATTTGCTCGATGCAGCTATAATTTATGCTCCGGCGGGCGAGCTTGTTCCTCTATCTCTGAGAGCCCTTTCTAAAGGCGGGACAGTGGTTTGCGCCGGGATTCATATGAGCGACATTCCTTCATTCCCTTACCGCATATTGTGGGGAGAGCGCAGCATATGTTCGGTAGCAAACCTGACGCGGCGTGACGGCAAGGAATTTCTGGAATTGGCGCCTAAGGTGCCTGTACGTACTGAAGTAGAAACATTTCCTCTTGGTGAGGCAAACGAAGCCTTAGCGAAATTGAAGGGCGGCAGAATCAAGGGGGCCGCAGTCCTTGTAATTGAATGAAAGAATATAAAGCCAGGTAGCCAGGTAGGGTGCATTTCATGCACCACCACCGGCATATGTTGCATAGGAATGCATGAATTATAAAACGCCTTGATGGGCAAAAAGGAATGTTTTTTGATGCGTAAAACGCATCCTACGATTTACTGACCTATTACGAAGTAAAGATCATCGACCCAAAAATAGAAAAAATAATTTCAAAAGATAAATACAATGCAAAAAGCATTGAGGAGATTGCCGGATAGAAAATACAGATTCAGGCCGTATATTTCATGATAGCTGATCAAACAAAATATTTTTATGGAGGTCTTATGAAAAAAAATCATAGTCAAACTCCACTCTAATTTTGAAGAAATGCTTCATACTGAATCTGAAACCGGCACTGAGTTTTGGCTGGCACGTGACCTCCAAAATCTATTAGGCTATTCTCAATGGCGAAATTTCGTTCCAGTTATTGAAAAGGGCAAAAAGTAATGTAAAAACGCAGGATTTGATCCGTCTGACCATTTTGCGCATGTCCGCAAAATGGTTGATCTTGGTTCCAAAGCACAACGTGAAATTGATGACATAGCACTGACAAGATACGCTTGCTATCTTATAGCTCAAAATGGCGACCCATCTAAAGATGCTATAGCCTTTGCCCAAACCTATTTTGCTGTCCAAACCCGTAAACAAGAGATAATTGAAAGACGCCTTGCAGAAGTTGAGAGATTAAGCGCTCGAAAAAAACTTACGTTATCTGAAAAAGAACTTTCAGGAATTATTTTTGAACGGTTGGGGAATGGCCAAGGTTTTGCCAGGATACGAAGTAAAGGAGATCAGGCTCTTTTTGGAGGGAAAACTACCCGTGATATGAAAAATAAGCTTGGTGTACCAAAGAGCAGACCGTTAGCAGATTTTTTACCGACAATTACCATCAAGGCAAAAGATTTCGCTAACGAAATTACTAATTTCAATATAAAAAGAGACGATCTTAATTCAGAACCAGAAATAACGACAGAGCATGTTAAAAATAATGCTGACGTTCGTAATGTCCTTACTAATCGTGGAATAGTTCCAGAAGAATTACCTGCTGCTGAAGATCTTAAAAAAATAGAGCGACAGCACAAATCTGAACAAAAAAAACTGCCCAAACAGGTAGATCGTCTTGAATTTATAAATGAAGATATCAAGAGCTAACAAAGCCAGGTAGGGTGCATTTTATGCACCACAACGTACAAACAATGATTGAGTCCGGCTTATGTCGAACTATCGACGAGCAAATATAAAAGAAGGACAAAGGAGAAGTAGAAGAAAGAAATGATACCGGTTTATTGAGTTTGATGAGCCAAGTAGGGTGCATTTCATGCGCCACCACTGGCACATACCAATCGAATACATGAATGATAAAACACCTTTATAAGCAAAATTGAATATTTTTTTGCGCTTAAAACGCACCCTACGATTACAAACAATAATTGAGTATGGCTTATGTTGAATAATCAAGCAAAGAACAGCCTGTTGCGAAGCGTTTCCTGCTATGATGAAAAAATTAGATATTAAAACGCTAAGAAAAAAGATGAGCATTCTTCATTTCCTGGTTTACACTTTTTTGATGTTGGCTCTTACCTGATTGAAGAATACTCGCTGATTTTAAAAGAAACAAACTGCCTGGACCCGTTCCGTGTGGCTGCGCTGAATGTTTACCGTGATATTGCCAGAGGAAAAATAAAATGAAACCAAAACTTTCTTTGTCATCATTTTGTTTGAAAAATTTCAAAGCTGTTCAGGACAGTAAAACAATAAAATTTACCCCCCTGACTGCATTTGTCGGAAACAACGGTTCAGGAAAAAGCAGTATTGTTGAGGCAATGGAAACGTTTCAATCAGTCGTGTTAAATGGTTTGGATGAAGCCATGATTCCCTGGCGGATTTGAATATATCTGGAATAAGGCCAAAGAACATAAGACGATCAAAGGTAAGATTTCAAATTCCATGACATTTACGTTTCGTGGTATGACAGAAAATGAAAAGTTAAAATTTCATTTGGAAGTTGTAGCGGATTCTACATTCAACAGGATCTATTTCAAGGTTGAGAGAATAAAAAAGCACATAAAACTTCATAAAGTCCATGGTTCGTTAAACTGGTTCTGGCAAAATCAACAGATAATAGAAGACAACTCATTAGCATATGATCGTGAACACACTCTTAAAAGAGCTATTATCCCGCCAGGTGATACAAAGATATCAGAGGCATTTATGAATTACAGGGACTTTTTTGCCAGAGCTGATAAAACTATCGCCAAAGACGATGCATATATATTTGTAGGATATGGATTCAATGATATTCATATTGAAAAAGAAATCGACAGGCATCTGATAATCAACGGCAAGTACGGAGTAATTATAACAAAAGAACTTTCAGGCAAGGCCAAAAATTTAATAAACACGGCTGATAATCTGTGGGCTGTCTTTCAGGACCCTGACAACGGCGCAAATACGCTTATAAAAAACAAAAAATATAATAATCATTTAATGGTAGAAAATTCTGATTTATGGAAGATTGACGAGTTCACGGATATCATACTGGGGGATAAAATGTCAGTTTTTACTTTTGAAAAGTCATCGTTTCTTGGAAATGTTGTTTCCGTTGACACCAGCAAAATATGGTTAAGCGTGGATTCTGAAAAAATGAGGCACGCAAGGGTCGGACGGCTCGTAGCATTAAAAGCCCAGGGGCTTGAAAACTGGCTGATTGCAATTGTTGAAAGAATTGTAAAAACATCATTTGAAACGGAAATTGAAGAAGAAAATCCTGACATCAAAGTAGATTTGACTGAAACCAATATTATCTCTGATGCTGATGATTTTATAAGCGAAGATAATAAAGTTAAAGTTGCGCTTCTCGGCGCTGTCAGAACAGAGCCCGGAAATAAGATTGGCTCATTTTCACGTTCTATTATCTTTTTTCCAGATATCTTATCTGAATGTTACGCGCTTGAGGGAAAAAACCTTGAAAATCTGATGGGAATTATTTCCAAAGGCGCGAAAGGTGAACACGCTCTTGATATAGGAACTTATACTCTTGGTGAAAATGCCAGGGCTTATATGGACGGGAATAAATTTTTCCAGCGACATGCCGCGCTTCTTGGCAGCACTGGTTCGGGGAAATCATGGGCAGTTGCTACAATTCTTGAAAAAGCGGCAAAATTACCCACTGCAAATATTGTTCTTTTTGATCTGCACGGAGAATATAAAAATCTGGAATATGCCACACAGCTCAGAGTAGCCGGACCCGATGATCTTAATTCAAAAGAGACCGGTGTGCTATATCTGCCTTACTGGCTTTTAAATTCCGAGGAAATGCAATCTTTTTTTGTGGACAGAAGTGAGTTCAGCGCACACAACCAGGTCATGGTGTTTCAGGATGAGGTGGTAAAAAACAAAAAAGCTTTGCTCCGGCAACTAAAGAGAAACGAGGTTTTAAATTCTTTTACTGTGAACAGCCCTGTGCCGTTTTCCCTTAATGAGGTTGTTGCAGAGATAAAACGGCTTAATGAAGAAATGGAGCAGGGTGTGAGAGGCCTGAAACAGGGTAGATTTTTTGGTCAGTTCAGCAGGTTTATTACCAGACTGGAAAGCAAATCAAATGATAAAAGATACGGTTTTCTGTTTCAGGCGCCTGAAAAGCTTCATGATTACAAGGCGCTTTATGATATAGCCGATATGCTGATGGGCTTTAAAGGTGACAAGAAGCAGATTAAGGTGATAGATTTTTCCGAGGTGCCTTCTGACGTGCTGCCGATAATCGTCGGCCTTGTTGCCCGAATAATCTTCCAGATACAGTTCTGGACGGAAAACGAAAAAAGACAGCCGATCGCTCTTGTCTGTGATGAAGCGCATCTGTACCTGCCTAAAAAAGTGGATTCCAATCCGATAGAAAAAAGAGCTGTTGAAAATTTTGAAAGGATTGCAAAAGAAGGTCGAAAATATGGCGTTGGTTTGCTCGTAATCAGCCAGAGGCCTTCAGACGTAAGCTCAACAATACTGAGCCAGTGCAACAACGTTATTGCGTTAAGGCTAACTAACGCAAAGGATCAGACAGTTGTAAAGGAGCTTATGCCTGATTCGCTTGAATCTTTTATGGAGATACTGCCCATCCTTGATATTGGTGAAGCTTTGATTGTTGGTGATGCAGTGCTTCTTCCCACCCGCGTAAAAATGGATAAGCCGTCTGAAGGAAACAGACCTTTAAGCGCCACAATAGACTTCTGGAATGAGTGGAGTGAGAAGGAAAAAAAGACCGATTTGATAAAAGCCATCGAAAACATGAGGAAACAGAGCCGGAGATAATAATAATGATCAGAAACGAAAACGGCATAAATTTTGATGTTGGATATCCCCTGTCTAATAAGGATGTTTTTATCAAAGTCGGAAACCTGGTTGCAGAGCTCATCCCGCTAATTAAAAAGATAATATTAAGGATAGAGGATAAAAACGGGCGCAGATTTTTTATCTATGCTGAGGGAATCGACAAATTTAAATACAACGAAGCAGCCTATCACACTGTGCAGGGTATTCTTGATTTTATGGCTGATTACAAAACCCTTTACGAAGTAAATTTTGTGCATCTCTTTTTTGGTAATAACAAATGGAGAATGTCTGATGCCATGATTTTGCACAATGCAGGCAAACAGGAGGTTGAAGCTGTTCTGAAAAAAAGGGCTACCGCCATAAGACGGGACAGCCAGTAAATTCAGGTAGTTTCCAATGCTGGATTTATCATTGATTTTGCTTGATTATTTACCGAAGTCTCCATCTTGTATAGTTTAAAAGTGTCCAGCCTTATGGCGGTAGCCTTTCTTGGTTTATAAGTTGACGTGGTAATTGAAAAGCACATTCAAACTTATGGAGAGTATGGAATTGGGTTAGTTGATATCTGTTTACGCAGATGCTATTAAAGAAACATGTCATTGCTCTCTAACCGTGAATCATGGAACTTTGAATCCGGGTAGTTACAAAATTGAAACAAAAGTGCATATGAAATGAAATATAACACGAGGATATAGTTGTGAAAATAGAATCCATAGGCTTAAAAAACTTCAAAGCATTTAAGGATACCAGGATGCTGGATATCCCCCATTTTTGTGTTCTTGTCGGTGCAAATGGCTCTGGGAAGTCAACCTTGTTTCAAGTGTTTGCTTTTCTGAAAGAGGCATTAGTGAGCAATGTTCGCACTGCGCTTATCAAGCTTGGCGGCAGTATGGGATTCCGTGAAGTTCGCAGCCGGAACAGTAAAGGCAACATCGAAATTGAAGTGAAATTCCGGGAGCGTAGTAATGCGCCGCTGGTTACTTATTTTCTCTCAATTGGTGAAAAAAACGGCGATCCGTTTGTGGAAAGAGAAATATTAAAGTACCGGCGAGGCAGTAGCGGCCAGCCATGGCATTTCCTTGATTTTTCTAAAGGCAAGGGGGCTGCTGTTACAAATGAACTTGATGAGGTAACCGATGTAAAGGAACTGAAGAGAGAGGAACAGAAGCTTAAGGCCCAGGATATACTGGCAGTAAAGGGACTTGCCCAGTTCGAACGTTTCCCTGCAGTAATGGCATTGGGAAACCTTATTGAAAACTGGCATGTATCTGATTTTCATATCAACAGGGCTCGGCCGGAACAAGAAGCGGGCTATGCTGAACACCTTTCAAGTGAAGGCGAGAACCTCTCACTCGTTACGGAATTTTTGCACACTCGTCATCGGGATCTTTTCAACACCATACTTGTCAAGCTGTCAGAACGAGTGCCTGGCGTTGCAAATGTGAAGGCTAAGACAACGGAAGAAGGGCGTGTATTGCTTCGTTTTAAGGACGGCGCCTTTGAGGATCCATTTTTGGCCCGTTACGTTTCTGACGGCACCATAAAGATGTTTGCCTATCTGTTATTGCTCTACGATCCCAATCCTCACCCGCTTTTATGCGTGGAAGAGCCTGAAAACCAGCTTTATCCGACACTGCTCTGGGAGTTAGCCGAGGAGTTTAGATCATATGCCACCCGTGGGGGGCAGGTATTTGTTTCCACCCACTCACCTGATTTTCTCAATGCGGTTGAACTGGATGAGGTTTTTTGGCTGGTGAAGGAAGACGGTTATACCAAAATCAAACGGGCAAGAGATGATAAGCAAATTAAAGCTTTCATGGAGGCAGGGGATAAAATGGGCTATCTCTGGAAGCAGGGATTTTTTGAAGGAGTAGATCCATTATGAAGTCATTGGTATTTTTTTAGAAGAGCCATCAGCCAGGGCTATGCTTAATGGTCTTTTACCACGCCTCCATCCGATGGGATGGCAGTTTCGCTATGTCGTTTTTGAAGGCAAGCGCAGGATCTGGAGAAACAATTTTGATAGGATTTGCTACAATGGCTACTAATTCGACCCAAATCTGTATACCTACTTGTAGAAATTATTTCGTCCACGTTCCTTACATGTTGGGAAGCAGCCTTGTTTGCTGCCAGTTCTCCCGTGAACGGTTACCAGAATAGCTCATTGTGTATATGTAGCACAGGCGAACTCTGTTTCCCAGGCTGTTACACTGGTAACTTTAACGGCAGGATCGTTGATTGATGCTTGAAGCTCTGTAGCAATATACAGTGCAATGTTTTCTGAAGATGGATTGTTGTTACGAAACCAATCAAGTTCGTTGAGAAGCTTGTGATCAAGTTTTTTCATTATTTCGGACAGATATTTCTTTATTTCTCCAAAATCCATTATTACGCCAAAATCGTTTAGATTTTCTCCTGCCACACAAACCTCAATCTTCCAGTTGTGTCCGTGCATGTTTTCACACTTTTTTGCTACCATCTTAAGTTGATGTGCTGCTGCAAAATGTGTTATGACTTTTAATTCAAACATTACGTATTAACTCCTGCTGTAATAGTTCAGCCACAAAGCCGCTGCCTGCCGACAGGCAGCGGCACCAGAATTATGATATAATTCTCAGCATTCTTCATAACGATGAATTCCCGTAACCGTTCACGGGAGAACTGGTAGCAAAACAAGGCTGCTTCCCAACACGTAAGCTTTTACAGGTGCTGTAGATGTGCGTTTTCGGGGTAATCAACTATAGTGTTGCTATGT
>JAUWOS010000009.1 GCA_030611985.1 Desulfobacterales bacterium | reverse complement strand
TTAACTCATAATATTTTTCCCAATATACATCTTCGGGAATCGTTATTTTATTTGTTCTGGAAATCCTGAAAGGAACTTCTTTTACTCTGTTTTCCCATAATAATGGTTTAATATCCATTGCTGACCGTTCTGACGGTTGATGTAAAATTTCTATATTCATAACATTCCTTTCATTTATTCCCGCCTGAGTTCTTGCGGCCATTAGGAACGTGGACGAATTAACTTCCACAACTATACATCACAGCTTCAGATCGCCTTTGCCCGACCTGTCTACAACGCCTGCATTTTGCATCAGTTAGATATGCCTATTTTAGGCAGGCGGATCTCAAATCTCAAAAGTATCAAAATAGCTCGTCATTCCTCCAGCTTTTGTGAACTGAGATCGAACAAATCGGCTACCAACTTAAAACGGGACACTGTCCGCCATTTTGCCATGACCATTATAGTTAGCACCTGAACGAAAACTCCGAAATATGGTTTTTAAATTTTGCTTAGAGATTTCTAACTCGCTGATATTGCTTTCTTTTTTAATTCAAAATCGTGTCCGAACGGGGTTTTCATTCAGACAATAGTTATACTTTATGTTTTTTATCCAACATTCAATAACTCCGTGTTTTCGACTCCCAAACTCTTGAGTTTTGCAAATAAATATTTCACTTTTTGTTTTTCTCGTTCCGCTCTTTGTTCTGCCTGCTCCGCTCTCTGCTTTTCCTGTTCTACTCTTTGTTCTGCCTGCTCCGCTCTTTTGAATTCTATTTTAACTTTTTCTTTTTCAGCCTGATAAGAAGGCATTATAAAATCCCCATAAACTTCATCTTCAGACATTTCTTCCAATGAAGGGCGATTGTAAAGATCAGCGATGCGAAATTGAAAACCATGTAATATCTTAGACTTGACAATACCTTTAACGGGTTTGATCCTTGCGTATTCACCTGATTTAAGACGGTGATAAAAAACTGTTCTCTTGTCTTTTCCGTCAAGAATAAAGTATTCCTGTACTCCTCCAAGGCAATATTCTTCTTTCTTCATTTTTGTATCACGTTCAATGTTTTTCCGGTTGCTGTCGGATAATATCTCAATACACAAATCAACAATACCTGAATAACTGATATCTGATTCCTTCAGCTCAACCGGATTGGTATTCAAAATCACTCCGGCATCCGGCTTCCTGATTACAGTCTTCCGGGTTGTTTCCATACGAAAACCCATCTCCAGAGTCATTATTTTACCCATGGGATAGACTTTAATAAAATGCCCTAATAATTCCATAAACCATAAAAACATCAACGTAGATTTATAATCAGACACAGGTTTCTCCTCAAGAAATCCATCATTCCACTCATAGTGAATATCGCTTAACTCATAATATTTTTCCCAATATACATCTTCGGGAATCGTTATTTTATTTGTTCTGGAAATCCTGAAAGGAACTTCTTTTACTCTGTTTTCCCATAATAATGGTTTAATATCCATTACTGACCGTTCTGACGGTTGATGTAAAATTTCTATATTCATAACATTCCTTTCATTTATTCTAACCGTTCACGGGAGAACTGATAGCAAACAAGGCTGCTTCCCAACATGTAAGCTTTTACAGGCGCTGTAGATGTGCGTTTTCAGGTTAATCAACTTATATATAGTTGTGCTATGTTGGTTGCTCTGAAAACGTGCATATGCAGCGCCTGTGAACGCTTACAAATAAATTTACATTTTAAGCGCCGATATATCCCGCCAGGCTGCGTTGCAAAAGCTCGGAATATCCTGATATTACTTCTCTTTTGTGCCTTGTCAGACGAACGCCTCAACTCTTAAAATTGCAAGCTTATTTTTGAGCGAATCCTTAGGAACGTGAACGAATTAACTTTCCCGAATATTTGCTATGGAACGTGGACGAATTAACTTCCGCAAGTAGGCGCATAGATTGGGCAAATATGGCCTGAAGCTGTAATGCATAGTTGCGGAAGTTATTTCGTCCCCGTTCCTATGCATTGAATTTAAACTCAAGCGTTTCAATGTCCGGCTCAATGCGCGAACTGTTTACTAAAGTTTTAACAACAAGAAATTTATCCTTATTTAATAACTCATTTTCCCTGATATGCAACGCTGTCAGCGCCTTGCCATATGCTACGCCGGTATCAACATTTATAGAAATAATATTTTCAAGGGAATCACGAAAAGACAAAGATGAATAGTTTTGCTCTACCTCAACTTTTGAATCTATAAACTTGACAAACGGCAATACAGAGTCCGGCTTAAAAGTGCCAAATTCAGTATATTTTAAATTATATAAAGGAGTTGGAGTGTGACCGTGAATAAGAATATAGTCATCATATTTTTCTGTCGGTATGTCTCTGTTCCACAGATGAAGATTTTCAATCCAGATTTTTTTTGCTTTTCTCAATTCATGAAAATCATTATATGTTTTAATATCAAGTTGTTCTGAAACATTCAGTTCAATATCCTTTAAAGAGGATGCGCTTGCTTCCTTTTTTGTTCCCAACAGACTCGCATGCGTAAAAGCTAATTTTATCTCACGATTTCCAGAGATAAGAGATTCAGTATGAGAATATACAAGAGAATTAAAAAAATCGAGATATTTTTCCTCCAGTACAAAATCATTTCTGGTAAAACCCTTATTATCATCATGCGTCCGATATAATTGTTTGTATATTTCCGGATTCGACATAAATGAAATAACAGTATTCTGCCCCCCGGCGCCTCGAAACCACATATTCCCGAATCTTTCAAACAGATCGCAATTCTTCATGAACTGAAGCATCATATCCTCATGATTACCGCAGAGAAAAACGCATTCAAATTCTTTTTTTAACTCAAGAAGAAGATCGACAACCTCTTTTGACGAAGGACCGTAATCAATATAATCGCCGATAAAAATCAGTTTTGTTTCCGATGTCTCATCATCTTTAAAATGTTTGCGGAATCGTATGTAATCAACAATTCTTTTTAATGGATCAAACATACCATGAATATCACCAATTACCCAAAGTTTCTTTTCTTTTACAGTCATTACACACCTCTTTTCAAACAGACCCACTTCTAAACTCCTGAACATCTTCATGTCTTTTAAAGCAGCGCTGTTGCCCCCATTGCATCCGCGATATTTACATCGTTTTCAGAAGCTTTTTTAGCGTTGCAATAAGACGATTGGCATCCTTCATATAGCCACAAAAGTAGTTTACACTTTTAAAAACAAAAATTAGCCGCAAAAAGGCGCGAACTGGTAAATAAAAGACGCCGATTTATGGATTGAAAATATTTTACTGATTTTAATCCCTAAATCCCTAAATTTTTTAAAAATACATCCTTAACCCTATAATGTAAAGAAATTAGCCCCTGTTCCTTAGTGCTTTCAATATGAGTACTCAACTAAGACCCAGGTTCCAGTTCCAGAGCCCGGGTCTTTTTTTTAGTTTTACCTCTGCCGGAATCGGCTCTATTAGATGCACAAACAAATTGTAGCCAGCCTTTTGAAGCTCATTTTTTTTGGCCGTTATATCCATTTTCCAGTTGGGATAAACCCAGAAACCGGATCCATATTTTCTGACCCAGGCTTCTTCGCCCTTTGGACTGATAAAGGGCTTATTTGTTTTCAAATTTTCCGAAAGAATTCTGGATATAGAAAGAGGCCAATTGCCGGAAATTACAATTCCTAAAGGTATTAAGCTATGTTTCGGCAACAGCAAATAATCTTTGCAGCCCAGTTCCGGACTGACAATAGCTCCTGTAAAACCAAAAGATGCCATTTTGTTTATAGATAGAGCATTGGTAAGATTGCAAAATGGTCCGGCCCACAAATTGAAGCCTTTACCGACTTTTGATTTCCCTGCTTTTTCTTTGAAAAAAGCCATCTGCCATGGAGCATTAAGAACGAAATTTCGGCTGCCGTTTTTCAAAGCAACAGCAATAAGCCCTTCTATTTCTTTTTCATTGTCAGGCCAGATAACAGGGGGTAACCACCACCAGAGTCGTGGCCAAAAAGTCTTTGGCAATCCGCTTCGGGGTAAATCTTTCAGACTCTCTTTTGAAAGCCACAGACCGGTCTGACCTATATTTCTACTGCATGGTTTCCTGTATACATTAAGTTCAAAGACCGGAGCTTTTTTTCTCAACCTTTTCGGCAGCCTGGCATTGAAAGTAGATTGGAACTTTGAATCCTTGAGCTTGACCAGCTCGTCTTCAAGTTCGGATAACATATCCTCAAGCTCTTTTTCACGCCTGTCCTTAAGGAAAACAGGGGACCCTTTCCGCGGACTTCTTCCGGAAGAAATCTTCAAATAAAAACGTCCCCTTTTCGGCACATATCTGCCCACCCTGTTAATGGCATGCCACGACTCGTCTTCATATCCAAGACGCAGTATGTCGCCAGACAAAAGTTCTTCCCTTGGCACAAAATAAAATTTTTGTTTCGCGCCCTGTACTTTTCCCACAAGAAGTCCGGAACCGGTTTGATCTTCAGTGTTTACAGGATTTTGCGGTCTTTGTGGCAAAAAATTATAATGAGTTCCCGTCCGACCAAGGGCCTGGGAAAGAAGATTGAGAGCTGTTTTTTTTGCAATTGTCTTTTTTTCCGGATCATTTTCACAGTCTCTTAACATTTTATACGCTCTGACTGTATAAAAAACGTAATGCGGACCCTTTTTACGTCCTTCAATCTTCCAGACTCTCACTTTTGAAATTGGCTTAAGAACTTTAACCAGAACATCCAGGCTCAGGTCTCGGCATGAAAAGAATCTTTTTGTCTGCTTGTTTTGAGTATAAAGCCTGCGGCAAGGCTGAACGCATCTGCCTCTGAGCCCGCTTTTTCCACCAAAATAACTGCTCCAGTAGCATCTTCCTGAAACGCCGTAGCATAGGGCGCCGTGTACAAATAATTCCAGATCAAGACCTTGCGGGCAAGCCGAAGCCATGGCTTTTATTTCATCTATATTGAGTTCTCTTGGAATAACAACCCGATTAATATCAGGGTTTTGTCGCACCAGTTTTAATGCCGTTGAAAAACTCACATTGGCCAGTGTAGATAAATGAAGCTCGCCTGAAAAACCGGTTTGCCTGGCCAACTGCACAAAGGCCAGGTCCTGAATGATAATAGCATCCGGTTTAACCAGCCTCTCCAGCTCTTCCAGAACTCTTCCTGCTTTATCCAGATCATCGGGCTTTAAAAGAGAGTTTAACGTCACATAAACTTCCACATCTTTTTTATGTGCCAGTTGCGTTAGAACAGCCAGCTCTTCAATAGTAAAATTTTTCGCTTCCATGCGCGCGGAAAAATTCTTCAGCCCGCAATAGACAGCATCGGCTCCGGCTGCCAGCGCTGCCAGAAAAGAGGCTTTGCTGCCGGCAGGAGCCAGGATGCAAGGAACTGCTTTTGTATCTTTTTCTTTAATCATAAAAGTATAATACCACGACTTACTGCAATCGCAATAATTAAAGTACGATTTGCTCATTTTTGCAGTATGGATTTAGGGATTTAGGGATTTAGGGATTTTGCCGAGTACTAATTGGCTTCTGGCACTGGTGAGTTCTACGTTCGCATTAAATTCGGTCTTGACATACGGTCTTAGGTACCATATGCAAATCAGAGGTGATGAAAATGAATATTACAAACGATATAAAGTATAGTTACTTAGGAACGTGGACGAAATAACTTCAGCAAATCTTCAATCTTCAATCGTCAATCGTCAAATGGTTCTGCAGTACACAGGGCCGGATGGATAATCGTTGATCCCCGGACAATCATTCGTGATGGTTTTATACAGGTTGATTCAGGGTTAATCAAAGATGTCGGGCATGGGCATGGCCCTTGCTGCGGGCATGTAATTGACTATGGCCATGGGGCGCTTATGCCGGCACTTGTGAATGCGCATACCCATCTTGAATTATGCGCTTTAAAAGGAAAAATCCCACTTGAAAAAGGATACAGGTTCTGGATCAAAAAATTAATAAAAGAGCGTGAGGCTGCAGGAACAAAAGTTCTCAGCGCCGGCGCAAAAGATGGTATAAAGGAACTGATTAAATCAGGATGCAAAGTTGTTGGGGAAATATCAACACTGGGTATTACATGGGAAATGCTGTCAGACTCCGGTCTATCGGGTGTATGGTTCAGGGAATTTCTTGGAGATAATTTCGATACGAAAATCAAATGCAATGAAAAAAAAGGAGATATTGTGATGTCCCTGACAGCACATGCTCCGCATACCTTGTCTCCGAAACTTATTGTGGGTTTAAAGAATATCACGCAAAAAAATAATCTCCCCTTTTCCATACACCTTGCGGAATCTGAAGATGAACTTGAGTTCCTGTCAACAGGAAAGGGCCGATGGGCGGATTTTTTGTCGGAACGATCCATTGATTTTTCAAGCTGGGGCCTACCGGCGGAAACTCCTGTACGATATTTAGAACGTCTTGGAATTTTGGATGAAAATACTATTGCCGTTCATCTTATACATGCTGGAAAAGAGGATTTTGAGATACTTTTGCGCCACAATGCTCATATATGTCTTTGTTTAAGGAGCAACCGCAATCTTCATCAAAAACTGCCTGACCTTGCAGGTATGCTTCAGGCAGGAATAAAACCCTGTTTGGGCACGGACAGCCTTGCCGGCGTTGAGTCATTAAGCATGTTCGATGAAATGGCATATGTGTCCTGCGCATTTCCTTCTCTGCCGCCTGCCGAGATACTGGCGATGGCAACACTAAATGGCGCAAAAGCGCTTGGCGTTGAAGATAGATTCGGTTCTCTCTCTCCTGGAAAATACGGTTCATTTGTTTATATGCCGGTAAATGTTTCAAGCAACCAAAGCCTTCTAGAAGCTATTGTAAATAAAATATGAAAAGTAATTTTAAGAAAAATTCCGAAGAGACTTTCGTCAGGGTTGGACGAATATCTTATATGAACGTCGCCCCTGTATATTATGGACTTGACAATGGCTTAAAACCGGCATGGCTCAAAATAGTCAATGCGCCTCCGGCTGTTTTGAATAACATGATGGCAATAGGTGAGCTTGATATAAGCCCTGTCTCATCTGTTGCTTATGCACGACACCAGGATGAATGGCTGTTGCTGCCGAACCTTTCAATTGCATGTTTTGGAGAGGTCATGAGCGTTATTCTCGTCAGCAAGTATCCTTTTGATAAGCTAAAAGACAAAAAAGTAATTCTAACAGACGCATCTGCGACCGGCGCTGAGTTTCTAAAACTTTTTTTTGCATTAAAAAAAGTAAAACCGCTCTTTGAAACAGGAACAATCCAGAGCCCTGAAGATATGAAAAAAAATGCCGACGCGGTTCTTGTTATAGGCGATGCTGCTCTTATAGAAAAATGGGGTGCGCACTTTGATCATCTACTGGACATTGGAGATATGTGGGAAAAATTAACCGGTCTTCCATTTGTTTTTGCCGTGTGGGCGGTACGGAAATCTTTTGCAGGCAAAAAACCGGAAGCCGTGTCATCCATAATAGAACTTTTTCTTGCTTCAAAAAGACAAGGAAATCAAAATATAGAGCAAATCGCCGCATCAGCCTCGGAAAAATTCAGACTTGATATTGATATTTGCAAAAAATATTATAATAAACTCTGCTATGATCTTGGCCCATTACAGATAAATAGTCTTGAAACCTTTTTTGATAAACTCTGCAAAGAAAAAATCTTTCCTGAAAAAATAAAACTTTCTTTTTTTAACTCAAAACCAAAAACTCAAAGGAGGTAAGTCATGGAAAAAGATTTTCATTATAATCTTATTTATTCAATAGCAAAGATGACTGGATACGGTAAAGCGGATATCATCGCTTATGCGTCTCAATTTGTCGATGACAACAATGAAGGATTCTTTTCTATTGACGGACAAAAGGCAATGTTTCCCGAAAAAATCAAAGCAAATGAAGGATACTATTATCCAATTATGACCCAATCTCTTTCCCAAGATCTTTAGATTCATATGTACAAAAGTATGTTTATACACCGTTTCATTTTCTCCCGGGTGATAATAATGTAGAATTAAACGGAAAGAAAAACAGCTTAAGCACAACTCCCAATTCCAATAATGCGAAAGCCCTGCTCGGCGCTGCTCTCAAAAATAATAATCCGTACAGGATAGGCATTGCGCTACACACTTATGCAGATACATGGTCCCACCAGAATTTTACAGGCCTTCGTCAGGACTGGAACTCAGTTTATCCATGGTATAATATTTTTAAATCTGTAGCGCCCAACATCGGTCATGCAGAAGCCGGACATTCACCGGATATAATATCTGATACATGGACAGATCACCGGTTGGGAGAAAAAGTTGACAATCGGAAGAGAGCCTTTGAGGCCACAGGTGAAATCTACAAGACCCTTAGAAATAACTCAAAAAGCGGTCCCAGGTGGAGCGATGTAAAAAAAAGCTACAAAACGATTATTAATGCATCGGATTATAATAAAAGAAAAACCGCAATTAATGACTTTTTGATTGATAATAATATGGACTCCACGCCAAAGTATTCGGAACACGACTGGATAGATAAGGCTCTGGATAAAAAAGGCGCTGAAATTATCATGAGTTCCAACTTCGCCAATACTCACTGGCATCATTTTAATCTGGCTGCCAAAACCCATTTTGCGCATGTATTAGATTTAATCAAAGAACTTTGAATTTTATGGCATTGACGGATTCAAAGTTTCGATAAACCCCTGAACCTTGAACCTCTGGATGACGATTGGACGGAAAAAAAGGATTTGACACAAGTAAAGGAGGAAAACCCATGGGTACAACTATTTCAAAGACTTCAGATTCAGAGGGGAAATCGGGGGAAATCAACGAACAAAGTTACCTTGCAAGACATCAAACTAAAGGAATATTCTTTTGAAAACCTGCCCCTCCTTAAACGATTGAGAAAAGAACTTTTAAGCAAAAAACCTGCGGTTTGTATTGAGCGAGCAAAATATTTTACCGAGTATTTAAGGGATATGGCTTCTGCTGAAGAGTCGGCTGAAATCAGGTATGCCAATGCGGCAAAGTATTTTCTCTCCAGAAAAGCCCCTCTTTTTTTTGATGATAATCTTTTGGCTGGAACCACCACCTCCAAGCCTTTCGGCGCGCCGGTCTATCCGGAATGGACGGGCATGACAATCTGGCCGGAACTCGATACTATAAGCACAAGAGAAAAGAATCCGCTGATACTTTCTAAAGAAGAGGCCAAGGAGTTAAACTTTGACATTTATCCCTACTGGATGGAACGTAATATTCTTGAACATACAAGAAAAAAATACAATAATCCTGAATGTATGGGAATATTTGAACGTATTGTCTTTTTTATTGCAAGCAAGGCGGGCTGTATTTCTCACACAGTACCTTATTACATGACAGCCCTTGATAAAGGAGTAGAATACATCATTAAACAGGCTGCTTTAGAAGAGATAAAATTAAAGAACTATGAAAATATCTCTAAAGAAAATAAACGCAAGCTTGAATTTTACCAGGCCATACAGATAGCGATGAAGGGGGTTATAGCATACGCTCAGAATCTTGGCAAAAAAGCGGCCGGGCTTGCCGAAAAGGAACAAGACTCATTTAAAAAAAAGAACTTTCAAAAGATGGCAGAGGTATGCAATCAAGTGCCTGCAAAACCCGCAAGAACTTTCAGGGAGGCCATAAACTCCATCTGGTTGATACAGGTGGCAATACACGCAGAGAATATCAATATGGCCATGAGTCCCGGGAGATTGGACCAGATACTCAATAAGTACTATAAAGAAGATATTGATAAGGGAATATTGACTGTAAAAGAAGCCATAGAACTGGTCGGATGCTTCTGGCTGAAGCTCAATGGCAACACCAATCTTGTACCCGAAACCCAGGAAATTCTACCTTCTCCCCTCCTTTCCTCATTTTTTGAAGGCCCAATGGAAAGTGGTAAAGACCTTATATTCGGAGGGGCTCTTTATAATTCATCGGGAGCTACACATATCGGATTTGCCGATACGGTAGATTCCCTGAACGCTATCGAAAAAGGAGTATTTCTCGACAAGAAATGCAGTTTTGATGAACTCACGAAAGCACTTGAGAAAAATTTTGCGGGCTATGAAAAACTTCACGCGTATCTATTCAACAAAACTCCCAAATACGGAACCGAAGATCCTGTAGCGAAAAAAAACGCCCGAAATCTAATCCGTTTTTTGTATGATTTTTACCAGAGCCACACTAATTACAGAGGCGGAAAGTACAGACCTGGTTATTGGACCATGACAAATCACGCTGGTCAAGGAAAACTGTCCGGAGCTCTTCCGAACGGCAGGAAGGCAAACCAGGTATTTGCCGGCGGCATTACTCCGGTGTCACAGGCAGCCAAAGACTTTTCGACATGCCTTAAAGCAGTAGGCGAGCTGGAAAGCGTATGCATACCAGGCGGCGAGGCGCTTAACCTCAAATATCCGTTTGTTGAGGGAAAAGAAGATATCAAGATATTCGGACAGGCTGTTGAGGCATATTTCCGTTATGGCGGACTCCATATACAGTTTAATATCATGTCCTACGAGGATCTTATTGATGCCAGGGATAATCCTGACAAGTATCCTGAACTTATAATAAGGGTTTCCGGGTATTCGGCATACTTTAATGACTTGAACAAAGCAATGAAAGACGAGATTATCACAAGAACAGCATACAACATAAGAAGCGGAAAGGCTATTCCGTTTCCCAAATCAAAAGTTGGCTCTTAAATTAACCTGATGAAATTAACCTGATGAAATTAACCTGGAACAGCGGGCAATTAAATTTGTAGTATAGAAATTTCCATTTTAAGCTTAATGAATTCAGTATCATAGGATATAGGTGAATTTTTTTTCACTCGTTCCGTGGCTCTGCCACGGAATGTCTTGTTGAGGCTCTGCCTCATATAAATACAGTTACTTTATGAGGCAGAGCCTCAAGAGATGCGTTCCCAGGCAGAGCCTGGGAACGAGTGAAAAATGAGTGTAGGGAACGGCGTCTCTGCCGTTCCCTATTGCCAGTTAACGGCACGGAGGCCGTTCACTACGGTGTTTACTGTTGCGTTATTAACAAGTTGCACCAGGGTTAGGTTTCAGGCACTTTAAAAGCCCGAACCGAAGGGCGCTAATGCTGGAAAAAATTCTTAATATGATTTTACTTCGTGAGCTGAGAGCAAGGAAGATAAATGAAAAATTTCTTGAATGCATAAAATCCGAATTTGCAGAGGAGTTTCTTGAGTTGCTGCTGAAACTGATGAGTCTGGTTTTGTTATTAAATAAGGATTTCAAGAAAAACATAAAAGGTTTTAAGGGGAGATACTTTTTCAGAAGCAAGGATAACGATATTACTGTAGCCGCTATTTTCAAAAAAAACAGAATGAGAGTATATGAAAAAGAGATAGATCAGACAGATGTAAACGTAACTTTCAAAAATGCAAAAGCGCTCATGAACTATCTCCTTTCGCCAAAACCTGATATTCTTGGTTCAATCCTGAGGCAGGACGTAACTATTGACGGCAATTTAAACTACCTTTACAAATTTGCCTATATGTCCAGACATCTTCAATTGATGACAACAGGCAAGGTATGAAAACAAGGATAGTAACACGTTGTGTAACCGTTCACGGAAGAACCGGTAGCATAAAGGCAAAGCCTATTTCTCTGGGACGAAGCCTATTTTTCTGTAGCGGTTTTGCTCAATCAGATCAATTAAATCTACGGCAAATTTACGCTCAAAATGACCAACTTATTTTTTTTCCGAGCCCTGTGACGACGAGCCCTGTGAAGATGCATAAACGCCTCTTTTCAGTCTCTTGATCTTGCCCTGTTTATTAGCTTTGTAAATACAATTTCGTATCTGTTTGTCATCAAATCCTGTCTTTTCTTTAATAAGCGCGACAGTTATGCCTTTTTTGCTGCTCCTGACATTTCTTATAACTATGTCAAATTTAGATTCAGCTTTTTTTCTGGGGGCGGTTCGTTTTGCAGCGGTTTTTTTTCCGGATTTGTCAATTTTGGATTTAGCTTTAGTTTTCTCAGACACACGGACAGACGGTTTTTTCTTTTTCACCGATTTTTTTGTAACTTTAGCGCTTTTTTTAGAGTTCTTTTCAGTACTCTTTTTAATGGGAACAACGGGTTCTTCCATATCAATGCCAAATACATCAGCCAGATCTGATTCTGCAATGAGTCTTTTTGTTTTCTTTTTGGCCTTTTCGAGCAGTTTACGGGTCTTGTTTTCCACGGCCTCGGTTACCAGATCCTTCATTTTGACTTTTCTGAGCTTGAAAAATAAACCAGGATCTTCATCAAGTCTTGCGCCTATGCCATATAAAGCGGCAGCCACATGTTTACACATGGATGCCCAGTCGGGACAACTGCAAGAAAATTCTATTTCTTTTGGCGACGGAAACAAACCAGTGCCCTGTTCCATAAAGATATCACTTAATGCTTTTGGGAATTTTCCCTCCAAAAGTTCCTGCAAAGAATCCAATTTACCTCCGCAAGCGGTTTTAATTTTCTGCCAGATCTTTTCGTTAATCGCCTTTATTTTAACACTCACAGAATATGGTTTTGCTCTTGTCCCTTGAACCAGCGCTTTGACTTTTCCTGAATTTATCTGAAGATCCAGCACCGCTCCATGACGGACATAACTCCGTCCCCGACCGATTCTATTGGTATAATCTGCATACCGCTCAAGATTCTTGTTCCATGATTTGCCCCACCACGATAAGGCAATAGCTTTCCCTTCGATAATAACCGGTTTAATATCGGGATTTTTCTTTTTAAGCCGCTTCAGCTTTTTGGCTGCTTTTGCTTTTTTCTCTGCAACAGATACATAAGACGGATAATGGCCTCTCCAATAGCTCATAACTATCTCCTGTTTTTTTAGAGCCTGTTTGAAAAGCATTAATCCTGCTTTTTCGCTGCGGTTTTATCTTTCCAAGCAGACTTTTATCAGCAATTCTAATTATGGAATAATTTTTTGCAAATTATAAAGAAAAGGAATATCAACGTAAGGCAGGACAGCCTGTAAATTCAATCAGTTAACAACCCCTTATCTTTTGCTTGATTGTGAGATTTTCGTAAAGCAAAAATGACCGAAAGTGTCCCGCTTTACGTTGGTAGCCTAAAATAACTATTCACCTGAAGTCTTAACAACAATGGAAAGTTCTGTCACGAAGTTTTTCTCAGGGCAAAACCAAAGAAAAAACGCGGCAGATCACCAAAACAACAAAAAGGGTACTGCGGCATGTGGCTTTTTCTTGTAATACTCTGTCTTATATGTTAAAAAAAGCGTTCACAGGCATTGCATATGCACGTTTTTTTAGGCAACCAACATAACAAACTATAGTTGATTATCTAAGAAAACGCACATCTACAGCGCATGCAAAAGCTTACATGTTGGGAAGTAGCCTTGTTATGCTACCGGTTCTTCCGTGAACGGTTACAAAAAACTATAAGTTCTTTGAGCAGAAACAGAAAGTATTGATACTGCGGGAAGGTAAAAAATAATGCAAGAAGCTGACGGTATTGAGAGTATATTAAAAAGGATATATGGCACAAAAAAAGGATCTTTGGCTTTTAATAAAATTCTTCCATTGATAGAAAAATTTCCAATCAAAAAAAAAGAGACGCAAGACTATTTTTCCCAAAAAGATATAGTTTTGATAACTTATGGTGATTCTTTAAATAAAAATGGGGAAGTTCCTCTGGATACTCTTCATAAATTTGCGAATAAATACTTAAAAGGAGTATTTTCAACAATACACATACTCCCGTTTTATCCATTTTCATCGGACGACGGTTTTTCCATCATTGACTTTTTTTCTGTTAATCCTGATCTTGGATTCTGGAAAGATATAAATATGCTCGGCAGCGATTTTCGGCTCATGTTTGATCTTGTGCTAAATCATATTTCTGCTAAGAGCAACTGGTTTGAAAAATATTTAGAAGAGGAAAAAGGTTTTAGAGAACTTGCTATTGAAGTAGACCCTTCAATTGATTTATCTAAGGTTACACGACCAAGATCGCTACCGCTTTTAACTAAATTTAAAAAAAAATCCGATAAGATTGCTAACGTGTGGACAACTTTTAGTTCTGATCAGATCGATCTAAATTTTAAGAGTCCGGATATTCTTGAGAAAATGATTGAAGTCCTTCTTTTTTATGTGCAGCATGGCGCAACAATTATACGTCTTGATGCAATTGCGTACTTATGGAAGGAAATCGGCACAACCTGTGTTCACTTAAATCAAACACATGATATAGTTAAGCTTTTTCGTAAAATATTAGATATTGTTGCTCCTGATGTTCTGATTATTACAGAAACAAATGTACCGCATAACGAAAATATAAGTTATTTTGGGGATGGTCGAAATGAAGCGCAGATGGTTTATAACTTTACTCTTCCTCCGCTGCTTTTTTATTCTTTTGCAAAGGAAGATTCAACGTTTCTATCCGAATGGGCAAAGGGACTTCAATTACAATCCGGAACAAATACTTTTTTCAACTTTACAGCCTCCCACGATGGCATTGGTCTGCGTCCGCTTGAAGGGATATTGCCAAGGAAAGAAATAGATTGGCTTGTCAAACTTGTCAAAAAAAATGGCGGATATGTTTCATATAAGAAAAATTCAGATGGTTCCGAGAGTCCATATGAGATGAATATTACCTATGTTGATGCTTTGCTGAATAAAGATATCGAAGTTGATACTTATCATGCCCGCAGATTTCTTGCTACACAGGCGATACAGCTTGTTCTTCCGGGAGTGCCCGCAGTATATGTTCACAGCATACTTGGTTCTCATAACTGGGAAGAGGGGGTGGCGTATACACAGAGGGCGAGAACAATAAACAGAGAAAAAGTGCAAGTCAATAATGTATTGTCAGAGCTGGAAGATCATGAAACTTTTCGCTCAAGGATTTTTTTTCCTTATATTGAGTTGATCAAAATCAGAAAAAAACAGCAAGCTTTTCATCCAAATTCTTCATTTGAAGTACTGGAAATCGGCCACAAAGTGTTTGGCATAGCAAGGTATTGTGACGATCAAGCTATATATGCTTTAACAAATATTTCATCAAAACATATTTTTGTATCCTTGTCAGGAAAAAGTTTGCCTTCTCATATGAAAGACCTTTTAACCGGAAAGGAATTTGCTACGGATTTATTTTTATTAAATCCTTATCAGTTTGTATGGCTCAACGCGGATATTTAAAAGATTGTAAGCGTTCACAGGCACTGCATATGCACGTTTTCAGGGCAAAAGTAGTTGGCGCTTTTATTGGAGCTAAAAATTGTAACCGGTCTTTTATAATTATTGCAAAAGAGGCTTTAAGCCTCTTAAATCAGCGGCAGGATGCCGTTGCTACTTTTCAATCAAGTGCAAGGTTAGGAACGTGGACAAAATAATTTCCCCAACTATGCATCACAGCTTCAGGCCGCCTTTATCCGATCTAAATCTATGCGCCTACTTGCGGAAGTTAATTCGTCCACGTTCCTTATTGAAAATATTTTGTTCTCATTCCTATCATATCCGGTTGTTAATTTTATTTCTTAACTTTCCTGAACACTTAAATGTAACAACTTTTCTTTTCCTCAACATAAGGTCAGAACCCGTGGCAGGATTTCGCCCCCTCCGTTTCTTTTTATTCTTTACACAAAATTTTCCAAATCCAGAAATCAGGACATCATCACCTTTTTCCAGCACATTTTTAATAAGTTCCAATAAGGATTCGATGATATCAACAGATTTTTTCTTGGTAAAGCCCAGTTCGTGTATTTTTTCAACAATATCATTTTTGGTTAATGCCATAGTGTCTCCTAAAACAAGTTAGTCATTTTCAGTGGGATTTTTTAAACAGGATGAACAAAATTTTACAGACTTTTTAGATAAATAATTTCTTTGCGTTATTGGTCGAACTTTTCAATATCATATGCGTCTTGTTCGAAGCGTTCCCTTGATTTTTATGAAATGAATTATCTGAAAGCTTATATTTATTCTGAATTATTTTGTCAAAAAAAGGAAATTTTTATGCAAGTTTATCAAGATTTGATGTTTATCAAAACATTCTGCAATGTTTATAATGCATTTAAAATATACGGATATTTAATGCATGTCAAGATGCTAATGGGTAAAATATGAAATGGGAACGAAATAACTTCTTCATAAAGTATCAAAATAGCCTGCTATTCCTTCAACTTTTGCGATTTGAGATTGGGCAAATATGGCCTGAAGCTGTGATGCATGGTTGCGGAAGTTATTTCATCCACGTTCCTTAGGGCTCGCACAAAAATAACTTAGCATTTTAAGTGTCGATACATCCCGCCTGTCTGCGTTGCGAAAGCTCGGAATATCCTGATATTCCTGCGCTTTCGCGCCTTGCCAGACGGGCGCCTCAACGCTTAAAATTGCGAACTTATTTTTGTGCGAACCCTTAGCTCACTTTAGTTGTAACTTCATAAGATCTTCTGCAAGAACAAGATGACCTGTATAGGTTTTGCGACACTGCCTTTCAATATCTACTTCATCGCATTCAGGATAAAAGTGAGTAAGTACCAGTTTGCGAACATTTGCTAGTGTTGCAATCTTGCCTGCCAGAGACGGGGTCAAATGCCCTTTTACCTTTAATTTATCGGGAAAAGCGGATTCGCAAATCAAAAGATCCGTATCCCTTGCCAGAATAACAAGGTTATCGGAAAAATCAGTATCGCCTGAATAAACAACCGATTTTCCCTCGGAAATGTTTATCCGATAAGCTAAACTCTCATCATTGTGTTCGACAGGAAGTGATTCTACGGTAAAATTATCAAACTTGCAAATATCTTGAGTTTTATTATCAAGTTCAATAATATTTAAAACATCGGGAGCCAGTTCTATCCAATTGCCGTAGACTTTCTTCAGTCCGTTATAAAATTCTAAAAAGCCTTTTCCTGCCACAATTGTCAGAGGAGTTTGCCGCTGATTCATGTCAGGGTACTTTGTGGCAAACAAAAATGTAGCCAGTTCACCTGTATGATCAGGATGCAAGTGACTGAAAAAAATAAAAGAAATATCGAAAATCGTTTTTCCGGCTTCAAGAAGCCTCCTCATGGTGCCTGGCCCTGAATCAAACAGCAGATTTGCGCTGCCTATTTCTATTAACACAGAACAAGAACTTCTTTTGAGCAAAGGAACACAGGTGCCTGAACCGAGTATTGTCACGGATATTTTGACATTATTAGAAGTCATTTATAAATCAATATGCGGATATTATTTATGTAACCGTTCACGGGAGAATCGGTAGCACAACAAGGCTACTTCCCAACATGTAAGCTTTTACAGGCGCTGTAGATGTGCGTTTTCAGGGCAATCAACTATAGATTTGCTATGTTGATTGCCCTGAAAACGTGCATATGCAGTGCCTGTGAACGCTTACTTATTTATTATAAGTTGCAATCTATGCGCCTGCCTGCGAAAGTTATTTCGTCCACGCTCCTAACATAAAAAAAAAGAAATGTAAAACTGATTCAGGGATAAGCAGCAATTCTCATTATGGAATATTTAATGGAATTTCCCAAGGTTACGAGTTTTAATTAAATTTGGGCAGGTCGATTTTTCTCTTATTTTTGCGATTTTTCTATTGTAAAAACAATAAGTAAGGAACATGGACGAAATAACTGCCATTAAGGAACATTGCTGATCAACACCCGCTTCCTTTCAGGCATCCCTGAAATTATCAGGATTTGTTGTGCGTTATTTTTTAAAGCAGAATCAGTTGGCTTAATATTTTAAGGACTCGCACAAAAATAACTTCACATTTTAAGCGCAGATGCATTCCGCCTGGCTGCGTTGCGAAAGATAGAAATATCCTGATATTCCTGCACTTTCACGCCTTGCCAGACGCGCGCCTCAACGTTTAAAATTGCGAACTTATTTTTGTGCGAACCCTAATTGATTTATTTAAGTTTTCATATTATCGAAAAATGTGCTAAGAAATATAGATGAAGTAACAATTCAGGCTAAAAGGTCTGTAAATAGTCGAGCAGTTAACTACTCGACCGATATAAAAAAGAAAGTTATAAAAAAAGAGAATTACATTATGAGCAGCAAAATACTTATTAACGCGGTAGATCCTGAAGAATGCAGAATTGCAAAAGTAAAAGACAGTAAGCTGGAAGAATTTCATATTGAAAGCGCTGCGCGAGAAATTACTCATGGCAACATTTACAAAGCCGTCATTTCCACTGTTGAACCAAGCCTTCAAGCAGCATTTGTTGATTACGGTGCAGAGCGGCATGGATTTTTGCAAAAGCATGAAATCCACAGCGACTATTTTCAGGAAAGTCTCTCAAAAGACCGTTCTATAAAAAATATAGTCAAACGAGGCCAGGAACTTGTTGTGCAGATCGCAAAAGATCCATTCATGAAAAAAGGAGCGATGCTTACAACTTTTATATCTCTTCCGGGAAGATTCATAGTTCTTATGCCTGGAAGCGAAAACCGGGGTATATCACGTAAAATAGAAGATGAAGATGAACGAAAACGGCTGAAAGAAATTATCAGCAAGCTAAAAGTTCCAGAAGGGTTTGGCATTATTGTTCGTACTGCCGGGGTGGATTGCACCAAAACGCTTATATCTCAAGATATGAGCTATCTATTGCGGCTCTGGAAAAACATCAAAAAAAAGGTTATAGATGAGAAAGCTCCAGCGCTTCTCTACAAGGAAAGGAACCTTGTTTTAAGATCCATACGGGATTATTTTACTCCTGATATAACTGAAATCCTTGTAGATAATGCAACGGTGCATCGTGAAGCCAAAGACTTTGTCAATGTTATATCTCCAAAGCATACCAAGATTGTTAAGCTCCACAAAGGAGCCAAGCCGATATTCACAAAATACCAGCTCGAAGACCAGATCGCATCTATATTTAAAAGTCGTGTTAAATTAAAATCCGGCGGTTCGATTGTAATAGAGCAAACCGAAGCTATGGTTTCCATAGATGTCAATTCAGGCAAAGCAACCCAAAAAAAATCTATTGAGCAGACAGCGCTTATGACCAATGTTGAGGCGGCGGAAGAGATTGCCCGTCAGTTGCGATTAAGAGATCTGGGAGGACTTGTGGTAATAGATTTTATTGATATGAGGGATTCAAAGCATAAACTAAAAGTTGAAAAGACCATAAAAATTCATGTAAAGGGGGACAAAGCCAAAATAAAAGTCGGTAGAATTTCCAAGTTTGGACTTGTTGAAATGTCAAGACAGAGACTCAGACCATCTATTGAATTCGGCGGTTTTGAATCCTGCACCCATTGCAATGGAAAAGGACTGATTCCATCTACCGAGACTCTGGTCCTTGGTTTTTTGCGCGAACTCCATCTCAAAACTTTACAACACGAAATCACCAGAGTAAAAGGGGTAGTTCCTGTTAAAGTCGCCGACTATCTTTTAAATAAAAAGCGGAAGGAAATTCTTGATCTGGAAGTAAGACGTGATCTTTCCATCACGATAGAAGGGGATAGTGTAATGATTCCAGGGGAAAGCAAGATTATTTGTGAAAAATAAAAAAGGATGCGCATTTAAAAAGAGTCTTTTTTGCATGTGATTGCGAATTTTTGACAAAACATCAGCGCCATGGAGGAAATATGCCTAGAAAAAATGTCAGCAGATCAAATAAAGTCTTGGGAATCGTTATAATTTGCATAATGGTTATTACGGCAACCGTTGCAGGTTGGTGGTTTTGGCTAAAACAGGGGACGAAACCTGTTGAAAAAAACTTGTCTGAAAAAGCAGTTTGTATTCCTGTAAAACCCGAGCCCGTTATAGATTACAATAAGCTCAAAGAAGACAAAGAGCTTCAGATGACTATGCAAAAGCGCAAGGAAAAATATGGAATTGAAAAAGGGATCGATATTATTGCCAAGTCCGACGAATCTATCAAGATTGGTAGCTCAATAGTTCCTATGCAGGAAATTATTGAGAAAATGCGCCTTAAAAGTAACGATATCATAGAAAAAGATGTTGGATTTACCACAGCAGATTCAGGCGAAAAGGCGGAAGAGTTTGGTGTGTATATAGTCCGTCGTGGAGACAATATCTGGAACATACATTTTAAATTCATGAAAGACTACTTTGATCACAAAGGTATTTCTATTTTACCCATGGCAGACGAACCGGACAAACTGGGCTTTAGCTCCGGTATGGGCAAGATTTTGAAATTTTCTGAAAATGTGGTTTCCATATACAACATCAGGGAACGTAAACTTGATGTTGATCTTAACCTGATCATTCCCTTGAACAAAATTGTTGTTTATAATATGAATAGAATTTTTGTGCTTCTGGAACAAATTGATTGCAGCAATGTAAATCGTATTCACTTTGACGGTGAGACGCTCTGGATGCCTGCAGAGATGTAAGTTTGAAGCTCAAAATTTAAAGCTCGAAGCTTAAAGCTACCAGCTACCAACATGGAAATATAAAATTATGATAAAACGATATACAAGAAAAATAATGGGAGATATCTGGACTGATGAGAACAAGTATAAAACATGGTTGAAAGTTGAGGTATTAGCTTGTGAGGCCATGGCCGAAGACGGAAAGATTCCTCAAAAAGCGCTTGAAAATATCCGAAAAAAGGCTGATTTTTCTGTTGAAAGAATTGAGGAGATTGAAGCAGAAACAAAACATGACGTAATTGCTTTTTTGACAAATGTTGCAGAACATGTCGGTCATGATTCAAGATACATTCATATGGGTCTTACCTCTTCTGATATTCTTGATACCAGCATGGCATATCTTCTCAGGCAGGCAGGCAAAATTATTTTGCAGGACTGTGAAAACCTTTTAACTGCCATAAAAGAAAAGGCGATGCAGCATAAGGATACAGTCATGATCGGACGTTCCCACGGTATCCATGCGGAACCGATCACCTTTGGCCTGAAACTGGCGGTTTGGTACGATGAGATGCGTCGCAACAGGGAAAGATTTGAGCGCGCTGTTGAAACTATAAGTTTTGGGCAAATTTCAGGAGCCGTAGGCACATTTGCTAATACTCCACCGAACATAGAAGCATATGTATGTAAAAAGCTGAATCTTAAACCTGCTCCCGCTTCAACCCAGATTGTTCAAAGGGACAGGCATGCTGAATATTTTACAGTCCTGGCTATCATGGCATCTTCCATTGAAAAGATGGCTCTTGAAATAAGACATCTGCAAAGAACTGAAGTCCTTGAGGTGGAAGAGTACTTTTCAAAGGGACAGAAAGGATCTTCAGCTATGCCTCACAAGCGGAATCCAATAGGTTCCGAGAATCTTTGCGGCCTTGTCCGTGTTGTGCGTTCAAATGCCATGGCAGCGCTGGAAAACATGCCTCTGTGGCATGAACGAGACATCAGCCATTCCTCTGTGGAGAGGATTATAGCGCCTGACAGCACAATACTTATGGATTATATGCTAAACAGGTTCACGGGCATTATTAATAATCTTGTTGTATATCCAAAAAAAATGGAAGAAAATTTAGGTTTGCTGAATGGACTGATCTTTTCACAACAGGTACTGCTGGCTCTTGCTGAATCCGGTGTGAGTCGGGAAGATGCTTATAAAATGGTCCAAACGCAGGCCATGCGGGTGTGGGAGGATAAAATGGATTTCAAGGAGCTGATCATGAAGGACAAAAAGATTTGCGACCGGCTCGGACAGGAAAAAATTGAAGAAATATTTGACGCAGGTTATCATTTAAAGTATATTGGCGCCATTTTTGATCGTGTGTTTGGGATTTAGGGATTTAAGTATTAAGTATTTAAGTATTTAAGTATTAGATGATTTGGATGGATAATTTGAGGAATTTAATATGGTATGGTCGGTCTGTGTGCCGGCTATTTGAATAATCTGCGGAAATCTGTTAAATCTGTGGGAAATCTGTGGATGGAATTTTACGGGTAGTGTATAAATGACAACTAACGGGAAAAAGCGCATCTTGAATGGTTTTTTGTTTTTGATCATTCTTGTCCTTTGTCAGGGATGCCGGGCTTTTGAACCAATAGAGCGGTTTAAAGCATCGATTGATCCATATCGTGGCAGTTCCTATAAAGCAGCGCTTATGGATTGGACCAGGGAAGCTCGTATTTACAAAGGCTTTGATGTTGAATTGATAGTTGCCGCCACTTACAAATCGTCCCAGTTCAGAAATGCCTATTCAAACGAGTATGCCAGAACCTACAAGCTTGCAAAGGCGGAGAAGAAAAAACTGATAAAAGATCAGGAAGATGCTTTTGCTGCTTACAATGATTTTGTAGTAACAGCATATGTGCCGGACAAAAAGCACAATGATTTCGGCAAGAAAGATTCTATCTGGAAAATCTATCTTGCAACAGGCGAAAAAGACCGGATAAAACCGGTTGAAATCAGAAAAATAAAAAAGATCGACGCCAGAATAAGTCACTTTTTTCCTTATATTAACATATGGAAATCAGTCTATCTTGTCAGGTTCCCTGTAAAATTTCCCGGAACTGAAAAGATTATACTTAACGACAGTATCTCTTCTATCAAGCTTGTTATAACAGGTGTAACAGGTTCTGCTGAAATGGAATGGGACCTTTAGAATTTAACATATAATAATCGTAATGAACGGGAAAGAAATAACTTTCCCGTTCCTAATTGCACATGGAGGTTTATCTTGATTAGTATAGCTTATGCAATGGGTCAGGGGGGAGCAGGCGGACAGGGAGCAGGCGGATTTGCATCATTTATTCCCATTATTCTTATGTTTGCCATATTCTATTTTCTTCTTATTCGCCCCCAGCAGAAAAAAGCAAAAAAACATCGTGAAATGATCAAAAATCTTAAAAGGGGGGATCGCGTAGTAACAAGTGGAGGTATCCACGGGTTAATTGCGAGTCTGGATGATCTCACGGTAAAGATGGAAATAGCAGACAAGGTTCGTATAAAAATTAATCGCAGTAATGTAGTTGGATTGAGTCAAACTTTATTGCAAAATAAGCCGGAAAAAACAAAGAAGATTTAAGATTTAAGATTTAAGAAAAATCAAAATAGTTTGGCAAAAGTGCCTGAAGTTGTGGTACTCATATCTGCTGCTCAAATGGGGCAACCACAAGGGATTGCCCCCTACGAGGTTATGCGGGATTTGCCCCTACGAGGTTATGCGGGTTACAGGTTATGGGCAGGTCAAACAAATCCTGCTCAAATCTATGCACCTGCCCGGGGAAGTTATTTTGTCCATGTTCCTGAATATAAGCGCTATCTTGAACAATTTATTTTTTTCGAGTCATTTAGATCACTTGAGTTCATGAAAGGAAACAGGTAATTGAAGAATTTTTCATGGAAACTTATTGCTGTTTTTACAGTTATTATAACTGCTGTTATATATATTCTTCCT
This sequence comes from Desulfobacterales bacterium, assembly GCA_030611985.1. Taxonomy (GTDB): domain Bacteria; phylum Desulfobacterota; class Desulfobacteria; order Desulfobacterales; family ETH-SRB1; genus DAOVDN01. Next base: position 7,816 of record JAUWOS010000009.1, on the reverse strand, counting down.
ACAATAAAGCCCGACTTGTGGCCGCATAAGAAGATAAACCTCGGTCTTGATCTTCAGGGTGGCATGCATCTTGCTCTTGAGGTTGATACGGAAAAGGCCGTAGAAAGTACAATAGAGCGTATAGCGCAGGAACTTCGCAGCCTCCTCAAAAAAGAGCATATCATGCATAGCGGTATAGACAGGGTTGAAGGTACCAGGATATCGCTCAAGCTACAGGACAAAAAAGACAACATCGACGAATTTGAGAGTCTCCTTAATAAGGAATTTAAGGATCTACGCATGCTTTCAAGATCGGAAGATAACGGAATTCTCACCTTTGTTTTAGATCTTCCCGCTGAGGAGACCGGACTTATCAAGAAATTGGCAACGCAGCAGGCTCTTGAGACGATAAGAAACCGCATTGACCAGTTTGGCGTAAGTGAACCGGATATTCGTCAACAGGGTGAAAGGCGTATACTTATACAGCTTCCAGGGATTAAGGATACAAAAAGAGCCAAGGATCTGATCGGAAAAACAGCTCTTTTAGAGTTTAAACTGCTGGATGAAATACATGATCTAAATATCGCATTAAAAGGAAATATTCCTCCGGGAAGTGAAATACTTTATGAGGTTAAGGAAGATCCTGTAACAATGCGCATTACAAAAATTCCCTATCTTGTAAAGAAGCGGACCCTTTTAACGGGAGCATATCTAACAGATGCAAGGGTTCAGATAGATTCACAATACAATGAACCTTATGTTTCTATTGATTTTGACAAGAAAGGGGCAAAGCTCTTTGCAAAAATAACGGAAGAAAATGTTAAAAAACGACTCGCAATTGTTTTAGATAAAAAGGTTTATTCGGCACCGGTTATTCAAGAAAAAATTACAGGAGGCGCTGCTCGCATTACAGGAAATTTTACAGCGGATGAAGCGCATGATCTTGCAATCATACTTCGCGCAGGCGCTCTTCCGGCTCCGGTCAATATCATTGAAGAAAGGACCGTCGGTCCTTCTCTTGGATCTGATTCAATTAACAAAGGACTTATCTCTATGTGCATAGGAGGTATTCTTGTAATACTATTTATGGTTATCTATTACAAGGGTTCAGGTCTTATTGCGAACATTGCACTGATCCTTAACGTTATACTTATTGCCGGAGGGCTTGCCGGCTTCCAGGCCACTTTAACGCTTCCAGGCATTGCAGGAATCATACTTACCATAGGGATGGCTGTAGACGCTAATGTTCTTATATTTGAACGCATCAGGGAAGAGATGAACCTTGGCAAGACACTACGCTCAGCCGTAGATGCAGGTTATAGTAAGGCGACTCTTACTATTCTTGATGCAAATGTTACAACACTTATTGCTGCGCTTGTTCTCTTCCAGTTCGGAACAGGTCCCATTAAAGGATTTGCCGTAACATTAAGCCTTGGTGTAATTGCCAGCATGTTTACAGCTCTTATTTTGACACGGCTTGTGTTCGATTATTTCTTGATAAACCGGAAAATAAAAAACTTGAGCATATAAAAATCGGGTATCCGTTCACGGGAGAACTGGTAGCAAAACAAGGCTACTTCCCAATACGTAAGCTTTTACAGGTGCTGTAGATGTGCGTTTTCGGGGTAATCAACTTATAGTGTTGCTATGTTGGTTGCCCTGAAAACGTGCATATGCACAGTGCCTGTGAACGCTTACAAAATCGGGTATCCGTTTGACTCAAGTTGCAGGGTTTTCGTTCAGACACGAATCAGGATAGAGGCATAACGCCGCATTGTTTCAAAAATGCGGCCATGTCCGTATCATCCCGAATCCCTAACCTCGTAAGAGCAAAATCATATCTAACCGGATCTTCAGGAGCGATCATTCTGAATGCAGCGGTTATCTCTGTAGCGGCGCGCATGTCTGCCTGTTTTCGCTTTGTCAGTTTGAATGCACGACAAATTCTGTGCATATGGGTATCAAGAGGAACTATCAGCCTAGACATGGACACATTATCCCATCCCCCTGGAATCTACATCATCCTTTCTTACCATCCAGCGCAGGAAAAGGTGAAGGCGCTTGCATGCACTTCCGCGCGTCGGTAATGGCAAGAGGCTATTACGCCGTCTGCCAGACTCGGCAATCAATTCTTTTACAAAAGCCGAAAGCGCCGGAATGATGTTATCATCACCATCATTCATACAGGATGTAAAACACGCATGAAGAGAACCGTAACGCTCGATAACCCGCTTAATCCCAAAGAACATCATGGCAATTTCTTCTTCTGTGGTAAATCTGTGTTTGAAACCTTTAAATGTCTTAAGAAGTGACTTCCGTGAAGCATGTCTCAAAAATATCAATGGCGAAGACATTCGCTCAAAAACGGAAGAAACGCTTTTGAGTATCTGGGCAACCCTGCCGTAAGCAAGTGACGAAGCAACAAGTCCCACTATTTCACGGTCACGAATATCTTTATAATTGTATAGGAATTCAAGCGGGTCAGGATGAACGAACTCGCGCCGGTTATATCGCACATACAGTTCATCAAGCCTTTTTCTATTGAGAAGCGGAAACATTTGAGTCTGCGATAGTCTTTCAGCTATGCCTTTTCCCAACTTAAAATTTCCCTCCTTGTACTTGGGAGCGGCAAGGCTCTTTATAACAACGTTATTTCATCTACGTTCCTTATTCGACAATGTGTACAATTTCTGATGCAGGAACAAGGAGAATCTTTTTTTGTAAATCGGGAAGCAGTTCACGAAGGATATCATATGTAATTTCATATGGGTGTGCTATTCCTACGGCCTCACCATGACTGTCGGCAATACGAACCAGAGTTTTTATCTGCTTGCGAATAAAATCAGGTTCTTGAATATGATCAAGAAATATATCTCTTTGAGCAAAAGGAACTTGAAATAGACGGGCCGATGGTTTGCAAAGACTTTTAGGTGTTGTAAGGCTGTCGATAAAAAAGAGATCTTTCTTTTTCAAAACAGAAAATACCTGATACATCTGTGCGGAGACAGCAGTCATTTTTGAGCCCATATGATTGTTGACCCCTTTGGCTGAAGGAACAGCTTCCAGATCTTTTTTGAGTTGATCGATGAGCTGATCGGGAGACATTGCAGTAAGAAGCGCTCCGAAACCTGGGTCGATCTCAGGATATTCAATCGGTTCCATCGGCAGATGGAGCATGATCTCAATTCCCTTTGCGTTAGCTGCCTTGACAATGCTTTCCTGAAAAGTACTGTGAGGAAGCAAAGAAAAAGTAAAAGCGGCGTCTAACTTTAAGAATTTTTCTGCTATAACCTTATTATATCCAAGATCATCAATAATAATGGCGACTTTAGGTAATTTTTTTGGCGCAATAACTTCAGGTTTGGATATTATTGGTTTGCGAAAAGGTATTTTTTCTTTTGGATAGATTTCAAAAGCAGGCTTTTTATGAACCGGCTTTTTATGAACCGGTTTTTTGTGTGTCTGGATATGAGTCTGGCTATGAATCCCGTTTTTTTTTGCAGACCCCTCACGATATACGGGTTGTTTGCGTATTATTAAGTGATGCGCAAGCAATCCGGCTGCTATAACAAAAAGTATCAGAAAAGCTAATCCTGCAACAATTCTTTTAAGATACGTCTTTTGACTTATGTCCCTTTCGGACGTTTTTTTTCCTTTTTTTTTCCTTCCTGTTTTTCTTTTAGCCATTTATAATACTACCGTCCCCCAGCACCCTTTAAAATTTCATAACCTGTAAGGATATCAAGGGCGCGCATAACCTGGTTGTCTGACCGAAGTTCTTCGATATCAAGGGGACCATGCATGGATCTTTGATGATGAATTTCCGGTTTTTTCTTACCATTTTCCTTATCTATCGGTTCTCTTTTGCTGTTATTAATTTTATCCGGCTCTGCATCAAGATGATTTTTTAAATCTTTTTCTTTAAACAGAACATCCTCACCCTCGTCGGGATCTTCCATGTCTGTGAATTTTTGCCTTACCTCTATATCGGGCACAATACCCTGCGCCTGTATAGACTGCCCGCTGGGAGTGTAATATCTGGCGATTGTAAATTTAAGACCATAACCGTCCCGTAACGCTTCTACGGTCTGAACTGAGCCTTTGCCAAAAGAAGTGGTTCCAAGCACAAGAGCCCGCTTGTGATCTTGCAATGCACCGGCAACAATTTCAGATGCGCTGGCGCTTCCTCCGTTAATCAGCAAAACAATAGGGTAATTTCTCTTGATTTCATCAGGATGCGCTCTGAAAATTTTTGTATGTCTTTTCAACCGGCCTTTAATGGAAACAATTATACCTTTTTCAAGAAAAAGATCAGAAACATCAATTGACTGATTAAGAAGGCCTCCCGGATTATCGCGAAGATCAAGGACAAGCCCTTTTAGCGAAATATCGCTTGATTCAAGTTCTTTCAATGCATCCGCAAGGTCATTTGTTGTATTGTCTCTGAAATTGGTAATTCGGATGTACCCATATCCGGGTTTTAAAACAAAAGATTTTACACTTTCCATTGGAATAATATCTCGAACCAGCTTGAAATCTATCGGTTCCGAGGATCCTTCCCGCATTATTGTTATAACAACGATAATCCCTTTCGGACCTCTCATCTTTTTTACAGCTTCCCAAAGCATCATATCCCTGGTAGTCTTGCCATCGACTTTGATAATTTTATCTCCAGCTTTCATTCCGGCCTTGTAAGCAGGCGTACCTTCTATGGGCGAAATAACAGTAAGGATTCCTTTTTGCATAGTTATCACTATTCCAATACCCCCAAACTCACCATGGGTATCAATCTGCAATTCTTCAAAAGCTTCGGGCGGAAGCAAGGAAGAATGTGGATCAAGACTATGAACCATCCCTTGAATAGCCTTTTGCATTAATTTTTTTGTATCAACAGGATCAACGTAGTTTTTTTCAACCAATTCAATTACATCGGAAAATAATTTAAGACCCTTGTAAGTTTCCGCGCTGTTAGCTGAAAGATCACGGTAAAAGCCTGTACCTACGATCCAGAACATAACAATAACTGCAACCAATATCCAGAGCTTTACGCTTTGTTTTTTCTTTATAATCATTTATAATTTACTCCTCACTGTAGAGTGCCTGAAATACCTAAAATCAAGAAATGCTGCCATTTTACATTCGGCCCCGTTTCTTATAACCTGTTTATTGTGGAAGCCATATATCCTGCTCCAAATCCATTATCTATGTTTACCACAGCAATGTTTGAGCTGCAACTGTTTAACATGGCAAAAAGAGCTGTTAATCCTCCAAGGCTGACACCATACCCTATGCTTGTTGGAACAGCAATTACAGGACGGCTTACCATCCCTGCAACAACACTTGGAAGGGCGCCTTCCATTCCTGCAACAACGATAAGAACCGAAGCTGAGTCAATCATCTTTTTATGGTCAAACAATCTGTGAATGCCTGCGACTCCTACATCAAAAACCGATTCCACATCATTTCCCATAGTCCTTACCGTAAGATACGCCTCTCTTGCAACAGGTATATCTGATGTGCCGGCTGAGAGTACAAGTATTGTTCCTTTGCATTGTTTTGAAATCTTGTTTTTCTCCCAAATCACCATTTTTGCATCTTTGTGATATACAGCCCCGGGAAAGCGCGGGACTACTTTCTCGGCGCTTTGCTTATTGATGCGTGTAACCATAACAACATTTTCCTGAATCGTCATCTTTTCCATGATGCCGATAATCTGGCCGGAAGTCTTTCCCTGTCCGAATATGACTTCGGGAAAACCCTTGCGCAAAGAACGGTTATGATCTATATGTGCATAGTTTATATCCTCAAATGATATATGCATAAGCGCTCCAGCCGCATCTTCAACAGATGTTTTGCCTGCGGCAACGGAACGAAGAAGGTCTTTCAGGGATTCTGTATTCATATTATTCTTAAGTTACTGTTTTAAGTTACCGTTTTAAGTTATTGGCAGTTTGCTTTGAGTTTTCAAATTTTTGATTATCAAAGAATCTTTAAAATTAATCAACAAATAATTCAGAAATTGAAGATATTTTATTGATTTTAATTTCTGAATTTAATATGCGAAACAGGCAATAAATGAAAATTGTAGCAATTATACCTTCCAGATATGGCTCTACCAGGTTTGAGGGTAAACCACTTGCTCTTATTGCAGGGAAGCCGATGATAAGGCGTGTTTATGAAAGAGCAAAGGAGGTTGAAAGCTTAACGGATGTTCTAGTAGCTACGGATGATCAGCGGATTTTTAATGCTGTCGAAAATTTTGGCGGCAATGTTGTTATGACTTCGCTGGAAAATAAATCAGGAACAGATAGAGTTGCGGAAGCTGCGGAGAATATCGGTCTTGAGCTTGATGATATTGTCGTAAATGCGCAGGGTGATCAGCCTCTTCTTGACCCACGTTCTATTGATGAACTGGTAAAACCTTTTTTTTCATATCCTGATCTTGAAATGAGTACTCTTGCTTTTAAAATCGTTAAAAAAGATGAAATAACAAATCCAAAAGATGTGAAGGTTGTATTTGACAGCAAGGGGTTTGCTCTTTATTTTTCCAGATCACCAATACCATGCGGCCGTGATTATCCTGCGGGTTTTGATACTTACAAACATTTGGGTTTTTATGCCTATACAAGACGATTTTTAGAAACGTTCAGAAAACTTCCGATCGGAAGGCTTGAGATGATTGAAAAACTGGAACAACTTCGGGTGATTGAACACGGTCATAGAATCATGGTTGTTGTTACTGAGCATGACTCGCCCGAGGTGGACCTACCCGAAGATATTGCCGGCGTTGAGAAAATTCTTATCTAAAAATCTTACGTATTGGGAGGTAGTCTGAAGCTGTGATGCATAGTTGTGGAAGTTATTTCGTCCACGTTCCTTAGTATAAAACACATCGTAAACCGGATTGAAATAATCGACCTCCCGCATAGCGGGAGGTTTTAGGAAGCCCCCCCTCAGAAATCCCATCGTGTGCGCAATACTATATTTGGGAGGAACGCTCAAACACAAATGAATGCGGTCAGGCATCGCATGGCCTTCGAGCAATTCCACGCCTTTTTTGTTGACACAATTGCCGAAGTATCCGGCCTATTTTTCGACGCATCTTACCATAAAATACTTTCTGCCGATACTTCGAGATAAATACAACACGGAACTTGCAGTCCCATTTTACATGTGATTGGTTTTGCCAGTCGTGCATATCGTGTTCTCCTTTTCTCTCAGGGCTTTCCAAAGAACAAAGTACGATATACACGCCGGAACGGTCAAACCTCTTTGGGTCCTCCGCCAGAGGCGGAGGTTTTATAACTTAATAAATCTGTCAAGAATGAAGACATGACCCTTATGTTTTTCTTGATCTGCGTGGCATATATCTCTTATGACATAAATTATTCGACTTATCAATATATCAAGGAACGTCCCGCAAGCTACTTGGTTAAAATATCCTTCGTTGTTGTATCTTACAGAACCCTTTACACAGCGGGAAAGAAGATATAGAAATAATTTTGGATTATTAGTTTTATTAAATTCATTCCTGACGTTGTAATAATGTGCTACGCTGTCAGAATGTTGCTGATTCCATAACTCTTCATAAAAATCAGATAATTCCTTAGGTTTATAAATAATTAGTTTCAAAAGTTGAGATAACGGCTTATTATAATCATTCAGCCAATATTTTTTTGAAATTTGAGAAGATGCGCATGCGATACTGATCGCCCCTGTTCCAGCGAAAGGTTCAACAATCCTTTCAATTTTTTCAGGAAAATATTTCAAGATAACAGTAGCCAAATTTCTCTTACTGCCCTGATATTGTATTGGATGCGGAATTTTCATTACATTT
>JAUWOS010000071.1 GCA_030611985.1 Desulfobacterales bacterium | reverse complement strand
TAAGGATTGGGATGAATACTGGGAATTTTTCACAGCACAAGCTCAGAATAATATATTCTTTCCCGATGAATATAACTTTATGAATGTACAGGAAAAAATGGCTGCTTAATACGGTATGTTTCATTTTGGTTACACTCATATGATTTTCTATTTCGTCCACGTTCCTGATACAATTTGTTGAGAATACATTCATATATTCCAAAGGAGCAGTTATGGCCGACACACTGTACAACGTCGTTTACCAGGGAAAAGTTCTTCAAGGTTTCGATTTTAATACTGCTAAACAGAACCTCATCAAAATGTTTTTGCTTAGCAAAGAGGAGGCGGAGAGGGTTCTGAAAAGTAGCCACATGGTGCTGAAGAAGAATGTAAATGAGTCTACGGCAAGGAAGTTCGACATAGCCCTGAAAAAAGCGGGACTGGACGTAGTCCTGATAAAGAGTTCACCAAAGGTCATGTCTCAAAATGGGATGACTGCTCTTGCTTTGAAAAAATCGATTCTCTCTGGAGAAAAACGGAAAGAGACACCATTGACGCGCGAAAAGCCGGTAGAGCAAAAAGCGGCCGCGTCGGTAGCTGCGGCAGGCATTAAACCTTCATCCAGACTTCCCTTCGAATTTTATGGCACAGGATCGGAATATTTCAAAATATGGCTTGTGAATGTTATTTTATCTATCGTTACTCTGGGAATTTATTCTCCCTGGGCCAAGGTTCGACGAAAGCAATACTTCTACGGCAACACCCATGTGCTGGGAGCAGGTTTTGAATATCTCGCTAATCCTGTCAAGATTCTCAAAGGTCGCGCCATAATTGTCGGCTTCCTTATAGTTAATTCCATCATATCCAGCCTGACCCCAATTATCGGAGGTATTACAAGCATAGCTATTATGGTGATCCTGCCATGGCTGATTGTGCGCTCTCTGGCCTTCAATGCCGGCAACAGCGCTATCAGAAACATCCGGTTCGGTTTTGACGGGACCGTAGGCGAAGCAGCTAAAGTGTTCGTTTTATGGCCAATATTAGCTGCGTTCACACTAGGGATTCTTACCCCATATGTTTTTTTTCGCCAGAAAAAGTTTATTGTTGAAAACAGCAGTTATGGCACAACCGGATTTGTTTTTACCGCTACTGCCCGGGAGTACTACGGGATAGTTTTCAGCGCTATTATTCCGATTGGCATCGGCATAGCCGTCATTGCGGCATTCGGCTTCATTTTTCCGCCCGCTGCTTTCCTGGTGGGGCTGGCCATGTATCTTTATCTCTTCGCCTTTTTCTCGGTCAAAACAACAAACCTTTTTTATAATTCCAGCCGATTTGCTCTTCATCGTCTGGAAGCAACTCAGAAAATCAAGGAATATATTGTTATCGTTGCAACCAATTCAGTTGCTACAGCATTAACTCTTGGTCTGTTTCATCCATGGGCAAAGGTACGAACGTTGCGTTACAAACTCGAACATTTAACTATAATTGCATCGGGAGATCCGGACGGCTTCATTGCTAAAGAACAGAAACAGGTCAGCGCCCTTGGTGAAGAGATGAGTGACTTTTTTGATTTTGATTTAGGCCTATGATTTCTATTGCCGGTAAATGGTACAATAGCAAAACTTCAGCTCAGACGGACGTCATATGCCGCATTTATGACAATAACGCCGTCCGTGTCGAACGGCTGGAGGATGGTAAAACGCTTGCATTGCTATCCTTGCTTGATATCAAAGCTTCTCCCCGATTGGCCGATACTCCGCGTCGCCTCCACTTTCCCGCAGGAGAGCAATTTGAAACCAGAGACAGCAAAGCTGTGGATATGGTGATGAGCAAATCCAAACACCTTTCCCGACTGGGAATCGTCTATCTGCTGGAGAACCGTAAACGTTATATCATACTCGCTCTGGCAAGCCTGCTCTTTTTCATGTGGGGGAGTATAAAATATGGGATACCGGTTTGCGCAAAGCTGCTCGCATTTCGGCTTTCCCCTTCTATCCATAGCATAGCCGGCAGGCACACGCTTGATATTCTGGATCGAACCGTGTTCCATCCATCAGAGCTGGATGAGATCACCCGGATCCGCCTTATGAACCACTTTAGGCCGGTTATGGAGGATCACTCAGGCAACGAGCTGAAGATCGTGTTCCGAAAGGGTGGACACGCAGGTATCAACGCCTTCGCCCTTCCCGGTGGAACTATTATCTTGACTGACGAAATAGTGCGGCTGGCTGAACATGATGACGAACTGTCGACCGTGTTAATTCATGAAATCGGTCATATTGTTCATCGTCATGCCATACGCAGAGTAATCCAGGACTCGTTTTTAGGTTTTGCTCTCCTGGCAATCACCGGCGATATTTCCGGGTCGTCAGAGTTTTTTATGGGCTTACCCATCTTATTGACTGAACTGGGATATTCCAGACAATTTGAGCGTGAGGCAGACCGCTATCTTCTGGATTATCTTCATTCTTGCGATATATCGCCCCTTCATTTCGTCAGGCTCATGCGCCGTATTGATCAGAAAATGGCGTTCAAATCCAAGATGTCCGGAGTGAAATGGCTGAATTACCTGTCAACCCATCCTGCTACCGAAGAGCGTCTGCAAAATTTCAAACAGTGAAAATGGATGATATATGACTTTATTGATTTCATCCACGTTCCTTACAATCCATCCAGTATCTTTATTGCCGCTTCAAATTCTTTATTCGCCTGCAAAACAAAGTCCGAGGCATCTTCCATGTGTTTTGCCACCTTTCCAAACTTTTGATGTTCCAGCTTTTTCGCTTTATCCAGATAATTCTCTGTGTGCGCCAGGTTATGCTTGATCCAATGGTTAATTAAAAGAACCAACCGTTTTTTTTCATCTTCTATCATCGCTATGTTCCTTTTTTGTCAAAAGCCCATAAAAAAAGACCATGGGTCTTTTAAATATCAAAACCTTCATGGCCTCATTTAGGAACGTGGACGAAATAACTTCCCCAACTATGCATCACAGCTTCAGGCCACCTTAAACCAATCTCAAATCACAAAAGTATTAAAATAGCTCGCTATTCCTTCAACTTTTGTGATCTGAGATTGGTCAAATCTGACCCAAATCTATGCGCCTACTTGCGGAAGTTAATTCGTCCACGTTCCTTAATAATCTCAATTCAAACTTCCTTCATGGAAGCCGAATAATACTTTTTGTAACCGTTCACGGGGAGAACTGGTAGCAAACAAGACTACTTCCCAACATGTAAGCTTTTACAGGTACTGTAGATGTGCGTTTTCATGGCAATCAACTATAGTGTTGCTATGTTGGTTGCCCTGAAAACGTGCATATGCAGTACCTGTGAACGCTTACTACTTTTTTAACAAGCATTGGTTTGTTATGCAAGATCTTTTTTATCTGAATCCGACGAAATAACTTCATCAAGCAGGCACATAGAGTTTGAGTCGGATTTGTTTGATCTGTCCACAACGTAAAACATCTGAAAGTCTGTGTCTACCAGATAGCCTGCCGGCCGGCTATCTTATAAAAAAACTTTTTTACAGATGTATCAATTTTTTACTTTGTACTGTTTTTGTTTCTTGACAGTAGTTGGATATTATGTCACTTATTCAAGTTAAAATAATGCTTGAATGAGGAGTCGTATTCAAGTGAAATTCGAATATCCGCTCGCCATGCTTTATGACTGCAAATTCACGCATGGTTATTGCGGGCAGGTCAAAATTTGGTTATTGCTTTCTTGGTACTTTTGAGTATTTGACCAAAAACAGAAGTTTTGGTCAAGCATGGAATGGTGTTGATGGTTTAGCGATTAGCGCCTGAACGAAAACTGCTAATTTTCTCAATTTCTGGTTTTCGTTTGGATGCTAAGGGGTTCACTCAATAATGAACTTATTTTTGGACGAGCCCTGATTAATTAATTTAAATTTATTTTTTGGAGGTTTTTTTTATGGCGGTTTATATTTTTGGACACAAAAATCCTGACTCTGATTCTGTTTGCGCAGCCATTGCTTTGGCTAACCTGAAAAACAAGCTTGGCGTAGAGTCCGTATCTGCAATGCAAGGTGATCTCAATCCTGAGTCAAAGTTTGTTCTGGAAAAATTCGGAGTCAAAGCTCCTGAACTATTAAGCAGCGGCGCAGGCAAACAGGTTATTCTTGTTGATCATTCTGATCTTGCCCAAAGTCTGGATGATCTGGCCAAAGCTGAAATTGTAGGAATTGTGGATCATCACAAACTCGGTGATGTAACTACTCCCAATCCATTAGAAGCCTGGATCTGGCCAGTCGGTTGCAGTTGTACCGTAATCAAGTCCATGTATGATTTCTTTGGCGTTGAAATTCCCAGGGACATTGCCGGAATTATGCTTTGCGCAATCTTGAGTGATACTGTTATCTTCAAATCCGTTACTTGTACAGATAAGGACAAAGAGGCATGTGAAGCTCTGGCAAAGATTGCTGGTGAATCCGATCTTAAATCTCTTGGAATGGAGATGTTCAAGGTAAAATCTGCTATTGAAGGCACACCTGCCAGAGAATTGGTATTACGTGATTATAAAGACTTTGATATGAGTGGAAACAAGGTAGGAATCGGTCAACTTGAAGTTGTAGACCTGTCTCTTCTGGATAGCGTTAAGCCGGCTCTGGTTGAAGATATCAAAGCGCTTAAAGAAGAAGGCGGCAGACACTCTGTTTTCCTGCTGCTGACTGATATCATAAAAGAAGGTACCGAAATGCTTATTGCTTCTGACGATCCTTCTATAGTGGAAAAAGCTTTTGGCGCAGCTCCTGCTGGAGGAAAAGTATGGCTGGACGGCGTTATGAGTCGCAAAAAACAGGTTGTGCCGAATTTTGAAAAAGCTTTTAGCGCTTAAGTTTTTATTGTTGTACAGAAAATTATGCTTTCTTTGTAGCCCGCAGGGCTTATAAGAATCATTAATTACTGCAATTAAAGAATAAATCTTTCACAGAGGCGCAGAGTCCTTATATTAAAAAAAGTTAAAAAAGTTTTTCTCTGTTGTCCTCTGCGTCCTCTGCGAGAGATCATTGCTGCTTTGTTCTTGCTGTATAGGAAATTCCTAAAATTAGGAACGTGAACGAAACAACTTCCCCAACTATGCATTACAGCTTCAGGTCGCCTTTGCCAGATCTCAAAGCCGATCTCAAAGCCGATCTCAAATCCCAAAAGCATCACAATAGTTCGCTATTTCTTCAACTTTTGTGATTCAAGGTTAAACAAATCTGACCAAACTCCATGCGCTTATCTGGAGAAATTATTTCGTCCAAGCTACTAAGTTTCTTTCAACTTATCCCAATTCTTATGAAAATTTCAAAACCAGCATATCAAAGTCTTGGGAACGTGAACGAAACAACTTCCCCAACTATGCATTACAGCTTCAGGTCGCCCTTGCCCGATAATTATTTATTGAAAGTTTATGCTTTACAAATGCATCAAAAAAGAGGGTACGCGTGTTTTTAAAACGATCTATCAGAAGTGGATTCGGCTTTGGTCTGACATCCGGAATTATTACCACTCTTGGCGTAATTATCGGGCTGAATTCAGGGCTGAATTCAAGAAAAGCCGTTATTGGCGGCATATTGATAATAGCCATAGCTGATGCATTTTCGGATGCTCTTGGCATTCACATTGCTGAAGAAGCTGAAAATAGACAAACAACCAGGGAAATATGGGAATCTACAATCTCAACATTGGTATCCAAATTTGTCGTTGCTATTACTTTTCTGGTTCCAATGCTGATTTTCCCTCTTACAGAAGCAATTATTATAAGCATTGTCTGGGGACTATCTCTTTTGAGCGCTTTCAGTTTTTATATTGCAAAAGATTTGCATGAAGGACCGTGGAAGGTGGTTATGGAACACCTTATTATTGCCGTGGCAGTTATAATTCTGACGCATTTTATAGGTTTATGGATAACACCAATGTTCTGATTGTTAGATCAAAAGTAATTAGGAACGTGGACGAAATAACTTCCTCAAGTAGGCACACAGATTTGGGTCGGATTTGCCAAATCTCAAATCCGATCTTGAATCACAAAAGTTGAAGGAATAGCGAGCTATTTTGATACTTTTGGGATTTGAGATCGGCTTTGAGATTTGGCAAAGGCGGCCTGAAGCTGTGATGCATAGTTGGGGAAGTTATTTCATCCACGTTCCTAATCTTGATGCCCTTTGCGGCTAACCTATTACAAAGAAAGGAGGTTCAGGCCATGTCGGAAAAAAAACTATACACCTCAACAGATTTTGAAAAGGCTGTCAAAATAGGTCGTCCGCCAAATATAGTAAAGCTTTTTCCAAATTCAAAGGCATTGATAGTTAGCGGAAAGTTTATAGACAGAGGCATGATTGCAAAGGGCAAGGCTATTGTCATGGCTGCTAACGGCAGAAACAACTTTGTGATACGAGGGGCTCTGCAAGCTGCTCAAAGAGCAAATGCAGCTATCATAATAGAGATTGCCAGGTCAGAAGGAGGAGCCGATGCCTATTGCGCTGTAAACTACTGGAATATCGCCAGGCAGGTAGATGCATTATGCAACGAACTGAAGATTACAATTCCGGTGGCTATACATGCTGATCATTATGGTATCAAGAAAGAGCAAGATATTGAAGGGGCAAAGATCGAGATTCCGACACTGTTTGAAGCGGGCATGACATCAATCGCCATAGATGCTTCACATATGCCGGATGACGAGAATCTGCTTGCAAACCTGGAGTTGAATCCTTTTGTACCGGAATGGGCCGGTCTTGAAACCGAAGTTGGTGAAATTAAAGGAAAATCAGGACTCTCAACTGTAGATGAAGCTCTCTTCCTTATACGAGGTCTGAATGCCCATGATATTTTTCCTGATTGGATAGCTTTAAACAACGGAACAACTCATGGTATTGAAGCAAGCGATCAGGGAATACAGGTAGATTTAACAGCTAAGATTCATAAAGCTTTAACAAAATACAGGATATCAGGTGCCCAGCATGGCACATCAGGAAACAGTTCTGAAAGGCTGAAAGAGATAGTTGCAAAAACCGAAACTACAAAGGCAAATGTAGCCACAGCCCTCCAGATGATTTCATGGGGTCTTGAAGTTAATGACTACGGAAATGCCATACTTGACAATGACGGCAACTTTATCAAGATTAAAGGTGAAGGCGCAACAGAAAAGATGTGGGCGGAAATGGTCGCCTGTGCCGAATCAAAGAAAATTAAAGGAGGAAATTACAAGAAGCTCAACCTTCCATTTGAAAACAGGTTTTTTGGACAGCCAAAAGAAATTAGAGAAAGAATGGCAAAAAGAGTTGAAGAATTTATTTATAATATGCTTGTAAATGTATTTAATGCAAAAGACACAGCGCCAATTACTATTGAGGAAATCCTTAAAACCGGCACATATAATCCGGGAGTAAAAGCAGAAAGGCTCGAAGATCCTTATGAATGGACGCCGGAGAAGATAAAAAAGCGTGCGGCTTCAGTCACAACAGACAAAGGTCCAAAAGGAGATTTCGACGATTAACAATGCGAAAAAAGACTTATTGCCATTTTTGCGGAAAGCAGCTTACTGAAAAACTGCTGGAAGGAAATATTCGCCTTTTCTGTGAGTGCTGCAACATGCCGATTTATGAAAATCCCATACCCGCAACTTGCCTTGTTGTGATTAACAGTATGGAAAAAGTACTTCTTGTAAAGCGGAACGCAGAACCAAAAAAAGGATTCTGGTGCCTTCCAGGTGGATTTATGGAGCTTGGCGAAACACCTGAAGAGGCGGCATTGAGAGAGTTTAAAGAGGAAACAGGACTTTCAGGCCGAATTGACATGCTCCTCGGCGCAACTTCAAACCACAGCCTTCAATATGATACTGTACTCATGGTTGGTTATCTTGTTAAAAGCTATTCCGGCACACTTGAAGCCGGAGACGATGCATCTGATGCAGCTTATTTTCATTCTGATGAACTACCGGAAATCGCCTTTAAAAGCCATATGAGATTTATCAGGATATATTATGCGGCTTATGCTTCAAAAATTCGACACCCTTCAACTTTTGCGATCTGAGATCAGATTTGAGATTGGGCAAATCTGACCCAAATCTATGTGCCTGCCTGGTGAAGCTATTTCATATCTTAATTTGTAAGCGTTCACAGGCACTGCATATGCACGTTTTCAGGGCAACCAACATAGCAAAACTATAGTTGATTACCCTGAAAACGCACATCTACAGCACCTGTAAAAGCTTACATGTTTGGAAGTAACCTTGTTAAACTACCGATTCTCTCGTGAACGGTTATCTTAATTTTCTATACGCTTACAAAACTCCATAAAATTGCCGCTGCAATCGCTGAACCGATAACGCCTGATATGTTTGGCGCCATAGCATGCATCAAAAGAAAGTTTGCAGGATCCTCAGCCTGACCAACTACCTGAACCACGCGAGCAGAATTAGGAACAGCCGATACGCCTGCGGCGCCTATAAGAGGATTTATCTTTTGGCGCAGAAAAAGATTCATGAATTTTGCAAAGATAACACCCGATGCTGTTGCCACGGCAAAGGATGCAGCGCCAAGAACAAAAATACCCATAGATTTACCAGTCAAAAAAACATCGCCCTGTGTGCTTGCGCCGACCGCTATACCCAGCAATATAGTTACTGTATCAATAATAGTAGAGCGAGCCGCCCTTGCGAGACGCTCTACTATTATACTTTCCTTTAAAAGGTTTCCAAAAAAGAGCATACCGAGAAGAGGCAGCGCACCGGGAACTATGAAGCAGCAGAGCAAAAATCCAATGATAGGAAAAATCAACTTTTCTTTCTTTGAAACCTTGCGAGGTTCTTCCATCTTTATAAGCCGCTCCTTGCGGGATGTGAGCAGCCTCATGATGGGCGGTTGAATTACAGGAACCAGAGCCATGTAAGAATAGGCGGCAATCGCAATAGGACCTATTAGTCGCGGAGCAAGCTTGGCTGTAAGAAAAATAGCTGTCGGTCCGTCGGCTCCTCCGATAATACCTATTGATGCAGCTTCGTTTGGAGCAAAACCAAGCGCAAGAGCACCTAAAAAAGTCGCAAAAATTCCTATCTGGGCCGCAGCCCCCAAAAGCATTAATAGCGGACGCGCAAGCATTGCAGAAAAATCAGTAAGAGCGCCAACACCTAAAAAGATCAAAGGCGGATAAATATCATGAATAACGCCGTAATACATGTAACTCAAAAAACTTCCCTTTTCATAGATGCCAATTCCAAAATCTTTGATCACAGGAATATTGCCCATCAAGATGCCAAAACCGATCGGCACCAGAAGAAAAGGTTCATAACGTTTTGCTATTCCTAGATAAATAAGCACAATGCCCACCAGAATCATTATGACATTTCTATAATCGGCCAGCGCTAAACCAGTATTGGATAAAAACTCCATTAACAGATTTTCCATTAATTAAACCCTGCTCCTTTTTTGAATATTTCTTTCAACCTCATGATTCCAGAGAAAATGGCCCGTTCCATCAGGAATTATTAGTTTTACCTGAAGTAAATTGTTGATGCTTGAGTGTGGGTGTAACAGTCCGCGTTTTTCAGAAAAATCAAGAAGTTTTGGGAGCAGGAATGGTTCACCTATTCGTTCGATTAAAAGTTTAAACTGACGAGCAGACTCTTTAATATCATCGGGCAGAGTCAAATCAGGCGTTACCGCATTCTGTCTGTTTTTTCCTTGCCGCAGTTTTTTTATTCGCTGATAACAATTATCCCAAAATTCAAGCGCCTTGTGAATTTGGGAAACTGCAAAAGAAAGAAGTAAAAGCCCTGCAAAAACAATCGAAATTCCTAAAACAGACATGGCCCAGCCGTTATGAGCAGAAATTGCTTCTAAACCAACCAATTATAATACCTCCTGTATTACAAAGACAGTAAGGAACGTAGACAAAAATCCCTGTTTTTTTGTATTTTACCTGAACATGACTTTTCGTTCAAGCATTATATACTTGAGTTTTCGAAAAATAGTTTGTGTAAATCTCAATAACTGCTTAAATAATGGTATTTACTGTATAAATTTTTTAAATTCGGGCGACTCAAGAATACGAATAACGGGCTGATTTTTTCCGCCGCATAGCGGCTTTGTCCGACAAAAGCATGAAGAACGACACTTGACATAATCTATTTAGAGTAGCATTTTGATAATATGAAAGCTAACGAAGGAGCTCTGGATTGAAGAAATTACAACTAATTATTTTGATGACCTTCTTTTTATTCTTTTTCATCTTATCCTTTTGCTGCTTAGAGCTTTTTGTATATTCGGGCAGACCCGCAAATAATGATCATACAAAAAAGCTTATAATTGTACGTCATGGCCAGGGATTTAAAACTACTTCGGAAATGTTACACAAAATGGGTATTATCAAAAATCCTTTTAAATTTAAGATTGTTGCCCGTATCAAAAGATGTGATAAAGATATAAAAGCAGGGGAATACCTGCTTTCTTCTTCCATGCCACCGGACAGGATACTTGGAATAATGACGAGCGGAAAGGTTGTCCTTCGCAAATTAACCATACCCGAAGGCTGTAACTTGCGTCAGATTGCTTCAATCATAACGAAAGCAGGATTGGGAACTGAAAAAGATTTTTTAAGGGTCGCAAAGGATTCTTCGCTGGTGCATAAAAATGGAATCAATGCTGAAACTTTTGAGGGATATCTTTTTCCGGATACTTATTATTTTTCAAAAGACGTAACGCCGGAGAAAATTATATCAACAATGATTAAGCGGTTTCGGTCTTTGTTTACTCCGTCGTTTAAAAAACAGGCTGATGCTTTAGGATTTTCTATTCACGAAACTATAACGCTTGCATCAATTATCGAAAAGGAAACAGGAGCGCCTTTTGAACGTCCGATCATCTCTTCTGTTTTTCACAATCGTTTAAAGAAAAAAATGCGTATAGAAAGTGATCCTACGGTTATCTATGGCATAAAAGATTTTGACGGCAATATTAAGCGAAAACACCTTGCAGAGACGACGCTTTATAATACTTATAGAATTAAAGGTCTTCCACCAGGACCAATTGCAAATCCTGGAATCAAATCAATTGAAGCAGCCATATATCCTGCTGATACTGATTTTCTCTATTTTGTTTCAAAGCGCGACAGTACTCACAAGTTTTCAACCAATATAGCAGACCACAACAGAGCTGTTCGGAAATATCAATTAAGAACGTGGACGAAATAACTTCTTAATAAAATTGATTAAAAAATGAAAACTCTCATCAAATTAGTAACCGTTCACGGGGAGAACCGGTAGTACAACAAGGCTACTCCCCAACTTGTACGCTTTTACAGGTGCTGTAGATGTGCGTTTTCAGGGTAATCAACTATAGTGTTGCTATGTTGGTTGCCCTGAAAACGTGCATATGCAGTGCCTGTGAACGCTTACTCAAATTACAACCAAATTATCCCTGTGTATAACCTCGTCATAAGGTTTTTGACCAAGGCAATTC
>JAUWOS010000178.1 GCA_030611985.1 Desulfobacterales bacterium | reverse complement strand
GAGGTCGGCGAAATTGCAGAGCTTCCAACATATGTATTAAGATTTTGGGAAACCGAGTTCGCAAGGATAAAACCAAAAAGAACATCTTCAGGCCAGAGACTGTATAGCAAAAACGATGTTGAGCTTATCCTGAAAATCAAGCATCTCTTATATAATAAAAAATATACTATCCAGGGCGCAAAGCGATGTCTTAAGTCCAAAGAGCCCGAAAAAGAGGCGGATTCATCGTCAACTATACTCGATGAAATCCGCTCAGAACTTAAAAATATCCGTGATATTCTGGCCTGATCATTAAAGTATAAAACATTTGAATCGGATTTTGGATAATCATTGTTTGTTGACACTTATTGTCTTTTGTGATTTGAAAATTATATGTAACTTTGCTTTCGTGAAGGATTCGACTGTAAGGAAGATCGCCGTTTTTGGATTTGCTCTTACATCTTATAGAAAATTTGAGGAGTAAAAAATGAAACAAAAATATTTAATTCTTAAAAATGACGAAAAAAACGAGTTGATAATTAGAGAGTCCTTAGAAATAAATAAAGATATGTTTTCACTTGTCTGCGAGGAGACATACGATAATAAGGATATAGAATCGGCTATTGCAAAAGATGGAAAGCATCTGGTTTCTGTATTGAGAACAGATAATATGTATCCTATTGGGTTATATGCAGACAAATTAGCCGAATCGATTATAACTATGTATGGCACGGAACACAAAGAGCCCATTAAACTTCTTTTTGATGATGCTTTATCGTTTTCAAAAATCCAGGAAGACCTTGTAGTTTCAGAAAACGTTGAAGATGTTGAAGATAAGGTGCCTGAAGATAATGAATTGTTTGAGGATGATTTTGATAGTCATAAAATATTAAAAACTAATTGTTCCATTAAAGTGGCCGATGATGAGCCGGACGACAATGGGATTGATTCTGAAGAAGAAGAAAATTGAAGCTTCAGCGCTATCTTCGAAATATTCTTATATGCAAACAAATTAGCCGAATCGATTATGATTGTATAGTTCCGGAAAGAATCAATCCACGGAGCTTTTTTTCCTTGACAGGAGAATCAATCTAATTTATATAATTTATTAAAATTCGTTAAACGTACATTAAACGTACAAAGAAAAGGGCAAACCTGCCGAAAGGCGGTGACGCAAAGCTACGGATCTACAGCCGAAAGGCCATGACTGCCGGGTTGCCGAGGGTACGATGTGATTTAAATAACGCCTTTGGTAAGGAGATGCCGGAGGCGTTTTTTTATTTTTAGGGGCTTGCGTGAAAGGTTACGGTAATGGCGGATATCGATAAAAGGATAATAAAATTGCCCAGGTTACGATTAATCGACAAATACAATCGATGCCTGAACTATTTGCGTATATCTATTACCGACCGTTGTAATCTGCGGTGTATATACTGTGTTCCTGATGATCTACATCAGCTCCTTCCGCATAAAGAAATTTTAAGATACGAAGAAATCCTGCGTCTTGTAAGAATTGGGGTTCGCCTTGGCATATCCAAAGTCAGGGTAACCGGTGGAGAACCGCTTATACGAAAAGGGGTTTACGATTTCCTGGGCAAATTAACTAAGATAAACGGCCTTGCAGATGTCTCTCTGACAACCAACGGTATCTTGCTGAGAGATAATATTAAAAAAATTAAATCAGCCGGCATAAAAAGAATCAATGTCAGCATGGATACATTGAACAGACAAAAATATAAAGACATAACAGGGCACGACATGTTTGATCAGGTCTGGGAAGGTATAGAATTAGCTCAAAGTCAGGGTTTTGATCCTATAAAGATTAATGTGGTCGCTCTAAATGGAATCAACGATGATGAATTAACAGATATCGCCGGATTATCTTTTTCTTATCCATTTCATATTCGATTTATCGAGTATATGCCGATAGGGATTCCTCATACTAATAATATTGGCAAGCAATTGCTTGCACCTGAAATAAAAAAACGTATCAATGCATTAGGGCAATTGATTCCTGTTAAAAATGGGGTTAATGACGGCCCTGCTAAGCGTTATAAATTTAAAGGCGCTCAAGGAGAAATAGGTTTCATTCACGCTATAAGCAAACATTTTTGCAATGAATGTAATCGATTGAGATTAACGGCAAGCGGGAAGCTGAGGGCATGTCTTCTGTCAGATCATCAGGAGGATCTTAAAGGCCCTCTAAGAAAAGGATGTTTAGACAGCGAGCTGGCCGATGTTTTTCTGAGAGCTGTAAGCCACAAACCATATGACCACAATGTGGTCTGCGATCAGCCTGTCATGGTTGCGGGCCGGATGTCGGCAATTGGTGGATGATATTTGTTAATATTAACAAGGACTAAATAAGGAGGTAGGCTTTATGAATGTTACTCGAAGGAAGTTTATCCAGATTACTGGTGCCTCTGCTGCCGGTCTTGCTGTAAGCGGTTTGGGATTCGATCTTACGCCGATCAAATCCCATGCGCAGATGCTCAAGACCAAGTATGCCAAGGAGACCACCACAATCTGCTGTTATTGTGCGGTAGGTTGCGGGGCTATTGTGCATACCAGCAAGAAAGGTGACGGTCGTGTCATCAACATCGAAGGTGATCCGGATCATGTAATCAACAGAGGCTCTCTTTGTTCAAAAGGCGCTTCACTGTCACAGTTGACAGAGAATGACAACCGTCTTCTTGAACCGATGTATAGAGCCCCCTATTCCAAAAAATGGAAAAAGGTTTCATGGGACTGGGCACTGACGGAAATCGCCAAAAGAGTTAAAGCAACAAGGGATGCATCATTTGAACACAAAAATGCCAAAGGACAGGTGGTAAATCGGACGACCGACATTGTTTCAATCGGAAGCTCAGCCTTGGACAATGAAGAATGCTGGATTTATCAGGCAATGGTGCGTGCTCTCGGGCTTGTATATGTTGAACATCAGGCTCGTATCTGACATAGCGCAACTGTTGCGGCTCTGGCAGAGTCGTTCGGACGTGGCGCAATGACTAATCACTGGATTGATCTTAAGAACAGTGATTGCATATTGATCATGGGAAGCAATGCAGCTTCAAATCATCCCATATCATTTAAGTATGTTCAGATGGCACAAGAAAAGGGAGCCAAGCTGATTAATGTTGACCCCCGGTTTACAAGGACATCCTCAAAGGCGGATTTTTATACCGCTCTTCGTTCAGGCACCGATATCGCCTTTCTCGGTGGTATGATCAAGTACTTATTAGATAAAAAGCTATACAATAAAGAGTATGTCGAAAACTATACCAATGCACCGTTTATTGTTGGAAAAGCATTTAAATTCAGCGACGGTCTGTTTTCCGGCTATGAAGCAAAAAACAGGAAATATGACAAGAGCAAGTGGGCTTTTGATATGGACACAAAGGGCGTCCCGAAAATGGATCGTTCTTTAAAGAACAGCCGCTGCGTTCTTCAACTCCTGAAGAAACATTTCAGCAGGTATAATACCAAGCTGGTTTCCTCGATTACCGGCACTCCTAAAGCTGATCTTGTAGAAGTTTACAAGACATATGCCGCTACCGGCGCCATGGGAAAAGCCGGAACAATTATGTATGCCATGGGCTGGACCCAGCATACTGTTGGAGTCCAGAATATCCGGACAATGGCGATGATACAGCTTCTTCTTGGCAACATGGGTGTTGCAGGTGGTGGTGTTAATGCACTGCGAGGTGAATCAAACGTGCAGGGTTCTACAGATCATTGTCTGCTGTGGCACATCTGGCCCGGATATCTTAAGACTCCAAGGGCATCGAATGTGTCCCTTGCCGCGTATAACAAAAAGTGGACTCCCAAAAGCAATGATCCGCTTTCCGCAAACTGGTGGCAGAATTATCCAAAGTATTCAGTCAGTCTCTTAAAATCGTTCTTCGGCGAAAAGGCCACTAAAGCGAACGATTTCGGGTATGACTGGATGCCAAAGGTGGACGACGGGACCGATTATTCCTGGTTGACCCTTTTTGATGAAATGTACAAGGGTACT
>JAUWOS010000026.1 GCA_030611985.1 Desulfobacterales bacterium | reverse complement strand
CTCAAATCTGTGCGCCTACTTGCGGAAGTTAATTCGTCCCCGTTCCTTAACGATGTTCAATACAGACCCAGCTATAGATTATGGTTATTCGCAATAATAAAAAAGAGGGAAGCTACGATGGGTGATGAAGTTTTGGATTTTGCAAACGAAATTGGCGCAACTGATTTAAAAACTGTATTCGACTATTCAGAATTCCATGGCTTGTTCAAACGGCGTAACTATTTTCTTCTGGATAAAGATAAATATCTAATTGTAAAAATAAGCCGCAGTAAAATCCGGCCATTTTGG
Source organism: Desulfobacterales bacterium (assembly GCA_030611985.1). GTDB lineage: Bacteria > Desulfobacterota > Desulfobacteria > Desulfobacterales > ETH-SRB1 > DAOVDN01. Next base: position 19,108 of record JAUWOS010000026.1, on the reverse strand, counting down.
GGGCTTGGTAAGAAATTTTTTGATCTTTTCAATACATTAACTGAAAAAGATCAAAATTATTTTTTCGTTGCACTTGTGTCAAATAAATCAGGATGGGTTCTCTCTAAAAGAGAAATTTTAAGTCAAATTTCTGACGAATCCTTAAGCTATTCCGAGAATCAAGAGCAATATAAGATCAACAATTATAATCTCAAAGATCATCATGGTTTTACATCAACCGAATGCTTTTTGAAAAAAATCGGATTTTCTCTATAATTTCGGCATATAACAATTCGCTGGAGAGGGACTGGGCAAAGCCGTACCGTTTTTGAGAGCTATATTTTTTCGATAGTTTTTAGCTTTTTTGTAAGCTTTCGGTAACCGTTGCCCAGCCCCTCAGCTTTGCGTTATCGTTCAACGATGGGAAAAAACAGGTTGTGGATTTCGAACCATTTCTCAAAAAGTCACATCATTCTGAAATTCAAAAGTATCTTGATCGCAAATTATTTGAACAATTTACTTTTGAAGATGGTTATGTTTATTGGAATGATTACGATTTGTGTTTTTCCATCGAAGATATGTACGAAGGAAAAATAATTTAAGTCATGAGATATAGGAACGTTAGAAATTAGAACCATGCTTAAAGAAAAATATCCATCATGTTTTGGTGTGCTTGATTCTGTTTTTCCAAAATGCGACAACGACCTTAGAACTACTCCTGAAGTCTGTTTCGCCTGTTTTTGTAAAACAGAGTGTTTGAGATTAGCTATGAGCAGATCGGGCGGATTGCAAGTTCATGAAGAAATTGTAGATAGAGCCTATGAATCAGGTATGATTGGCTTTTTGAGCAGATGGTCTAGAAAAAAAGAACTTAGCCGCAAAAGAAAGGAACTAAAAAAATAAACCATGAAATCTATCAAAAAGATAACAATTTCAGGTAAAAAAGTTTTGGTCAGAGTCGACTTTAATGTTCCCATGGACGGCCATCAGAATATTACGGATGATTCCCGGATACAGGCTGTTTTGCCTACTTTGAAATATGCTTTGGATCATAATGCAAAACTGATCATAGCTTCACATCTGAACAGGCCTCATGGAAAAGTGTTGCCTGAGTTCAGTCTTGCCCCTGTAGCCAAGCGTCTTGGCAGGCTCCTTGAAAAAGATGTCAAGATGGCGCCGGACTGTATCGGTCCCAATGTAAAAGCGCTGGCATCCGGTATGAAAACCGGCGATGTTCTGCTTCTTGAGAATCTGCGTTTTCACCTGGAGGAGCAGAAGAATGATGACGCATTTGCAAAAGAGCTTGCATCACTTTGCGATGTGTATATAAATGATGCTTTTGCCGTATCGCACCGTGTTAATGCTTCTGTTGTGGCTGTGACAAAACATGCGCCTTTGTCCGGCGCAGGTTTTTTGCTGTTAAACGAAATTGCTTATTTTAAGCAGGCAATAGATGATCCGCAACGACCACTTGTTGCTGTTATCGGTGGTTCAAAGGTATCCGGTAAGCTAAAGGCATTGGGAAGCATGCTGGAACGTGTTGACAAATTCATAATCGGCGGCGCTATGGCGAACACTTTTTTGAAAAGCAGAGGCTACGCTGTCGGGAAGTCAAAGACAGAAGAAGATCTTGTTGAAGCGGCCGGATTGATAATGAAAAAAGCCGCTGAACGCGGCATAAAGTTCTATCTTCCTGTGGATGCGGTAGTGGCAAGACGTTTTGATCCAAAAGCTGAAATAAAAACAGTGCCTATGCAGGAAATCCCCTTAAACTGGATGATTCTGGATATAGGCCCTGCCACATCCTTGCTCTATTCCGAAGCCATGTATGATGCAAAAACAATCATCTGGAACGGCCCTATGGGGGTATTTGAAATGGACGCTTTCAGCAGGGGAACAATGGCCATGGTGCATAATATAGCCAATTCCTATGCACTTACAATTGTCGGTGGCGGTGATACGGATGTTGCTGTGCATAAGGCGCGTGAAACCGACAGAATGACGTATATATCAACAGGTGGAGGAGCTTTTCTGTCTTTGCTGGAAGGGAGGATATTGCCGGCTGTAGCCGCGCTGGACGAGGCTGAAGAAAAGCAGACACGACCTCTATGAATGGGAGATAAAATTGACTTTCTGGAATGTAAGAGAAGAGCTTAGTCAGGCAAACAGATTAAGACGGTCTTATTATGAGCTTTTAAGAGATGAGCTTGATCAATTCATACTTAAGCATACTCTTATAGATTCTTATAATAATTTTCTTGGCAAAAATGTCCAATATCCATTTGTAGAAAAGCGTGAGCTGAAGCCCCGTGCGCGTATTCCGGATGTGGAATATGAATGTCAGAATGCTTTTCTTGTAATTTTCATGGAAGATACAATCTCTCCTGCTCACAAAAAATATATAAGATTTTTTGATGAAAATCAGACCACAAAAACAAATTTGCTCCATTCCAAGGCTTTTCCGCTTTCAGGCAAATTTGACAGGACACAGAAATATCTGGATTCAGTCCATTTTTTTGATTTTTTAAAGTTACTGCTTCCTGTTGATTATGCTCTTCTTATCCAAAGAGATCCGACCGGCAAGACAAAAGATCGATACAGCCTTTCACATTTTCATGTACGGGTCGACTGGCCGATCGCAGATGCAGCCGAAGATCTGGCTATAAATCTTCGCTATATATCAAAAGATCTGTATGAAAAAGGGGATAAATACGCGGAAGACGTTCAGAAAAAGTATTTTGAGTATTATGGACTTCCTTTTATGGTCGGAGGAAGAAGGACAGCCGCTATTGTTGCAGCCCAGTATATGAAAAAAAATCCTTATATTTCTACTGTGTATGCAGGAAGCAGCGAATCAAGGGCGTTGATACGAATTTCCGAAAGAGGGGTTTCAAAATCAATTCTTATGAAATTTACAGAAAAAGAAATGTCTCAGGTTGCAGAGGAAAATAATCTTGCATTACGTACTTTCAAGAAAAACTATGTGGTGGCCCGCGAAGGAAAGACAGGTATCTCTATTTTTCAGGCTATCTATTCCTGTACTTGTCACGCCAGGCCTCCTGAAGACGGCAAATTGCGGGAAATTAAGCCGGATATGAATTGGCTGACAGTTGACAAACAGCACATCATTCCAAAACCGGGTACGTGGAGTTCTCCTCCTCTTCAATCCAATATAATTTATTCGTAAGCGTTCACAGGCACTGTAGATGCTTACGTGTTGGGAGGTAGCCTTATTATGCTACTGGTTCTTCCGTGAACGATTACATTTATTCATAGGGAGTAATTTCCTTCATCATTGCTATTTCGTCGCAGTCAGGAAACTTTATACACAAGAGGCAGTCTCCCCATATTTTCAAAGGAAGCTGAGATCTGTCTATTTGCACAAAACCGTATTTTTTGAAAAATTCCGGTCTATAAGTAAGCGTAAATACTTTTGTTATGTTAAACGATTTTGCTTCACGAAGAGAGGCTTCTGCAAGCTTTGATCCGATTTTTTTTCTCATATGATCGGGATGCACTGCCAGAGATCGGATTTCAGCAAGATTTTCCCAACAAAACTGCAAAGCACAACAGCCGATAACTCTATTTTTATCATCTACATACACCGAAAAGTCCCTCAAATGATCATAAAGTTCACTTAAAGGGCGTGGAAGAAGTTCGCCTTTGCTGCCGTATTTTTGAAGAAGCCCGTGAATTGCTTTTATGTCCGTTATTGCTGCTTTTCGAATCATAAGAATAATATATCATTATGTTTAAAGATAAACAAGATTTTAAGTTTTAAGGTGGAGATTTTTCATATGAAGTTAGGAATTATTGGTTTTTCCGGATCAGGAAAAAAAACGATATTTGAAGCTTTGACTAAAAATATTCTTGCCACAGGACATAAGGGAGAAAGTCATATAGGCACAATACAGGTGCCTGACAAACGTGTCGATATTTTAAGCAATATGTATGAACCGAAAAAGACCATCTTTGCACAGGTGGAATATTTTCTTCCGGAAATGCTGGGTCAAAAAAAAGATCAGAACATCTGGAATCAGGTAAGGGATTGCGATGCTTTGATTCATGTAGTTCGGAATTACGGTGGATACGGTTTTGGAAAACCGACACCTTATAACGATTTTAACGAGTTGAATCAGGAAATGATCCTTGCCGATCTTGTTGTAATTGAAAAACGCCTTGAGCGGGTTGAGCTTGATAAAAAGCGACATAGAAAAATTGATCAAGAGGAATTTTCTCTTTTAAATGAGTGCCTTAAAAATCTTGAAAATGAGATTCCTTTAAGAAAGTGTCCGGATCTTGCTTCCGCGCGTCTTTTAAAGGGCTATGCTTTTGTATCAGCCAGACCTATGCTGGCTCTGTTTAATAACGAAGATGACGATGAGGCTTTGCCTGATACAAAAAACCTGACTTTTGAAGAAGATCGCATGGTTATAAGGGGCAAACTGGAACAGGAGCTTGCGCAAATGTCTGATGAAGAAGCAAGGGTTTTCCTTACTGAGTTTAATATAACCGCATCTGCAATGGATAGAGTTATCAAAAAATCATATAAACTCCTCGGCCTTATGTCTTTTTTTACAGTCGGAAAGGATGAGGTAAGAGCATGGACCATAAAAAAAGGGGCAAAAGCTGTTGATGCTGCCGAGGTAATCCATTCGGACATTAAAAAAGGATTTATCCGCGCAGAGGTACTTTCCTATGATAATTTGATGGATGCCGGCACAAGCCAAGAGGCAAAAAAGAAAGGCACTTTAAGGCTTGAGGGTAAAACTTATGTAGTTCAGGATGGAGATATTATAAACTTTCGCTTTAATGTTTGAGTGAGCATTAGGAACGTAGACGAAATAACTTCCACAAGCAGGCGTATAGATTTGGGTTAGGTTTGCCCAATCTCAAATCCGGCCTCAGATCACAAAAGTTGAAGGAATAGCGAGCTATTTTGATACTTTTGGGATTTGAGCCCGGATTTGAGATTGGGCAAATATGGCCTGAAGCTGTGATGTATAACTGGAAGTTAATTCATCCACGTTCCTTATCCGCTGATATTTTCAGCACACTGAACACAAAGGTTGGTTTCAGGCAAGATCATTAATCTTGCATAAGGAATTGGTTCTTCACATGCTCTACATAAGCCAAAATCAAGATTATCAGTTTTGGCTAATGCGCGTTCTAATTTTGACAGTGTATCTTTGGCCTTCCCTAAAGCAGCTTCATTAATACTTTTACTGTTTATTGCTTCCATACGGGTAAGTCGGCCAATGGCGTTATCTGGGGAAATGGGTTTTGTAAGTAGTTTATAAGAAGTAATGTTTTCTTTTATCGCTTTAATTTTTTCTATAATATTCTCTTTAAGTTTTGCCTTTTGGTCGTTTTGCATAATATAATCTTTCGTGCCAGTTCCAACAAAAAAAATATAGCAGACAAATCAGCTTTCATATAGTGCCAATGGACTACCAACTTAAAGCGGGACACTTTCCTGATTGAATTTGCAGTTTTTGGTGGATTCGCTTCGCCTTAATCCACCCTACAAACTTACGTTGGCAGCCTGAATCGTAGGGTGGATTAAGGAGCGTAAGCGACGAATCCACCAAAGTAGCTGTCCCGTCTTACGTTGGTAGCCCATGCTGGAAAGTAGCCTTGCCATGCTACCGGTTCTTTCCGTGAACGATTACCCAACAAGTTTTTGTAATTACCCCGAAGACACATTGGACTGTCTGATAAATTTACGCATTAAATCAAACGGAATAATAGTAAAAGACAATATTATTATATACACCCACTCCATTGGTTGCAATGCCACCGTGCGAAACATCGTACCTCCAAAATAGGTCAGCAAAACCTGAATACCGAAAATCATAAAGACAATCTTCAAAAATCCCTTGTTTTCGAAGATATGATGAAACAGGTTCATTTCTTCTACTCGAACGTTAAATTTATTGAAATTATTTGCAAACACAAAAAAACCGAAAAACGCTGTGAGGAACGCTTCCTTGCTGTGAAAAAGAGACTGAATATAAGCTGATTTGAGAAAAAGAACTGAGAGCGTCGCAATAAAAAAGCCGTTAAGGAGAATAGAACTCCACATATCGCGAGTAATAATGTTCTCCTCTCTTTTTTTTGGAGGCTCTTCCATATGCTTGGAAAGTGGAGGCTCACCGCTGAATGCAAGCGCTGCAAGCGTGTCCATAATCAAGTTGACCCAAAGAAGCTGAATCATCGTGAGCGGAAGTTTATAACCCAGAAACGGACCAAGAAAGGCAACCAGAATTGCAGAAACGTTGACGGTAAGCTGAAAAGTAATAAATTTCTGGATACTCCGATAGATAGTTCTTCCGTAATGCACGGCCTTGGCAATGGAAAGAATATTGTCATCTATAATGACAATATGAGAAGCTTCCTTTGCTACTTCAGTGCCGCTCCCCATGCCAAAGCCGACGTCGGAATTACTGAGAGCCGGACTGTCATTCACCCCGTCACCCGTCATGCCTACTACAAGACCGGCATCCTGAGCTATTTTCACCAGTCGTTTTTTATCTTCCGGAAGACATCTGGAAACAATCCTCAAGTGAGGAAGAGCCGACTTAAGCTCTTCGTCGGAAAGCGCAGCCATCTCAGCAGATCTAAAGGCAATATGTTCGGGTGCAGAAAGTAGACCTGCGTCTTTTGCGATAGCCTTCGCTGTCCCCATTCTGTCTCCGGTAAGCATGACCACGTGAACACCGGCATTGTGAAGGGTTTTAACAGCCGATTTAGATTCTTCGCGAAGATCGTCACGAATAGACACAAAACCAAGCAAGCTCAATCTATCAGGAAGGCTATCTTCTTGTTCTGTCCAAGCTTCCTTTTCGCTGGTTGCAAGGGCAATAATCCGAAATCCCTGCAAGCATCTTTCGTCAATGTCGTCAAAAAGCATTCCTTTTTCTGCCTGAGATAGTAATTGAATATTACCTTCCGAATTGTAATAGGAAGAACAAGACTCCAAAATCCTGCCCGGCGCTCCCTTTGCCAGGATAAGTTTTCGACCGTCTTTCATTTCAATCTGACAAGCGGAAAACTTTCGCTTTGTGTTAAAAAGAATCCGTTGGAGTACCTTGACTCCACCTGATAATAACGCCTCCCGGCGATCGGCATGAATGAATTTGAGAAGCGCTTTTTCGGTCATATTGCCGCCTGCAAAACTCATGTATCCGCTTTGCCCTGAAGGACTGATAACACAAGAACTGTTCTCTCTAAACGACAAATCAAGAAGCTCTCTTAATTTCCCCGACATATCATCAAAGCCATTATGCCGGCTCAGACCGATATGATCTTTTTCAGAATGGGAGTTTTGTTTCGCCTCGCATGAAAGGAAATTGACCGCTTCGAGCTGGCCTTTCGTAATGGTTCCCGTTTTATCACAAAAAAGAATATTCAAGGAACCTGCCGTTTCGATCCCAAGAAGCTGGCGCACCAGAACATTTGAATTTAACAGCTTTTTCATGTTTTGGGATAAGACGATAGCAATCATCATGGGAAGGCCTTCAGGAACAGCAACAACGATGATAATTACAGCCAGAATAGTTGCCGTTGTGAGATCATAGACCAGGAGTTGCCAGTTAGAAAGATAAGCAAGCATGGCCGTTCCATCACCACTGTTATCAAGATAGATGGCCTTAAACATGAATGCCAATGCAATAAATATTGCCCCTATATAACCAAATCTGGTGATGTCATTAGCCAGTTTACCAAGTTTCACCCGAAGAGGACCTTCCCTGTCTTCTCCCACAAGCTCACGCGTTAGCTTTCCAAGCCGGGTTCTATCGCCTGTAATCTGAACTTCCATGGCGGCTTCACCATCTTCCACGGTGGTTCCGCGGTAGAGTAGATTTGGATTTTCAAAATCATCGGTTCGAGCTGCATTGCTCACCGGTTTCCTGGTAACCGACCCAGCCTCGCCTGTGAACGTTGCCTGGTTGACTTTGATTTTCCCCTGAATAATCTTTCCGTCCGCAGGGATTTTGTCGCCGGGATCCAGCAATATTTTATCGCCGACAACAACATCGTCGATACGAACAATTTCTATACCCCCTCTGCGAAAGACATTAACTCTTATCTTCGAAGCCTCCTCCTGAAGTTTTTGAAATGTCTGTTCGTTTTTGTATTCAGAAATCGTAGCCACAAAAGTTGCTATTACCACGGCACATGCAATACCTGCTCCTTCATACCATTTAGCATAGCCCATCAATGCCAGTACAGTCACAATTACCAGGGCCACAACCAATATGACGATCATGGGATCTTTAAAGTTATCCCATAACTTATCCCAAAAACTTTCAACATCCTGGGGAGTAATAGCATTGGAACCATGTTTCTTCCTTGATTGTTCAACTTCTTGTTTGGTTAATCCTTCAAACTTAAATTCCACAGTATCTCCTCCAAAAATAGTAACCAATATACATAATTGCTATCGCATAGAAAGCGCTTATTACATCATCCAGAAGAACTCCACAAGCGTTTTTCATCTGTTGATCAACTTGTCTTGCCGGTGGAATCTTTATGATGTCCAGAATCCTGAAAAGCAAAAATCCCCACAAAGCAATTTGCCAAAGCTGCCCCTTGTTGAAAAAAATGGGCACAATAAGATATCCTGCAACCTCGTCAAGAACAAAGTGCTTTGAGTCATGTTCCTGCCAATAAGCTTCAGCCCAATCATTCAATAAAAAGTGTGCAAGACTGACCACGACAAAAGCTGCAATAAGAAGCAATGTGTGATATTGAGGCATTATAAGATAAGCAATAGAAAGATGGATTGCCACTCCCAACAAAGCTCCACAACTTCCTGGAAAATATGGAGATAATCCAAGTCCTCCCGCTGTACATATAATGAGCTTAATTTTATTAATCATTCAAATATACTCCCAGATGGCGCAATACAAAAAAGTTTGACTTATGTCCACGTTCCTTAATAACTTCCCCAAGGGTTCGCACAAAAATAAGTTCGCAATTTTAAGTGTTGAGGCGCCCGTCCGGCAAGGCGCAAAAGCGCAGGAATATCGGGTATATTCCGAGCTTTTGCAACGCAGCCAGGCGGGATGCATCGGCGCTTAAAATGTGAAGTTATTTTTGTGCGAGCCCTAACCATGCATCACAGCTTCAGGCAGCAGCGCTGTGCAGCGCTTTCATCCAACATTTTTGACAGCCCTCCCCTTTCGGCTGGAACAAATCCAAGCGATTTTTTCCATACCTCATCATCTTCCATGCAAAAATAAATAAGAACATCCGGCGCAATTTCTCTTATCCATGAAGCCATCTTGCGATAAAGATCAATACGCAATGGCTTGAAATATCTCATCTTTCCATCAAGACCCGAGATAAATTCTCCATATATTATTTTTGAATCAGGAAAGCGTTTCTGCAAAACAGGCTTTAAAGATGGAATAAAACGAAATGTTCCAAGGCTTATCCATACAATATTTTCTGAAGATACATGGGTAAATAATTGTTTTACAACCTGTTTATAATCTTCTTCGCAGCCATCGTAGATAACCATGGGATCGAAATGGAAGGCAAGTGGATATCCCCATGATTCGCATTTTGCAGCCGCCTTGAGTCTTGCGGACAGCGATGTTGTGCGACGTTCCTCGCTCTGAATAACTTTATTTGTGTTAAGCGACCAGGCAACTATTGTTTTTCGATTGTGACAAAACGTTTTTAACCTGTTAATTGAAGTTGTTTTGGTTTTTAGTTCAAGTACTACATGAGACTGTCTGGAAAATTTCGGAATAAGCAAACTTGAAAGATCAGTCCATAATTCCCAGATCAAGCTGTCTGTAAACTCTCCTGTTCCTATTCTGCATATAGTCTTTTCAGCAAACAGATCATTAAGCTCTTTCAAAAGATCGCCATGATTGACAAAATATTGAAGTATAGGCGGATGAAAATATGATTGGAGAATGCAGTAGGAACAATCCATAATACAAAATGTTCCTATGTGTAAAATTTTATAATCGCAGCATGTATAATAACGGGTGCCGGGACATTTCTTGACAAAAGCCCCTTTGTTTCGGGTAAGAAAAAGAATCTCCTTTCCTTTTTGCACAGGATCATCTGCAGATAATACATACTCAAAAACTTCGCGCGTATCATGAACTATTACAGAGGGCACATTAAGATGAGACCCAATAGAAATAACCTGTGGTAAATCAGCCACGTCATGATCTATATAGAGTTTTGAAACGGACAAGTTTTAAATACCTTAATTAGTGTCTGAACGAAAACCCCGTTCAGACACAATTTTGAATTTTGAATTAAAAAAGAAAGCAATCTCAGCGAGTTGTAAATCTTTAAGCAAAATTTAAAAATCATAATAAAATGCTCAATTTTGATACATACGCAAAATGCACAAAAATATGAAAAACAATAAGAAACAGGGACGAAAACGACTTAAAAATTACAATTGCCTTTTTAAAAACGGTTCAGCTTTTCAGGATCTCAATACAATCCAAGATATGCTTTTTTAACCTCTTTGTTTGAAAGAAGATTTTTTGCGGAATCTACGAGCGTTATACAGCCGTTTTCCATTACATAACCTCTGTTTGCTACTTTTAGCGCCTGGTTTACATTCTGCTCTACAAGAAGAATCGTTGTATTGTTTCTGTAGTTTATCTTCTTTATAATTTCAAATATCCGCTTTACGACAAGAGGCGCCAGACCCAAAGAAGGTTCGTCCAGCAAAAGAAGTCGCGGTCTGGCCATAAGCGCTCTGGATATAGCCAGCATTTGCTGTTCTCCACCGCTTAATGTTCCACCGGCCTGATGTTGTCTTTCAGCGAGAATCGGAAAAAGATCGAATATGTAATCCATATCTTTTTTTATGCCGGTTCTGTCGGTTCGCAAAAAAGCCCCTATATCAAGATTCTCCATAACGGTTAAGTATGGAAAAATATGACGTCCCTCCGGAACCTGACTGATACCCAAAGAGACTATCTTATCCGGACTCATGCTATGAACAGGTTTGCCCATAAAAAGTATCTCACCTGATCCTGCAGGCACGATACCGGAAATTGACATGAGCGTTGTTGTTTTTCCGGCTCCGTTTGCACCGATAAGAGCAATAATTTCTCCTTCAAATACTTCTATGCTTACTTTCTTCAGCACCTGAATTTTTCCGTAAAAGGAGTTTATGTTATTGAGCTTAAGCACTGATTTCATCCCCAAGATATGCTTTTATTACAACGGGATTCTTTCTTATCTCAGCAGGTGTACCCTGTGCAATTTTTCTCCCGTAGTCCATGACAAATATCCGATCGGAGATACTCATCACAAATTTCATGTCATGCTCAATCAGCAGAATTGATATATGCTCCCTGTCACGAATCCGCATTATCAATTCGGCGAGCTCTCTGGTTTCCTGAAGGTTCATTCCGGCGGCCGGTTCGTCCAGAAGAAGCAAAAATGGCTCTGTAGCCATGGCACGCGCAATTTCAAGACGTCTTTGCGCTCCGTATGGAAGATTTTTGGCAAACTCATTGACAAAAGAGGACAGGCCGATCTTTTCCAGAATATTATAGCTGTATTCTACTACCTCTTTTTCTTCCTTAACTGTTGATCTGTTCCTGAATACAGCGCCTGCAATACCTGAAGATGTGCGGCAATGCCGGCCGATCATAACATTTTCAAGAACGGTCATATTCGAAAACAGACGGATATTCTGAAAAGTGCGGGCAAGCCCCTTTTCCGTAATATGGTTCGGCTTTAGACCATTTATTCTTTCCTGCTTTTTTATTTTGTCTTTATTCCATGGGGATGAGACAAATATATCTCCTCTTGCAGGATTATAAATTCCTGTTATACAATTAAAAAAAGTAGTTTTCCCTGCCCCATTAGGACCGATAAGGGTAACAATTTCCCCTTGAGCGACATCCAGATCAAGGCTATCTATAGCGCACAGACCACCAAAATTCATGGTCAAATTTTTAACTTCCAGAACAGAAATCATATTTTTAAGAAATCCGGCCATGAAATTTATAAGTCCGGCGCGCATTGGTGATTATACCCTGAGGACGAAAGACCATCATAATTACCATAATGGCCCCAAAAATAAGCATCCTGTAATCGGAAAATGCTCTGAGATATTCAGGCGTAAGGATCAGGGCAAAAGCTCCGATAATAACTCCTATAATTGACCCCATGCCTCCCAATACAACAATTGAAAGTATCATTGCCGATTCCATAAAAGTAAAGCTTGCAGGATTGACAAAGGTGGTCTTGGCGGCAAATATCACACCAATCATTCCAGCCCATGTTGCTCCAAGTGCAAAAGCTGTCAGCTTTGTCTTTGTTTTATCAATTCCCATAGCCTGGCAGGCGATTTCATCTTCCCTCAAAGCTATCCAGGCTCTGCCGATTCTGGAATTTTGCAGCCTGTTTACAATAAAAATTGTAAACAGGGTAAAAGCTATCATAAGAAAATAAAGATAAATAATTGCGCCTTGAAGAGAAAATTGAATGCCGAAAAAACCCGGTCTTGAGATATTTGCAATTCCGCTTGGGCCAAAAGAAAATTCATTCCAGTTTTCAAGAACAAGTCTTATAATTTCTCCAAACCCAAGTGTTACAATGGCAAGATAGTCTCCTCGTAAACGAAGCACAGGAAAGCCAAGAATTATCCCAAAAATAAAACCGGCAACAGCTCCAATCGGAAGCACTGTCCAGAAACCCAGGCCAAAATGGTAGTTAAGAAGCGCATAGGAATAAGCGCCGACCGCATAAAAAGCAACATATCCCAGATCAAGCAAACCGGCTAATCCGACAACTATATTAAGCCCTAAGCCCAAAACAACATACATTAGCGCTGTTACCATTATATTGATCTGATACAGGGAAAAGATAAATGGGAAAACAAGCGCAAAAACCGCAGCAGCTATCAGCGCCGGAATATAAAATCCGGAGTCTTCTATCAGCTTCCTGCCTAAAGAAATATTATCAACTCCACAGGCTTCAGCTTTTTTTCTGCCGGCTTCCTTTTGCTTGAGAAGATAACGCCATACAAAAGAAAGCAAAAAACTTCCAATCCCTATTAAAGCCAAATTTTTCCAACGCCACTCAATCAATTTTTCTATTGGGTTGACACGGATTACCATAATGGGGAATGTTAAAAACATAAACCAGATGGAAACAAAAAAGGATTTCTTTATTTCTTGAGCTTTAATCATCCGATAGATCCAATGTAATTGTGTAAGCGTTCACAGGCACTGCATATGCACGTTTTCAGGGCAACCAACATAGCAAAACTATAGTTGATTACCCTGAAAACGCACATCTACAGCACCTGTAAAAGCTTAGGAACGTGGACGAAATAACTTCCCCAACTATGCATCACAGATTCAAGTCGCTTTTGTCCGATCTCAGATCACAAAAATATTGAAATAGCGTGCTATTCCTTCAACTTTTGCGATCTGAGATCAAACAAATTCGACCCAAATCTGTGCGCCTACTTGTGGAAGTTATTTCGTCCATGTTCCTTACATGTTGGGAAGTAGCCTTGCATGCTACCGGTTCTCCCGTGAACGGTTACGTAATTGTTTAGCTGCAAAGGCGCTTTGGAATAGCTAACTGAAAAATAAAAGATGCATGAATTCAAAATCACGCCTTCTTGTTATTCAACAACAATACGTCCTTCAGGCGCAGAAAGCACCTCGCCGATAATAGCTGTATCCTTCATGCCTTTTTTAATTAATTTGTTTTTCAGCTCATCTGCGCATTTGCTTTCAACACAGATGAGCAATCCTCCTGATGTCTGGGGATCATACATAATATCCAAAACAGCCTGTTTTATAGAAGAAGAAATATCGACCATAGCCTCACGAAACTCCCGGTTTTTATAAGCGCCGGCAGGCACAAGCCCCATCTTTGCATATTCCAGGGCTTCGGGAATAATAGGTATCGTGCCGGTCTGAATTCCGATTCCCAATCCGGAACCTGCAACCATTTCAGCAAGATGACCCAGAAGACCGAAACCGGTAATATCAGTGCATGCATGAACAGGATAATCTTTCATTACTTCAGCCGCATCTTTATTAAGAGCGGCCATGAGACTGGTAACTTGCTCTATGATTTTGCCGGATGCAAGCCCGCCCTTGATAGCTGTATTAATGATACCGGTGCCAAGTGGCTTTGTCAGTATCAGACGATCTCCAACCTTGAGATTCTTTTTTGTAAGGATGTGATCAGGGTGAATAAAACCGGTAACAGATAGGCCATATTTCATTTCGCTGTCTTCGACACTGTGTCCGCCTGCCAGAACAACGTCAGCTTCCTTCATTTTATCTATTCCGCCCTGAATAACTTGCCGCAGGATGGAAATATCCAGATTGATCGGAAAACAGACAATATTCATGGCTGTTTTCGGGACGCCTCCCATGGCGTAGACATCGCTTAAAGCATTAGCTACGGCAATCTGTCCGAACCAGTAAGGATCATCCACAATTGGCGTAAAAAAATCGACTGTCTGGATAATGGCTATATCATCCGTTATTTTATAAACACCAGCATCGTCAGGCCGGTCCAGACCGACAATCAGATTTGAGTCAGTCGGAAATTTCATTCCGCAAAGCGCTTTCTCCAGGACCCCTGGAGGTAATTTCGAAGCTCAGCCGGATCCTTTAACTGTTTCCGTGAGGCGGATCTCTTTAAAGTCTTTGTAATTAATCATGTAATTTTTTCACCCTTTTGATTATCCATTCTGCTGTCTGATCAACTTCAGCCTCGGTGACAGGTTTGCCGAGAGTAAGGCGGGACAGCCTGTAAATTCAATCTGTTAGCAACTCCTTGGATTTCGCTTGATTGTGGAGTTGCCGTAGAGCCAAAATAGCTGAACGTAGATGAAATAGTGTCCTTTCAGCAAGCACGCGTGACGTGAGCTATTTATTGATATTATACTCGATACACGTTTGGTTTTCAAGGATATTTTATCCTGAGAGTCGGTTTGATCTTGATTAGGAACGTGGACGAATTAACTTCCGCATTCCTTACTATTTCCCAGATAAAACGTTTGCATGATAAATCTTGACTGATATTCACAATTTGTTTCAGTCTGAGCTCACATCACGCACGCTTGCCTGACGGGTGTATCAACACTTGAAATTGCAAACTTATTTTTGAGCGAGCCTTAAGCCAACATGACTCATAAATTACTACTGCTGCGAATATGTTGAAACCTCAAAATCAGGATAAGAATTACCTGCATGTTCCACAATATCCAAGCCTTTAGCTTCTTCTTCAGCAGAGACTCTCAGACCTATGGTCATGTCAATTACCTTAAACAAGATATAGGCTGCAGTAAATGTCCATATGAAACAGGTTGCGATTCCAACAAGCTGTACTCCGATAATTTTTACTGTAGTACCTCCCATATTGAAAATACCAGCCGCCAATGTACCCCATGCTCCATTTACACCATGAACTGATATAGCGCCAACAGGGTCATCCACTTTAATTTTGTCAAATATAACGACTGAAAAGACAACGATAACTCCCGCAATAGCTCCTATAATAATAGAGTTCGTTGGTGACACGTTTGCGCATCCAGCGGTAATTGCCACCAGACCGGCAAGCGCTCCGTTTAAACTCATGCTCACCTCCGGTTTGCCGAATTTTATCCAAGAGGTAAGCATTGCCAGCACAGCGCCGGCAGCGGCAGCCAGATTGGTATTGACAAAAATCATGGCTATGTCTTTGCTTGCCGCTGTTGTAGAACCGGAGTTGAAGCCAAACCAGCCAAGCCACAAAATAAATACCCCAAGAGCGGCCATTGGTATATTGTGCCCCAGAATAGGTTTGACCTTACCGTCACTTGTATATTTGCCCAGACGTGGCCCCAGAACGATGACGCCCGCCAGCGCTGCCCACCCACCAACTGAATGAACCACTGTAGAACCTGCAAAGTCAATAAAACCCAGCCCTTCAAGCCAGCCGTTTCCATGATACAGACTCCCCCATGCCCAGCTTCCGAATACAGGATAGATCAAAGCGCTAATAAAGATGCTGTAAAACAAGTATCCGGTAAACTTTGTCCTTTCAGCCATAGCCCCTGATACAATAGTAACTGCTGTTGCGCAAAAGACCGCCTGAAACATCCAGAAGGCCAGAACCCAAGGGTCGCCGCCCGGTTTAAAATCACTCAAGAAAAAACCTGTGGTTCCAAACCATCCTGTTCGTGCAGTACCGAACATCAGGCCAAACCCGATAGCCCAGAAAGCAAGCGATCCAATGGAAAAATCCATGAGGTTTTTCATCATGATATTGACTGCATTTTTAGCTCGGGTAAAACCACATTCCACAAGAGCAAATCCAGCCTGCATAAAAAAGACAAGCGCTGCTGCAACCAGTGTCCATATATAATCAGCGTGTATTTGAACAAGATCAATGGCTGCCTTGTTTGATTCCGGAGTTGGCGGATCATCTCCAGCCCATATTCCGGATGAACTCATCAATACAAATAATAATGATAGAATAGCTCTTTTCATGATTGTTTTCCTCCATGTTAATTTAAGGACTCGCTCAAAAATAACTTCACATTTTAAGCGCCGATGCACCCCGACCGGCTATGTTGAGAAAGTGCAGTAATATCAGGATATTCCTGCACTTTCGTGCATTGCCGGACGGGCGCCTAAAATTGCGAACTTATTTTTGTGCGAGTCCTAAAGCGCATCTCTGCCCGATTCACCTGTTCTGATTCTTATGGCTTTTTCCACAGGTAGTACAAAAATCTTTCCATCTCCAATCTTGCCGGTGTTAGCTAATTTAGAAATAATAGATACAACCTGAGTCGCCATAGATACCTCAACCACAATATCAAGTTTTATCTTTGGCACAAAATCCACCTGATATTCAGCGCCACGATAGATTTCCTTATGACCTCGCTGTCTTCCGAACCCTTTTACTTCGCTGATTGTCATGCCGCTCACACCGATATCATTCAAAGCGTCTTTAACTTCGTCCAATTTAAATGGTTTAATAATTGCCTCAATTTTTTTCATCCAAGCGCCCTCCTTTTAGATTTGAAAAATTTTCATACCCTTGCACGAAATTTATATTTATTTATTAATAAAGCAATGGCTGTGCCATATAAGATTGAGCGGTATTTTACATAATTAAGTGTTTATAATTATTGATTATTTAATTAATTGATACTGAATCTATAAAATTCATAAATATTACAACTTTGTCGATATCAAATAATAATCCTACATATTTGTAAGCTATATTTCTCAAATGATTTTGTATAAAACCGCTGAGGTAGAGAGGTGAAAAACTAGTAAGAAATTTAGTTAAGAAAAAATGGCTCAACCAGAACTGATGTGATACCTAATCCCGTCAACCTGAATCAATGTGGTCAGTAAAATCAATCTGTTACGCTCTGATTATGCAGTTAGCTCATTCTTTAAAAGGACATGGAACATATCATGCGTCAATTCCTTGAAGCGGATAAGGAGCGTGAATGAAATAACTTCCCAAAGTAGGCGCATAGATTTGGCATGTTCAAGCAGTCTTGCCACCAATGCCCAAGGAGATTGAGGTGTTGGCTACCTCGGCAGAATGCCAGGTAGAGGCTTGCTGTAAAAGATCGGCCATATATTGTCGGACTCCAGTTTGATGCGCTGATGTCCGGCTTTGCCATGTTCTCCCTTAAAAATCTGTCATTGCTCGCTTTTGATGAAAGAAGAGGAGTTGACCAAAACCTGAAGGACATTTATCTTATAGATAAAGTCCCTTGTGATACACAGATGCGGAAAAATCTTGATCCGATTGATCCCGAGGAGCTTAGACTTGCATTTAAAGGATCTTTTCGGTAGCTACAGAAAGGTAAGGAACGTGGACGTATGGTGTTTTTTGAGGGATGTTATCTATTAAGTTTGGATGGAACAGGCTTTTTTTCCTCGAAAAAACTCTCCTCTGACATTTGTTTAAAAAAGGTAAATAAGAAAACAGGGGAAGTTACATATCATCTGCAAATGTTAGGGGCGGCAATTGTTCATCCTGATTTCAAGGAGGTTATTTCTTTAGCGCCGGAATTCATTAATAAACAGGATGGTGAGACCAAGAACGACTGTGAACGTAATGCTGCCAAGCGGTTTTTTGAAAAGCTGAGAAATGATAGCAACGAGCCTATTGTGAATACATGCCGTTCGTACTCTGTTCTGTATCAACAGACTTGTCACTACTCCCAATGCCTTAACAAGGGTTATTTGGGTATAAAATTTAACTCTGCATTGTATTGTTCTTCTTCAAAGAAATCACGGCACTCTTCACATTTTTGCCATGGGCCCTGATGATTTTCATTGTAATGGAAATGGCATACGCTGTAATTTTCGTGTTCAAATTGACAATATCCGCCGCCACGTATAGAAAGATAATTTGTATCGCAGCAAATCCATTGATCACAACACCGTGTTTTAACTAAAGGCAAAGATTCCCCAAAGATGCTTTTTCTATCAATGCATCTAACTATAATATGATGTAGCGCCCCAGGCGCATCCATTCTTGATCTACGTGGCATGTCTGTCTTTATAATGGATTGTATTCGATATGTCAATATATGAAGAAACGTCCCGTCCCTACGCCCTAACGTCCTCGGGAGCGTTTGGCCCATAAAATAATGATTGACATAATCCATTTAGGGTAGCATGTTGGTAGCATGAAAGCCAAGACATCCATCACACTATCAGTCGAGGTACTAAAGGCTATTGATCTGTACATCAGCGAGTACAAAAGCCGATCTGCGTTTTTAGAAACCGCGGCACGCCAATTCATTATCCAATTGGAACGAAAAGAAACTGAACAGCGTGATTTGGAGATCATCAATCGCCATGCGGATTCGCTCAACGCTGAGGCGGAGGATGTACTTACTTATCAGGTTCCGCTGTGAGACGCGGCGAGCTTCACAGAGTCAGGCATCCTTCATCGCGTGATCCCAAAAAGTTTCGTGTGTTCGTCATTATCAGCCGCCAGATTCTGATTGATTCCCGATTCTCGACAGTTATTTGTGCCCCTGTTTACGCGGCTTATGATGGCCTTTCAACCCAGGTTGACGTCGGAATCGACGAAGGACTGAAGCATGATAGCGGCATTCACTGTGACGAACTCATCA
>JAUWOS010000137.1 GCA_030611985.1 Desulfobacterales bacterium | reverse complement strand
AACTTTGTACAGTTTCGCAAAACCTTAAATGATATATCGGGTGTAAATCGTGTTCAGCTTAAAGAGATGAGACTTGATGAATCTGTAATTTCCGTTGATTTTCAAGGAAATGCCAAGGAGCTTGCAGATGCTCTAATGCTTAAGGCCTTTGATTCGTTCGGCATTAATATATACGAAGTGTCGCAAAACCGTTTAAGGATTGAACTCATACCATCACAATAGGATGATTAAACGTCTCGAAATTTATACCAGCGACTTTAGTCGAGTAGTTAAATAGTTCCGCCAGAGCACTTTGGCGGATCGAGTTGTAAGGCCCTTAAACCACTCGACTAATCAACCACTTGATCACTCGACCAGTTGCGAAACGAAGTGGAGCTAAGTTCTTAAGTTGAAACAAAGAAATTCTACAATCAACATTCCCAATATTTTAACCATCATCAGGATATTGCTTATCCCCCTTTTTATTATTTTTCTGCTGAAAGATATGTTTCACTTTGCACTCTTAGTATTTACTATTGCAGCAATAAGCGACGCCCTTGACGGACTTTTTGCAAGGTATTTAGACCAGCGGACGCTATTGGGCGCTTATCTTGATCCCCTGGCAGACAAGTTGCTTTTGTCCAGCGCTTTCATTATTCTGGCTGTTGTTAAAATTATTCCCGGATGGCTTGCCGTTATTGTAATAAGCCGCGATGTTTTGATATTGCTTGGCGTTGCTATTTTTGCCCTGGCAGATATAAATATTGAAATTAGACCAAGGATAACCAGTAAATGCACAACTGTTTGCCAGATCTTGACCATTTTTTTTCTGCTGCTTGACCCAAAAATTCCAGGAGCTGATATGATTAAATGGATTTTATGCTGGCTTACCGCAGGGATAACCATAGTATCCGGTCTTCATTACACTTACATAGGCATGAACTTGATTCAGAATGCTTCCGATAATAACCGGAGAAATACATAAAGAATTGTTAATTTTAAAGGAGCATTTTTTCAAAGGTCTCACCTTGACAGGATAATTAATAGGTGATATCGGCTACTTCTAAAATATAGGCACGTAGCTCAGGGGGAGAGCGCTACCCTGACACGGTAGAAGTCGTTGGTTCAAATCCAATCGTGCCTACCATTAATATCAAGGGTTTACGGCAATACAAAGCTGTAAGCTCTTTTTTTATGCTCTTTTGCGTGGCAAGCTCTTGTTTTGTTGATGTAGTTTTACGGGAGAGGTGGGTTATAAAAATAGCATTTTGAAAAGTTGTAACCAATTTTGTAACCGGTTGTATAAAAAATAGCTTTTTCCAACCTGGTAGCTGCTTCTTTATGAACAGATTTCATCAAATGGGCATACACATTCAAAGTTACAGTTGGCATCGAATGTCCGAGGTGACTTTGAATATACATAAGCGTTCACAGGCACTGCATATGCACGTTTTCAGGGCAACCAACATAGCAAATCTATAGTTGATTGCCCTGAAAACGCACATCTACAGCACCTGTAAAAGCTTACATGTTGAGAAGTAGCCTTGTATGCTACCGGTTCTCCCGTGAACGGTTACGAATATACTTGACGTTTTCTCCCTGTTCAAGACGAACAACACTAAAATCTATGCGCCTACTTGCGGAAGTTATTTCGTCCACGTTCCTTAGATGAAACCGATAAGGATGCGGCATCACTGCAAATCGTTTCTACGGCATTGTAGCCGAGAAATCCGTTAACTTCGCGCCTTAATGATGAGTCTGCATTTAATTTTATCCTATCAGACAAACTTATCATTATGTCTGTTTTTCCGGCATTTCGCAAATGAATATATGCCTTGCATGAACCGGGATGTTTTTTAAAAATATCGTGTAATTTGACAAGTAATTCTTTCTCTGTCCCGGCCATATCCAGATTAAAATGAATGCTCGCTGTCCATGTTTCTTCGGCTTTATCCATCGGTATGATGGTATCTGCCAATATCTTGGCTGATTTTTCATCCTTTTGCACCCGTCCCTGAATAA
Organism: Desulfobacterales bacterium; assembly: GCA_030611985.1. Classification (GTDB taxonomy): domain Bacteria; phylum Desulfobacterota; class Desulfobacteria; order Desulfobacterales; family ETH-SRB1; genus DAOVDN01. The sequence goes on along the minus strand of JAUWOS010000137.1, from coordinate 4,853 downwards.
GGATGGGACTATCATTTATCAGAAGATCATTTACTGATATATAAACCGAAGAAAAGATAGTTACTTCAACAGAACCGTGCATATCCTCCAGCAGAACAAAAGCCATCGGATCGCCTTTTTTTGTCGTTATGGTCTTGATGTTTCTGACAATGCCACCAATTCTGACAGCTTCACCATCATTTTTTTCCTTTAATGAGATAGTATTCGCATTGGTGAACTTTTCAAGCAGATCTTCAAATCTGGTTAAAGGGTGTCCCGTTACATAGAAGCCAAGAGACTCCTTTTCAAAAGCCAGGAGCTGTTTTTCATCCCATTCATCTATTTTTGACAGACAGGGAAGATTTATTTTCGCCCGTTCGTCTCCTTTCATGTCAAACAACCCCATTTGGGGATTTGATTTTTCTTTTCGAACTCTCTGGCCGTAATCAAGAGCATCTTCTAAAGATGCCATCATCTGAGAACGTTTGCCGCCGGTTGAATCAAAGGCGCCGCATTTTATAAGACTTTCGATAACTCTCTTATTTACTTTTCTAAGATCTACATGCTCACAAAATTCGAACAGAGAAGAAAACTTTTCTTTTTTTCTTGCTTTGATAATAGATTCAATTGCCGCCTCTCCAACGTTCTTTACGGCAACAAGCCCAAATCTGATCTCTTTGCCCTTAACAATAAATTCCTTATCGCTTTCAATGGCATCAGGAGGGAGTATGGATATGCCCTGATTTCGACATTCGGCAATATATTTTACCACTGCATCAGTGGAATGCATTTCACTTGTAAGCAATGAAGCCATGAACTCAACAGGAAAATGAGCTTTAAGATAAGCTGTCTGGTATGCAATAAGAGCATATGCGGCGCTGTGAGACTTGTTGAATCCATACCCTCCAAATTTTTCGATCAGATCGAATATTTTTTTTGCTTTTTGAGGCTCAATGCCATTATCTATGGCTCCCTGCGTAAAGCGCTCTCTGTGACCGGCCAGAATTTCGGCAATTTTCTTTCCCATTGCTTTTCGAAGATCATCTGCTTCTGCCATGGAATAATTAGCAAGAACAGCGGCAATCTTCATAACCTGCTCTTGATAAACAATAACTCCGTATGTCTCCCTTAGAACCGGTTCGAGTTCGTCAGCAATGTATTCTACCTTTCTTCTGCCATGTTTTCTTTCCACATAGTCGTCAATCATTCCGCTTTCCATGGGACCCGGGCGGTAAAGAGCGACAAGCGCTATGATATCGTCAAAACATTCGGGTTTTAATCTTACAAGCAGATCTTTCATTCCTGAGCTTTCAAGCTGGAATACTCCGGTTGTATTGCCGGATGCGAGAAGACTATATGTGTCATGATCGCTGGAACTTATGTCTAAAAGATCAGGCGGAGCGATTTTCTGCCTGGCGATAAGTAAAAGGGTGTTTGCAATAACGGTCAGGTTGCGAAGACCCAGAAAATCAAATTTTATAAGACCTATCTTTTCGACGCATTTCATGTCGAACTGGGTTACAACTTCATTTTTTTTGCCTTTGTACAATGGCAGATATTCTACAAGCGGTCTGTCTCCAATCACAACTCCTGCGGCATGCGTGGAAGCATGTCTGGGAAGACCTTCGAGTACCCGGCAGATATTTATCAGGTCGTTAATTTCGGGTTTTGTTTCCACAAGGCTCGAAAGTTTCGGTTCCTGTTTCAGCGCATCATCAAGACTTATATTTAAAACATCGGGCACCATCTTGGCAATGGCATCCACCTCGCGCAAAGGTATATCAAGGGCGCGTCCTACATCACGAATTACAGCTCTTGTCTTGAGTTTTCCGAATGTAATTATTTGAGCGACCTTAATATTTTCGACGGAGACATTTTTTTCATTGTCGCTCCCGCCGTATTTTCTTGCCACATATTTAAAAACTTCTTCTCTGCCGTTTATGCAGAAATCAACATCAATATCCGGCATGCTTTTGCGGGCAGGGTTCAGGAAACGTTCAAAAATCAACCCATGCTCTATCGGATCCACATCTGTAATTCCAAGAGAATATGCAACAAGACTACCTGCTGCGGAACCCCTGCCGGGTCCGACAGGAACATTGTTTTCTTTGGCATAATGTATAAAATCGGCAACGATCAGAAAATATCCGGAAAAGCCCATATCTTTTATGACCGAGATTTCATATTTAATGCGGTCATTATAAATATTTTCATCAAAACTTAAATTTTTTGCCTTTATGCGCTGCAAGATTTGGCTGTATCCCTGCCTGGTTTTTTGTTCAAAAACCTCATCTTCAGTCTGCTCGGAAGAGATTTCAAATTTCGGGAAATGATATGTAGCATCCTTTTTTGATAAAAAATCAAATTCAACATTACATCTTTTTGCAATATCAACTGTATTATCAAGAGCATTGGGATAGTCTTTGAAGGAAGCGTGCATTTCCTGCGGCGATTTAAAATAAAGCTGGTCTGTTCCGAATTTGAAACGATCTGCGGCGTGAATGGTATTTCCGGTCTGGATACACAAAAGAACTTCATGGGCACGGACATCTTCTTTGTCGAGATAATGGCAGTCATTTGTAGCAACAAGAGGGATGGAAAGCCTTTTGCTCATATCTAATAAGGCCAGGTTTACTTTTTCCTGTTTATCAATGCCGTTGTTTTGAACTTCAAGGAAGAAATTATTTTCTCCAAAGATGTCGAGATAAAAGCGGGCGGTTTCATCAGCATCTTTGATTTTGCCTTCTGTAATTCGTCTGGGAATTTCACCATGCAGGCATGCTGAAAGAGCGATAAGACCCTTGCTGTAATGCTTTAAAATTTCTCTGTCGATACGTGGTTTGTAATAAAATCCTTTCAGTTGAGCAATGGAAGCAAGTTTGCATAGATTAGCATATCCTTGTTGATTTTCGGCCAGAAGGAGAAGATGGGAAAGTCCCTTGCTGTCAAGCGGAGTTTTATCACTAAGGCTTCGTGGGGCCATATAACATTCACACCCTATAATCGGCTTGATTCCAACTTTATTGGCCTTTTCATAAAATTCAAGAACTCCGAACATAGTCCCGTGATCTGTAATAGCTACGGACTTCATGCCAAAATCGGCTACACGATTTAAAAGCGCATCAATCCTTATGGCTCCATCGAGAAGACTATACTGGGTATGAACATGAAGATGAGCGAAATTTGGTGTGGTATCAGTCATTTTTTTAAAAGTTAGGTAAGCGTTCACAGGCACTGCATATGCACGTTTTCAGGGCAATCAACATAGCAAATCTATAGTTGATTGCCCTGAAAACGCACATCTACAGCACCTGTAAAAGCTTACATGTTGAGAAGTAGCCTTGTTGTGCTACCGATTCTTCCGTGAACGGTTACAAAGTTAATCGAGACGATAGTTTGGAGCTTCCTTAGTAATGATTACGTCATGAACATGACTTTCGCGCATTCCGGCAGCGCTTATTTTTATAAATCTGGCTTTTTCTCTCAGCTCTTCCATTGTTCTGCACCCAACATATCCCATACCTGCTTTTAATCCTCCCATGAGCTGGAGAATATTTGCGGAAAGGCTGCCTCTATAAGGAACACGCCCGACAATACCTTCAGGAACAAGCTTGTCGTTTTCAACATCTTCACCATGGTGATATCTGTCCCTGCTCCCTTTTTTCATGGCTTCTATGGAACCCATGCCTCTATATACTTTATAACTGCGTCCCTGAAAGAGAATCAATTCGCCCGGACTTTCTTCTGTTCCGGCAAACAATCCACCTATCATCACCGTATGAGCGCCGGCGCCAATAGCTTTTGTAACATCACCTGAAAATTTAATGCCGCCATCCGCGCAAAGAGGAACACCGGTCTTGTTTGATATTGACCTGCAGTTCATTATAGCGGTTATCTGCGGCATGCCTACTCCTCCCACAATGCGGGTGGTACAGATAGAACCCGGTCCGATTCCGATCTTTATCCCGTCAGCGCCTGCTTTAATTAGATTTTCAGCTCCATGTGCCATTGCGACATTACCCGCAATCAGTTCGATGTTCTTGAAATTGTTTTTTAAAGTTTTTACAGCATCAATGACATTTTTCGAATTACCATGAGACGTATCAATTAAAACAACATCAGCGCCTGAATTCAAAACTGCCTCGGTACGCTCTTCCATATCAGGACCAACACCTACGGCAGCTCCGACTCTGAGTCTGCCTCTTCCGTCTTTGCAGGCATTTGGATATTTTTTTATCTTTTCAATATCTTTTATGGTTATCATGCCAATTAACTTGCCATTTTTATCAACAACAAGAAGCTTTTCTATCCTGTGCTTATGCAACAGCTTTTTGGAATTTTCCAGATCAATGCCTTCCGGAACAGTAATAAGGTTTTTGCCGGTCATAACTTCGGAAATCTTTTTTTCAAAATTGGTCTCAAATCGCAAATCCCTGTTGGTAACAATACCAACCAATTTATCATCTTTTACAACAGGAACTCCTGAAATGCGATACTGTTCCATTAATTTCAACACATCACAGACCAACTGGTCAGGATGAATGGTAACAGGATCAATAATCATACCGCTTTCAGACTTTTTTACTTTGTGTACCTCCATAGCCTGGCTTTCAATACTCATATTGCGGTGTATAAAACCAATTCCACCTTCACGCGCTATGCTTATAGAAGCGAGCGCTTCTGTTACTGTATCCATCGCAGCGCTTACAATCGGAATGTTAAGTGTAATATTTTTTGTCAGTCTGGCGCTGGTGTTGACATCTTTTGGTAGTACATCAGAATAGTTGGGAACTAGGAGAACATCATCAAAAGAAAAAGCTTCTCCAGGCGGTATTTTTATCATATGAATTTCTCCAGAAAGATATTAGGAACGT
>JAUWOS010000050.1 GCA_030611985.1 Desulfobacterales bacterium | reverse complement strand
AGGAACGGGGACGAATTAACTTCCGCAAGTAGGCGCACAGATTTGAGATCGGACAAAGGCGGTCTGAAGCTGTGATGCATAGTTGGGGAAGTTAATTCGTCCACGTTCCTGATTACGATAAATTTGGTTTCCTCCCTGTTTGCATTGACGGGCTAACAAAATCACTTCTCATCCAGCTCCTGCTTAAGATCACGTGTCATCAGTCTATATAAAGCCTTTTTTGGAGAATAATCGTCATAAAGAATATGATAAATTTCGCAGGAAATGGGCATATCAACACCAAGTTTGCGAGACAGGTTATAAACAGACCTGGTTGTTTTTACTCCTTCTGCAACCATACGCATTTCAGAAAGGATATCCTTTAATTTTTTTCCCTGCCCAATCTTTTTCCCTACTGTGTGATTACGACTTAAATCTCCGGTACAGGTCAGGAGTAAATCTCCAATGCCGGCAAGTCCGGTAAAAGTACGGGGGTTTGCTCCAAGTTTTATACCAAGGCGTCTGATTTCTGTAAGACCTCTTGTGATTAAAGCAGCTCTTGTATTTAATCCAAGTCCGAGACCATCTACGATTCCGGCGGCTATAGCAATAACATTTTTGACGGAACCGCCCAGCTCCACTCCGATTATGTCGTTATTTGTATATACTCTGAAAAACTTGGTAGCAAAAACACGCTGCACAAAGCCGGCTGTTTTATAATCTTTTGAAGCTACGGTAACTAAAGTGGGAACGTTTAATGCAACTTCTCCGGCAAAACTCGGACCGGAAAGAACCGCAAAATTGTCTTCAGGAATTTCAGCAAGAATCTCTTTGAGTACGCCGGACATTGTCAAATGAGTTTTGTTTTCAATCCCTTTTGAGGCTGATACAATAATCGTATCTTTTGAAATTAAACCAGCAATCTTGTGTGCCGTCTCGCGCACAACATGAGACGGAACAACAATTACTACAAGGTCTTTGCCTGAAACAACTTCGGCAAGATCATTTGATGGAAATATATTGGGCGAAAGAGAAATACCCGGAAGAAAAACCTTGTTTTCTCTATATTTTTGAATCTGGTCTCTTACTTCGGTTTCAAATGCCCAAAGATCGACCTTAAAACCTTTCAAGCCAAGAAGATTGGCAAGAGCACTTCCCCAGTTGCCGGCTCCCACAACACCGATCTTTGTGGAATTTATATCTATGTTATTTTCATTCATCATCATCTTCCTTTTCGGCAAGCCATGCAGCTCCGACAACTTTCTCTTTAGATGCCATGCCAATAAGCTTTACGCCTTGAGTGTTGCGACTTATGATTTTAATACTGTGTATCGGCATGCGTATAAGTTTTCCTCCGTCTGTTATGAGCATCAGATCGTCTTTTTCTTCAACAAGAAGCATCGCAACCACCATTCCATTACGCTCACTCGTTTTGATCGTAATCACACCCTTGCCACCTCGTTTCTGCAGAGGATACTCATCAACAGAAGTTCTTTTTCCGTATCCGTATTCCGTCGCAGTAAACAGTGTCTGACCATGACTTAAAACTTCCATTCCGACAATTCGATCATTCGGACCAAGACGCAGTCCGCGTACTCCCTTTGCAACACGACCTGACGGACGCACATCAGATTCGTGAAAACGTATTGATTTCCCCATGACGGAACATAGAAAAATATTCATTGTGCCATCGGTAATTCTTGCCTTAATCAACTCATCGCCTGGAGCCAGACCCAGCGCAATAATACCTCCTGCCCTGGGTCGACTGTAAGCCATAAGATCTGTTTTTTTAACAAGTCCGTTCTTTGATGTCGTAACAACATAATGGCCTGGTTCAAATGACGGCACATCAAGTATTGTTACAAGTTTTTCATCCTTTTCAAGATTCAGAAGATTAACAATTGCCTTGCCGCGGCTCAGACGACTGGCCTGAGGAATTTCATACACTTTGCGCCAGTAAACCTTGCCGAGGTTTGTGAAAAAAAGAAAGATATGGTGTGTAGAAGCAACAAAGAGATGTTCGACAAAATCTTCATCCTTTATTCCCATAGCGGTTTTTCCTTTGCCTCCGCGCCGCTGGCTGTTGTAAAGCGTAATAGGATTCCGTTTTATATAACCGCTTCTGGAAACAGTAACTACCATATCCTCCTCAACAATCATATCCTCAATAGTTATTTCCTTTGTAGATTCAACAATCTGAGTGCGTCGCTGGTCGCCGAATTCTTTTTGTATTTCGGAAAGCTCATCCTTGATAATATTTTCCACCAGACGCTCGCTGCCAAGTATCTCTCTGAACCTGGCTATATCTTTAAGTGTATTTTCGTATTCTTCTAATATCTTTTCCCGTTCAAGACCGGTCAATCTTTGCAGACGCATATCCAATATTGCCTGAGCCTGGATAGCGCTCAAATCGAACTTTTGAATCAAGCCTGTTTTTGCATCAGCAGGTGATCGTGATTTTCGAATCAGAGAAACGACATCATCAAGGTTGTCAAGAGCAATTTTCAAACCTTCAAGTATATGAGCTCGTTCTTCTGCTTTTTTCAGTTCATACCTGGTGCGCCTTACAATTATTTCCTTGCGGTGGATTATGAAATGCTCAAGAATCTCTTTTAAAGAAAAAAGTCTGGGTCGATTGCCTGCAACAGCAAGAAATATGATACCAAAGGTATTTTCCATCCGCGTATGCTTATAAAGCTGGTTTATTATCACTCCGGCAAACTGATCTTTTTTAAGGCTCAGAGCGATCCTCATTCCTTCTCTGTCTGATTCGTCTCTTACATATCTTACCCCTTCAATCTGCTTGTTTTTTATCAGTCCCGCAATGTTCACAATAAGCTTGGCTTTGTTAACCTGGTAGGGAAGTTCTGTAACTATGATTGTCTCGCTTTGAGTTCTTTTGTCTTTTTCAATTAAAACTTTTGCTCTCACCCGGATTATGCCACGACCTGTTCTGTACGCATCATAAATTCCCCTTGTGCCGTAAATTATGCCTCTGGTTGGAAAATCAGGTCCCGGAACTAATTTTATAAGATCATTTAATGCAATGTCGGGATTGTCTATTATGGCTTTTATTGCCGCAACTATTTCGGAAAGATTATGTGGCGGCATATTAGTTGCCATGCCGACTGCTATGCCGGAAGAGCCATTGACCAGAAGATTGGGAAATTTAGCCGGCAGCACGGAAGGCTCGGTTAAAGATTCATCATAATTCGGAGTCCATTCAACCGTTTCCTTATCCAGATCCTCCAGCATCTGATGTGTCAGGCGCGTCATTCTGATTTCGGTGTACCTCATTGCAGCAGGGGAGTCTCCATCTATAGAACCAAAGTTGCCCTGACCGTCCACAAGAGGATATCTCAAAGAAAAATCCTGGGCCATCCGCACAATAGTATCATAAACTGCTGTATCGCCATGAGGATGATATTTACCGATAACATCGCCAACAATTCTGGCGGATTTCTTATAAGGTTTGTTCCAATCGTTTCTCAATTCCCTCATCGCAAACAATATACGGCGATGAACCGGTTTCAAACCATCGCGCACATCAGGCAATGCCCTTCCAATAATCACACTCATGGCATAATCGAGATAAGATTTTTTCATCTCGCTTTCTATACTGATTTCGGACGATTTCTCTGTATGAATCATATAAAACACCTGTTTTGGATTTTTAATAACAGTTCAGATATAAAGACACTAAAGCATAAAACACAAAGACTGCATGTGATTGATAAATTGAAGAATTACAAATTACAAATTTAGGGATTAAAGAATTTAGGGATTTAGGAATTAAAGAATTTAGGAATTGAAGGATTGAAATCAGTAGAATACCTTCAATTCCTAAATTCCTTAATTTGTTTTAACCCCTAAATCCCTAAATTTGTTTTAATTCTTTAATTTGTTTTAATCTTTCAATTCTTATCATCATCAACCAGTCTTTGATAATTTAAATGATAAATATCCGTTAATGTCAAAAAAGCGGTTGCAACAAGGGGACCGTAAATAATGCCCAGAATCCCGAACAGTTCCAATCCGCCTATTATGGAAAAAAATACAAGAAGAGCGTGCATTTTTACACGCTTGCCTACCAGCTTTGGTTTAAAAAAATATTCGATGCTGCCGGAAAGGATTATGTAAAAAATAACAAAAAATATACTCGCTGCAATCCTTTCATTTAGAAAAAGATAAATAGCTGCAGGAATAAATACAACTCCTATTCCTGCAATTGGAAGAAATGCGAGCAGAGACATTATTACGCCCCACAGAAAGGGTGATTTTAAATCGAACAGCATAAAAACGATGCCGCCCAGCACACCCTGAATCAAGCCGCCAAGCCCATTGCCAATAAGAATGGCGCCTCCCATATCTTTAAACTTTTGAATAAGTTTCTCATCTTGTTCGCCTGGCAGCGGTGAAAGATCAGTGATAAATGAAACAAGTTTGTCGCCATCAATTAAAAGAAAGTATATAACGAGCAGCATGAGAAAAAAGTTTATTAATAACTTGAGCGCATTTGAAGCTATAGAGCTGGCTTGTTCATACAAAAAAAAGCCGACTGTTTTACCTATTTGTGAAATTGCCTTGTTGAATTCCACGCCGGTAACTTCTACTTTGAAATTTGAAAGGAGAAGATTTGCTTTTTCAAGAATCCTGCTGCTTTCAAGAAGGCTTTTGATCTGATCGCTCAATACCGCGCTTTTTGCCGTAAGATACAGATCGTAAGCCTCTTTCGATAATATGCTGACAAAAAAGCTTATCGGAACAAACAGAATAAAAAATACAAGAATGCACGTTATAAAAGATGCGCAGGAAGAATTAATTTTTCTGTTAAAAAAACTGTAAACAGGATTGAAGACACCTGCCACAACAGAGGCAAGAACAATAATTGATACAAATGGCCACAAAAGCCGACCAAGCATGAAAATAGAAGCAAGAAAAATAGCCAGAAAAAACCACAAAATAGTATCACGTGAGGTTCTATTTTGCATAGTATGTCCAATTTGTTACCGGCTGGAAATTTTTTGGAGGATAAGGAACGTGGACGAAATAACTTCCTCAAGCAGGCGCCTGTTTAGAAAAATTATTTCGCCTCCGTTCCTGAGTTGAAAAAGAGAGGTTTTTTACTTGCTGATAATTCCACCGGCTACAAACAAAAGAAGCACTTCGTATATAAAAACCGGCGTATAGCTGCCAAAAATACCGTAAACAATGCCGCCGCCAATAATGGCCGGCACACCGCAAAAAATCAGAATACCCAACTTTCTACTGATATCCATTTTGTAGACCTCCTGTGAGCTTTTTTTTCAAAGACAAGTTCAATTGCAATAAAATTGTACATAACAATAATCAGGGATTAAGTAAAGAATAAAATACGAAAAAAGTAACTTCTCAAAAAGTTCGGACCAGTTTTGCAGAAGCGGGATTCAGACTTTTGAACCGTTAGGAATGTGGATGAAATAACTTCCCCAGCTATGCATTACAGCTTCTTAGCCGCTTTTGCCAAATCTCAAATCAGGGCTCAAATCCCAAAAGCATCAAAATAGCTCGCTATTTCTTCAACTTTTGTTATCTGAGACCCGCCTGCCATGCATTAAAATAGGCATATCGACCAAGCTCACCGGCGCCAAAAGCTAATGATGACTTGGCAAAAGCGACGTTTTGCTCTGAAATAGCTAAAGAAAAAAACGCGTGGGCTTTTGGTGTCAGGTGTACTGGCTGATTAGCGATGCCACAGTTAGTGTTAGGTGTCTCAATTTCATCATTATTTATTCTGGAGTCAATCAGATTAACTCCTCTCACGCTCCTCAGCTATTTCCAAATGACCATGATGTCAGAAATCGTTTCAAAGGCTTCATCGCTTGAAATAATCGGCACATTAAGCCATTTGGCCGTGGCAAGGATGAGTCGATCGTGAAGTTCTGGGAATATCACGGTTTCTGCTACTTGCAAAATCTCCGGAATGAGGTTAACAACAGTGTATTTTGATGAAGTATCAATTCGTTCTATCGTTTCGCTGAGATTGATATTGATTCGATGTTTTTCTGCCAGATACATGATTTCCATCAGACTGACCACAGAGATGACTAACAGATCGTTCCGTTCTTCAATTGTATCCAAAATCTGAGTGGCTGTTCGTCCGATCTTTCCCTTGCCACCAAAATGCCGAACAACTGTCACAGTATCTATTAAATATTGCATATTAGAATGTTCGTTTCAATATCGTGTCCTGTAATTCTTGACGGATATTATGAAGTTCCTGTTCCAAATCCACAATTTTCTCAAAACCAACACCTTTCCACATGCCTTTTAAGCTTTGATTTTGGCAAGATGGAACCGGAATATCGGCTAATAAATTCTCAAAATAGGTCATCACTGTATCAAGACGAGCTTCTGGGATGCGTGACAATTCATGCATCAGCGTCACTTTTTTCATGGCTACTGTATTCATAGTTCATGACTCCTCATGACTCTATAGATAAGATGATTCAGAAATGTATGTTAACAAAACAGGTCACTTACTTTAAAATTTGTCAACAAAATTTCATTTTTAAAACGTTTTCGAGTTTTGTTGAACGCTTCGCATACTATAATTTTGTACGACTAATTCATATCCCATTTGTTTTTATAATTCCCAATTCTTGTGTTGATTCTCAGTTGTCAATTTTTCCTATATATAACAATGAAATAGCTCGCTATTCCTTTAACTTTTGTAATCTGAGATTGGATTTGAGATTTGGCAAATCCAACCCGAATCTATGCGCTTTCGCGCCTTGCCAGACGGACGTCTCAACATTTAAAATTGCGAACTTATTTTTGAGCGAACCCTTAATTTTAAACAAACCCTTGCCGCCAGGAGATATAGCTGATTATATCCTTTACCTTGAGAACAGGACCTTCATCAAGATCCGCCGCGATATCTTTTATTCTTTCTACTGAAAGGAACGGAAATTTTTCCGCAAGATATGAAATAGCATCCTTGTTCTCCTGCTCTGCTTCACTTAAATAGAGCCGCAGCTTTTCAAGAAAGATTTTATCATCATCTATTTCTATTTTAAATCTGGAATTTAGCGCCACGGCCAGCTCTAGAAAGTCAATAGATTCAGCTCCCAGCTCCCTGATAATGTAAGTCTCCGGTGTGATTTTTTCTTCTTTGATATCAAGCAGCTCTACAAGTATCTTCTTTATGTTTCCAAAAATATCCATTTGTACCCCACAAATTTATTTGCCGGCTATCAGTCCGCCATCCATGGAAATTTCGGTGGCGTTAAAACCGCAGGCGCTGTCGGAAAGAAAAAAAAGGATGGTTTCTGCTACCTCTTTGCAAGTAAGCAATCTTTTTATCGGTGTTATATTGCAAGTTTCTCTTTCATGCGTTTGCATATATCTTCTGCCGCGCCCGCTGTCAATATAACCTGGACGTAACGTTACCGTAGTAATTCCGCGGCATCCCAGCTCCAGTCCAAGATTTTTGTAAAGAGCTTCTGACGCCAGCTTTGCAGCAGCATAAAATCCCTGACCGAGATTCGGTCTGCTCGCTGCCGATGAAGAAACAAATACAAGTCGACCATTTCTCTTTTTTAGCATAACCCTTCCTGCTCTTTTCAGGATTTTTGCACGAAATGAGATATTTTCTGCAAAGTAACGACAGATATCATCTTCGTTTGCAGAAGCAACAAGACTTTCCATATTGCCATGTGCAAAATCAACCAGAAAATCCAGATCGTCATTGATCCGGCAGAACATGGAATCGAGTGAAGTTGTGTCTGCAAAGTCGAGGAAAACCGATTCATATTTTCCCGCAAACGAGTATAACTTTTTCGATATTTTCTTTAATCCTTTTTCGTTTCTGTAAGTCAAAATCGGAAAAAGCCCTGCTTTAATTGTGTATTCGGCCAAAAAAACAGCAGGTTCGCAGCTTCCTCCAAGGATTAAAATACGTTTGCCTGAAAACTTAAGTTTCATATTCTCAAGGTCCCGGTTACCACGGTTTTATTCTCGTGATAGAGTTCGCATTGTAAACAGTTTGTCTGAAATTGAATATTGTAAGAATATTCGCCTGGAGAGATGAATCTTTTGAATCTGAAATTTTCTGCTCTATTTGCATTTGTAAACCCGATTTTTTTACCTGCCTCCATAAATGCATGCACAATCAGGCTTCCCGGCACAACAGGATTTCCTGGAAAATGATCTGCATAAATTTTGTCTGCCGGATCAAAGAAAAAAATTCCATTCATAGTTCTGTGACCATCCGTATTGATTCGTATGTAATTTCGCACAACCTGTCGATCTCATCTATTGAAACAGCAAGAGGAGGCATAAGAACAATTACATTACCGAGAGGCCTTATTATAAGACCACGTTTTCGCGCCTCTTTTATTACTTTGTATCCGATCTTCTCTTCCGGAGGGAACTCTTCTTTTGAATCCTTATCCGCAACAAGCTCTATACCGATCATGATTCCACGTTGACGCACTTCTCCGACATGCGCCAGAGATGTGAAAGGCTGCAATCTTTTTTCAAGATGTTCGATCTTTTCAGCAAGATTTTCCACTACATGTTCTTTTTCAAATATCTTTATATTGGCAATGGCTGCTGCGCAGGCAAGCGGGTTTCCCGTGTAGGTATGCCCGTGAAAGAATGTCCTGAATTCTTCATATTTTCCCAAAAATCCCTGATAAATTTTCTCACTTGTCAAGGTGGCTGCAAGAGGGAGATAGCCTCCGGAAATTCCTTTGGCGAGGGCCATTATATCCGGTGTAACTCCTTCATGCTCACAGGCAAACATCTTTCCTGTTTTTCCAAAACCTGTTGCAACTTCATCTGCAATCATAAGAATATTATATCTGGCGCAAAGTTCTCTTATCTTTTTTAAATAACCCGGAGGTTGAACCAGAATTCCTGCAGCTCCCTGAACCAGAGGCTCAATCACAAGGGCTGCAACCTCATGGGAATGCTCTTTCATCAATCCTTCCATCTGTTTTAAGCATTCAAAATCGCATGAAAGATATGATTTTCCAAAAGCGCATCGATAACAATAAGGAGATTCAGCCTTGAAAGAGTCAAAGAGAAGGGGGCCATATACTGCATGAAACAGATCAATGCCTCCCACGCTTACAGAGCCGATAGTATCTCCATGATATGCATTGGTCATGGAGATAAATTTTGTTTTATGCGGATCTCCGTGAGGAGCCTGCTGCTGATATTGAAAAGCCATTTTGAGGGCTATCTCCACAGAAGTAGAGCCATTGTCCGAATAAAAAACCCTTGTCAGTCCTTTTGGAGCTATCTGGATTAATTTTTTGGCGCATTGAATGGCAGGAACGTTGGACAGCCCAAGAAGCGTAGAGTGCGCAATCATATCAAGCTGTTTTTTTATGGCTAGATCAAGTTTCTTTTTTCTGTGCCCGTGTACGTTCGTCCAGAGCGATGAAATCCCGTCTATATATTCATTGCCGTAAATGTCTTTCAGTATACACCCTTTTGCCTCTTCTATGATAAGCGGATCTTCTGCCACATAGTCCTGCATCTGAGTAAAAGGGTACCAGATATATTTTTTGCTATCAATTTTCAGTTGTTTGTTCATTTTTTTTGGCATTTTTTTTGGCATTTTTCATTTACCAGTTTATAATTAACAAGAGACGGAGCCTCGCATAATGCATTCCCAGGCAGAGCCAGGAAACGAAAAGCACTTTTGTAACAACACTAACTTATGCAACATTCAGGCGTTGCAGGCAGATCTAACAAGGGCGGCCTAATTGATACCCAAATACTCCAATCATCCAACCAACCATTACGGTATCTAAATCCCTAAATCCCTAAATTCCTCAATCATATCAATATCCATCTTAACGCTTCGTCCCTTTGTAGTAAGGTAGTTGCCAAGCATCAAACCGTTTGCGCCGGCCATAAATATCCACGATTGATAATCCCGAAGAGTTACCTCTCTTCCGCCGCATATGGTTATATCCTTTTCAGGATTTATAAATCTGAAAAGAGCGACAGACTTTAATGCCTCCAAAGGTGACATCAGCGGTCTTTTTTCCATCCTGGTGCCGGGAACAGGATTGAGAAAATTTATCGGTATCGAATCAACACCAAGTTCCTTTAAAGTGAATGCCAGCTCTACCCGCTGCTCCCATGTCTCACCCAGTCCCAGTATACCGCCGCAGCAAGTTTTAAGACCTGCTGATTCGGCAATTTTAACCGTATGTATGTCTTCATCATAATCATGAGTGGTGCAAATCCTGCCAAAGTAGCTTCGTGCGGTCTCCAGATTGTGATGATAGGTTGTAATGCCGCTTTCTTTCAATTGTTTTGCCGTTAATTCAGTCAACATGCCAAGTGAGGCGCATATCGTAAGGTCTGTTTTTTCCTTTATGATTGTCGCCGCTCGGCAAATGGTTTCAATATCCTTGTCTGTGAGCATGTAGCCGCTGGTTACCATAGAATACTTGGTAGCGCCTGCTTTGTGCATATGGATAGCATTATCCACAAGTTCTTGTTTGCTTAATAAGGGATACGTGTCAATTTTGGTTTTATGATGAGCTGATTGCGCGCAGAAGGCGCAGTTTTCTGAACAGGAACCGGATTTGGCATTAATTATAGAGCATGTAAAAACATTGTTTTTTTTGAATTCAGTTCTGATCTTGTTGGCGCATACTATTAAATCCAGAGCATCTTTTTCAGGAAGAGCTGCAAGCTCGCAAGCTTCTTCATAAGAAATAGAATATCCTGTCTCTTTCATAATTTTTTCGGTTATGCTAATTATCTTTTTGTTGAACATGAGAAGTTCCTTTTGAAATAAATGGAGTAAAGCCTTACAAAAACAAACAGAAAGACATTTGTCAACCAATATTAATTACAGGTTGACAATTGTAAAATAATACACAAAAGGTTATCTGCTATGACTACAAAGAATAAATTGCTTGTATGTTTTAAAGAACAAAAAGGAGAATGGGTTTCCGGCGAGTCGATAAGCAACAAATTATCGGTCAGTCGGACAGCCATATGGAAGCAGGTTTGCAATCTAAAAGCAGACGGTTATGTCATAGAATCTTCTTCTAAAAAAGGGTATCTTTTAAGCAGAACTCCTGATCTGTTATTGGCGGATGAAATACGGGAAAAGTTGAATACTTCTGTTTTTGGAAAACAAGATATTATTCATTTAAAAGAGACGGATTCAACCAATACAAGAGCAAAAGATTTAGCATCTCATGGCGCTCCTGAAGGAACTGTGGTTATTGCCGAAAAACAGACAAAGGGGAGAGGAAGAAGGGGGCGAAGCTGGTTTTCGCCGCTTAGTGACGGCATTTATGCGTCTCTTATTTTAAGACCGGCCATATCTCCGGTCGTGGCGTCAAAAATAACACTTATGGCTGCTGTGGCTGTGGCTGAGTCTCTGCTTTCACTTACTCAATTAGATGTCAGGATCAAATGGCCGAATGATATCCTCATAAATGGAAAGAAGATAGCCGGTATTCTTACTGAGATCAGCACGGAAATGGATAGAGTAGATTATATTGTTATAGGTCTTGGACTGAATGTGAACACATCTTTTAAAAACACTTCCAGGGAAGTAAGAGAAAGAGCCACTTCAATTTTAGCAGAAACAGGAAAACGATTTCCGAGAATAAAACTCATTCGAGCATATCTGCAATTTTATGAAAAATATTACGAAATGTTCAATAAAAGCGGTTTTGAGCCTATTATGAGTCGATGGAAAGAACTTGCAAATATTATCGGTCAGAGAATTATCGTTGATACGATCAGTAAAAAATATATCGGAGAAGTGCTGAATGTTGATGATGACGGGATTTTAATCCTGAAAGATGATCAGGGAACTGCTCACAGGATATTTTCCGGAGATGTGACGCTTGCGAGGGTCTCATAATGACAAGGCTGCTTCCCAATCAGTATGTAGCGCTGGACGTAGAAACAACCGGTCTTTCGCCGAAAAACGGAGACAGGGTGATAGAAATCGGCGCTGTTGCTATCAAAAATCAGGGCATTATCGCTGAATTCAGCAGTCTTATTGATGTTGACAAAAGGATTCCCCTGCGTGTTCAGCAGGTACACGGCATAACCAACGAAATGCTTGAAGGTGAACCAAAGCCGTATGAGGTACTGCCGGAGTTTCACAAATTCATTGCCGGAAGTATTCTAATAGCTCACAATGCAAGCTTTGATATCAGATTTCTAAGACATGAATTTGCTTTATTAGATATGAGCCTGAATAATCAGTCTTTGTGTACACTGAAAATGAGCAGAAAACAGTACCCGAATCTGCCCAATCATAAACTGGAAACAGTAAGCCGGTTCCTGCTTGGAAAATCATGTGAACAGATGCAGATGCACCGGGCGCTTGATGATGCGAAACTTGCCGGTATGATATGGATTGAGATGGGGAAGATATGAGTAGTTCAGAAGAATTAAAGGATTCGGAAAGGATTATTTATCGGTATTGGGGGAAAGCGCGTTCTGATGACGAAACCGGTTCGGCCTACCATTTGTTACCATACCATTGTTTGGATGTAGCTGCAGTGGGGTGGATTTTGCTAAACCCGGAAAAATCGCTTTGTCAGCGGTTGGCAGCACAGCTTGGGGTTGAACCGGCATGGCTGCGTGATTTTTTCGTTTTTTGTCTTGCTCTGCATGATATCGGTAAATTTTCGAGAGCATTTCAAGGGTTGAAAACAGATCTGTCGTCTGATTTGGTTAAAGCCAAACAAAGAATGCGGTACAATGAGCGGCACGATACCCTTGGCTTTTGGTTATGGCGGGATAATTTATCTACTCAACTTGAAAAATTGCTTTCCGGTAACGGTGAATGGCTGAACAAAATAAAGCCATGGATGGAGATTGTAACCGGTCACCACGGCATGCCGCCCAAAAAATCAGGGGGACGAATTCCAGACTTTTTTGAACAGGAAGATGAAGAAGCGGCATGTCATTTTGTATGGGACGCATACAGTTTGTTCCTCTCTGAGTTTGATCATGCCGCCCTGCTCGACAACGGCATGAAACAACGATTGAAAACCGTTTCATGGCAACTGTCTGGAATTGCAGTGATGGCGGATTGGCTGGGATCAAATCAGGAGCATTTCAAGTACTGCAGCGAGCCGGAAGATTTGACTGTTTATTGGCATAAATGCGCTTTACCCTCAGCAGAAAAAGCGATTCAATCCATGCCTGCAAAGCCGAAAACAAGCCGGTTTCAAAATATAAACAACCTGTTCCCGTTTATCAAACGACGGACTCCATTGCAAGACTACGCTATCAATGAACCGTTAAGCGATAAACCACAACTTTTTATTCTCGAAGATGTTACGGGTGCCGGTAAAACAGAAGCGGCGCTGGTTCTGACACACCGTTTATTAAGTGCAGGATTAGCGGATGGTTTGTATGTGGCATTGCCAACTATGGCTACCGCCAATGCCATGTACCAGAGGTTAGGCAAAGTATATCGCCGGTTTTATGAAAGCAGCGACCATGTACCTTCATTGATATTGGCGCATGGAGCGCGGGAACTATCTGATTCGTTTCGTAAATCAGTATGTCTTCCGGAAAATCAAGCAGAAGACCTGAACTACGCAAATGGCTATGATGAGCGGGAACAGGAGCTGAGTGCCACGGCTTATTGCCATGCATGGCTGGCCGATAGTCGGAAAAAGGCTTTGTTGGCTGATGTCGGCGTTGGTACCCTTGATCAGGCATTGCTGGCTGTATTGCCTGCTCGTCACCAGTCATTGCGGCTTCTTGGCCTTGGACGTAAAGTGTTGTTAGGCGATGAGGTTCATGCTTATGATAGCTACATGCAGAAATTGCTTGATGCTTTGCTGGAAATGCATGCAAGGCAGGGAGGCAGTGTGATTCTGTTGTCAG
>JAUWOS010000168.1 GCA_030611985.1 Desulfobacterales bacterium | reverse complement strand
CAAAAGATGCCCAAAGGTTTTTTTCGTGACCAGAGAATACTACATCATCTCTTGAAAATCAATAGAGTGTAACCAAAATAGAACAACGTTATTGATTTTCGGGGTTCCCTGCGCTGTGACATCACGTAGGGGCAGGCCCCTGTGCCTGCCCTGACACACAATATGCAACCACAGGGGGTTGCCCCTACGTGATTTGGAAACGAAATGCATAATTTGGAACCATAATCAAAAAAGGATTGTTCTATTTTGGTTACACTCAAATCAATAGTCTTGATAATTTGTTAATTCACCCTGTGGCCGGTTTTTCATTTGGATCTTTTGTTGTAGAAGAAATTATAAGAGGGTTTCAGTGTACCTTAACTGCAGGAATTGATTTCTATTTTTACAGAACTAAGGACAAATCAGAAATAAATCTTATTATAGACGCTCCTTTTGGTGTTTCTAACCTCCTCGCAACTCACACTTATATTTTATGAGAAATAACAGATTCAAAAGAATAAAATCTTTTATTTCGGAAGAAGAACGCAAAAGACGAAAACGAGAACTTATTATGATTGTTGTCATAATTGTTGTAGTTGCTGTTCTGACTTTTGCCGAAAACAGAATAATACATTTTGGATCTAGCCTTCCCATCTCCAACACAATCTTGATGTTTATACTGATAAACATCAATTTGTTGTTGCTTATCTTATTGATATTTCTTGTTATTCGAAATCTGGTAAAGCTGCTTTATGAAAAAAAACGTAAAGTAATGGGGGCAAAGCTCCGCAGTCGGCTTGTAGTTGCTTTTATAGTTCTTACGCTTTTGCCTTCGATAGTGCTTTTTTCTTTTTCCGTCAACTTTATCACAAACAGCATCGAATTCTGGTTCAATGTTCCAGTGGAACAGGCGCTTGAAAATTCATTACTTGTCGGAAGGCATTTATATAATTATGTAGAAGAGAATAATCAGTTTTTTCTGAAAAGAATCTCATATCAGATAAAAACAAAAAAGCTTTTAGAATCTAAAAAAAGGAAAGCGCTTTCCCACTACATCCAGGTTGTTCAGCGGGCTTTTAATATTCATGCCGTTGAAGTTTATAATATAAATTCAAATCGTCTTACATTTGCTCTTGCCCCGGAACTGGAAAACAAGCCTTTTGGGGTTGTTTCCGCTGATAATTTGCAAAAAAAGGTGGGAGCAAAAGGAATCATATCAATTTTTGAAAATGTTCCGGCAGGAGAGTTTGTAAGAACCATCGGAACCGTTCCATTCGGGGCGCAGCGCTCAGACGCAGAAGCATTTATTGTTCTGACTAATTTGATCTCTTCTGACCTTTCTGAAAAGATGGCATCTATTTCAAGAGGTTTTGAAGAATACCAGCAGATAAAACTTCTTAAAAAGCCGATCCGGAACACTTATTATATAACACTTTTGATAGTAGCTCTGCTTGTTGTCTTTTGTGCGGTATGGTTCGGTTTTTATTTAGCAAAATCAATTACCACACCTATTATGGAGCTGGCTGATGGAATACGAAGGATTGCTGAAGGAGATTTGAGCTTTTCCATTGGTCTTCAATCTGATGATGAAATCGGAAGTCTTGTAAATTCATTTAACAAGATGACCAGAGACCTGCGAATCGGTAGAGAACAACTTGAATTTTCCGCCGGCAGGCTTCGCAGACAGAATTTGGAGATTGAAGAAAAACGACAATACATGGAAATAGTATTGAAGAATGTTTCCGCCGGCGTAATAACTCTTGATGCCGGTGGATTTGTTTCCACGATTAACAAATCGGCTGAAAAGATGTTAAATCTCAAGTCGGAAGAGATATTGAACAAGAGCTATAAAAAGCTGTTAAAAGAAAAGTATCTGAATATTGCCAAAGAAATAATGGAAAATTTTATTACCTTCCGGAAGGATGATGTAGAGCTTCCGTTAAGATTGGCAATAGAAGGAAGGCCGCGGAGCTTTATGATGCATATTAATGCGCTTAAAGATGATGCCGGACGTCATATGGGTATAGTGATAGTGTTTGATGATTTGACATATCTGGAAAAGGCCCAGCGCATGGCAGCATGGCGTGAAGTTGCGCGCAGGATTGCGCATGAAGTAAAAAATCCATTAACTCCGATAACACTTTCAGCCCAGCGCCTTATGCGGAAATATTCCAAACGGATTGATGAACCGGTTTTTGAAGAATGCACCAGAATGATAATTGATCATGTAGATCTGATTCGAAATCTGGTAAATGAGTTTTCTGCTTTTGCAAGATTTCCTTCGGCAAATCCGAAGCCCTGCGATTTATTATCCATAATTGAAGAAACAGTGGCTCTTTACAAAGAAGGACATCAAAATATTGATTTTAGAATCAGCACGCCGGACAACATTCCGCTTCTTAATCTTGATCGCCAGCAGATAAAGCAGGCGATGATCAATCTTGCCAACAACGCTATTGCTGCGATAAAAAAACAAGGAAGCATTTTTATAACTTTAACGCATGATCCTATTTTAAAGATGGTTCGGATAGAAGTTGCCGATAATGGAACAGGCATTTCCGATGAAGACAAAACACGTCTTTTTGAACCATATTTTTCAACAAAAAAGGCCGGAATGGGTTTAGGGCTTACTATTGTGAGTACGATTATTGCGGATCATAATGGCATGATACGTGTACAGGATAACCGGCCTCAGGGAGCCAAATTTGTCATAGAGCTACCCGTGGCGTGAGGAACGCCCAAATAAGGAGATCATATGTTTCCATCTATTTTGATTGTTGATGACGAACCTTCCATACTCCAATCTTTAAGCGGCCTTCTTTCTGATGAAGGATTTGATGTTATGATAGCCGGCAACGGATACGAAGCGCTAAAGATTATTGATACGGATTCTCCGGATCTTGTTTTGCTTGATATATGGATGCCGGGCATTGATGGTATTGAAACTTTAAAAGAGATCAAAAAAGAAAATCCGCATATTCAGGTAATAATAATAACAGGACACGGCACAATAGAAAGCGCTGTAAAAGCCACAAAACTTGGCGCATTTGATCTTATAGAAAAACCGCTTTCAATAGATAAGGTAATTGTGGCAATTAACAATGCATTGAATTTCAGACGACTTGAAGAAGAAAACAGGTATCTGCGTAAAAAAACGATAGAAAAACACTCAATAAACGGAAACAGCCCGCCGATTGCAGCGCTGAAAGAACAGATAGCAATTGTAGCTCCTACGGATACATGGATATTGATTACCGGAGAGAATGGCACAGGTAAGGAGCTGGTAGCACGCACCATACATCACTTAAGCTCTCGAGCAGATCAACCGCTTATAGATGTAAATTGTGCGGCAATTCCCGATGAATTGATCGAAAGCGAATTATTTGGCCATGAAAAAGGAGCCTTTATAGGAGCAACAGCTAAAAAAATAGGCAAATTTGAATTGGCAGGCAACGGAACCATTTTTTTAGATGAAATAGGTGACATGAGCTTAAAGACTCAGAGTAAAATTCTTCGAGCGTTACAGGAGAAACAATTTCAGCGAGTAGGCGGAAGTAGAATATTAAGTGTAAACGTAAGGGTAGTTGCCGCCACCAACAAAGATCTTGAAAAAGAGATCGAAAAGGGTGGCTTCAGAGAAGATCTTTATTACAGGCTGAATGTAATACCCATGGAAGTTCCGCCGTTAAGGAACCGCGGAGAGGATATCCCCCTTCTGGTTGAAACATTTCTTGATGAGAGCGCAAAACATAATCGAAGTAAAACAAAAAGCATGAGTCATGAAGCAATTGAGCTGTTATGCAATTATTCATGGCCGGGAAATGTCAGAGAACTGAAGAATCTTGTGGAACGGTTGTTTATAATGGTGGAAGGCGATATCATAGATGTTTCTGATATACCTGCTCAATATAAAGCTGACATTGCGAAAGAGCCGACAGGAGAGAGATTTTTTTTAATTAATAACTTAAGAGATGCTAAAAAAGCTTTTGCAAAAGAATTTAAAAAAAGAAAGCTTTTGCAAAAGAAGTAAGGCGCAAAAACAGGGTATCCCTTGGGCACCCAAAAAAGGATGCAGATTTTTGAGAATAATCAGCGGTGACTTGAAAGGAAAGAAGCTTTGTTCGGTCCGCGGCAGAATAATAAGACCGACTGCTGATCGATTGCGGGAATCAATATTTAATATACTCTCCTTTCGTGTTCAAGGAGCGGTGGCACTGGATTTATTTGCCGGAACAGGAGCGCTCGGTCTTGAAGCTTTAAGCCGCGGAGCTGAATCTACCGTATTTATAGACAACGATAAGGGTTCATTGTCTGTAATAGAGCGAAACATTCAATTATGCGCCTTTGACAATAGAACTAAAATTATTAAATGGGATATAAAAAAAAACTTAAATTGTATAAGATCGACCGGCCTCACAAGTCGTATTTTGCCTTTAAATATACCTTTATTCAATCTTGTTTTTATGGATCCTCCTTATAAAAAAAACATGTTAAAGTCGGCACTGTGCAATCTTCACAGTACAGGATCATTAGAAAGAGGAGCTTTGATTATTATTGAACACACCCTCCTGGAACCGATTCCAACAGACAGCCCGAAATTTGAAATTGCGGACCAAAGAAGATATGGAAAAACGCTTGTTTCGTTTTTAAATTATATTTAAATTTTGGTGTTCTACCGGTTCTTCCGTGAACGGTTACCAAAGTAGTAGTGGGAGAGTACCAATTGACGACTTAAGATATTAATGGAGGGGATGCGGACTTATGAAGCTATCTATCGGAGATGTTGTGCTAAACGATATAGAAGTGAGAATATTGGGAAGTTTAATGGAAAAGAGTATGACTA
>JAUWOS010000160.1 GCA_030611985.1 Desulfobacterales bacterium | reverse complement strand
CGGGTTTAAATAAGGGTTTGTACAAAAATAAGGAACGCGAACGAATTAACTTCCGCAAGTAGACGCATAGATTTTGGTTAGATTTGCCCAATCTCAAATCTGGTCTCAGATCACAAAAGTTGAAGAAATAGCGAGCTATTTTGATACTTTTGGAATTTGAGATTGGTCAAATATGATTTGAAGGTGTGGTGTGTAGTTGGAAAAGTTATTTCGTCCACGTTCTTCAGACTTTTGAGCTGATAATATACTCTCCTATTTTTTCAGCCGATCTTCCAAAAAGTTCTTCTGTTTCAACAAGCTCGAGATACTTATCATCCCAGACAACGCTGTTTTCCTGAACAATATTCTTTATGTGTTCATATTTGCCGCCGAGAGCCTTTGTCTTTACGGAGATCGGAATGTTTTCTTTAAACGATATGTTCAGTAAAAGGAGATATTCGATTATATTTGGCGTGGAACGAGACGCTGAGATAATCGGAATAACGATAATACTGTGACCATCTTTCCGCCCTTTACCGATATATACATTTTCCTTGCGCACAATGATTCTTTTGGTTCCTTCAAGCGCTGTGTTCTCTTCTACGCGAGATGGAATTAATTCCAAGACGCCTTTCTTCTTTTTTACCTCAATCGTTGTTTTATCCGTTAATTCACCAAAAATGCTCAGACCGCGAATTCTGTAAAGAATGGATCCTTTGATATGTGAAACAATGCCCTGCAAATTCTTAAGGACTATAATATTTCTATTTATAAGTTGCGAAACATTGAAATTGTGTGCGGTCAGTGTCTCAAACAGAATTCCTTCTATCTTCTCGCTGATACGGCTTGTTCCGACTGTGACGGTTTTGGCCTGGTGTTTGATCGCATCAACAGGACGGACCATGAAGTTGATTGATTTTTCCAGGCATTCAAAAAGCCTGCTTAACATATTAACAGGAGTTCCCTTTACGCCAAAATCGAGTTCAAAATCAGATACGGGCAATCTTCCTGATAGATATTTAAGGAGAAGAGTCAGATCTGATGCCATGGCTATGGACATCGGAAAACGCTCCTCAGCTATTTTTGCTCTGAGTTTGCTGTAAAACTGAGCTATTTTTTCTCTGAACGATTTTTCCAGAATTACTTCGTAAACATCCAGACCCTTTTTTGCATAATCGTCTATTTTACTCTGAACTTTTTTATGAAAGATATGCAAAAAGCTTGATCCTTCGTTAATGGCGAGCGCAGCATAATATCCCCAGATATGCCCGACCAGAGTGTTTAATACAGGCGCAAGATGCTCGCTTACAACAGGGACATGAAAAACATCCTCTACATAGGGAGCAAACCTCTTTTCACCTTCGTCCGCTATTACAATCTGGACAGCCTTGTGAGCCTGAAATATTGCGCTGTCTTTTATGATATCACCAATAACCGTACTTCTTGTTCCTGCGGCACAAACAATTATAAGTGGCTCCGATGAAAGATCTATATGCTTTTTGTCTTCAACATAATCAGATGAAATTGTTTTATAGCAAAGCTCACTCAACTTGATCCTGATCTCGTCCGCCGAAGCTTTGTTCGGACCACTTCCGACTACTGCCCAGTATGTTCTGGTCACGGCAAGTCTTTTGGCGGAATCTTCGATTTTGTCGCGCATGGAAAGAATTTTTTCCATGAAAACGGGAAGTTTGAGCAGTTGTTTTATTTCCTCTGACACAAATTCATCATTTCTGCTCCCTTTGAAACCGGCAATGTAAAGACCAAGTAGAGCGCCTGCAATGATCTGTGAATAAAATGCTTTTGTTGAAGCCACAGACATCTCAATATCACGTCCGCTACTGGTATACATGACACCGTCTGTTTTGAATGTGATATCTGAATCTCTCCGGTTAACAATGGCAAGAGTGTGAGCTCCCCTTTCTTTTACCATATCTACGGTTCGATTTGTATCTGTGGTAGTACCGGACTGACTTATGGCGACCACCAGAACATCTGCCATACTGTCTGCATTATCATTATCATTAAGCTTAAACCCGCTAAGTTCCGATGCTTTAAGCGCGCTGATATGAACTGAAGGATCATTCATGTAGTAATTCAGGATATCTGCACATACCAAAGCTGCAACGCCCGCAGTACCCTGCCCGATAAAAAAGATCCGTCGTATTCTTTTATCAATCAGATTATCAATCAGAGCCTTTTGCAAAGATTTCGGAACTATTCTTTCATCAAGCGCTATTGCGTACCTCTTGTTTTTGTCTTCCTTGATTTTCCAGCGGTTCTGAAGAGTCTTTGCTACAGAAACCGGAGATTCAGAGATCTCTTTCAAAAAATAATGTGGAAAATCATTGCGGTTTATGTCTCTTGATGTGATATCTGTGTGCTTTATATCTTTTTTCCCAAGCTCAATCGGAGTTCCGTCATAAAAAAACGCTTTGATGCCTGCCGTTCCTCCGTGGGATTTCTGGTCTAAAACAAAAATCTGCCCCTGAGTCACGCCATTTTTACCTTCTTCTATCTTTTCCCCGTCCATTTTGAGATAATTTGAAGTTTCTTCAACGAATCCATATACCTCGGAAGTCGGCATATAATGATCTTCAGCCAGACCTATAAAGATAGCCTGACCGCTCCCTTTCTGGGCCAGAAAAAGCTTGCCCGGAGCCAGGTCGGTATGCATGGATATGGCATGAGATCCCTTAAAGTTATTGACAGCAAGACGAAAGGCTTCTTCAACCATGCAGCCCTGACTAATATACTTTTTGATCTGAATCGGGATAATCTTTGTATCTGTGGTAATGTCTTTATCTATAAGATCGCCTTTGCTTTCATATTCTCTTTTCAGGTCAAGATAATTATCAATATCTCCATTGAGACAGACATGAATTATTCCGTTCTTTTCGGCAGAGCTTCCCGTTGTTTTATCATCGACAGGATGGCAATTCGGCTCGTTGATAGACCCTATGGATGCCCATCTGGTGTGAGCAGAAACAGTGTGATATTTATGAGAAAAAGCGGTCAGGACCTGAAGGATCAGGTCGTTTTTGATCTGTTTACGCAAAAAATTAATATTATCTCCAAGAGCGCCTATTTCAGCGGCAATCTTGTAAGTAACAGCTATGGTGACTATTTCTTTTCCGGCTTCATCTTTTGATTTATGTACACTGATTCCCTTATTTACAAGAAGACTTCTATCTGATCGCTCTTTGAATTGAGAAAGAAGATCCGCATTATCAAGAATCTCTTTAAATTTTTCAAATTCAGCGTCGTCAAGAATAAAGATCAAGGAAATACCCGCAGAATCGCGTCCTCTCACCTCAAGACGGTCCAGGCTGTTAAGCACTGCATTGATGTTTTTAAAGACTTTTACCAGATGAGAAGTAACCGGATGAGAAGTAACCGGATGAGAAGTAAGAGGCTCATCGCTATGATGCTCCAACAGGTCTGCCGTCTTTTTTATGTTATCCGCAATTTCTGCGGTAAGACACCAGGCAATGTCTTTCAAATCTTCGATTCGCCTGGAGATTCTGTCTGCTTCGTCGGATTTGAGATATCCAATATTATCATTAAAAATTTTTGCTTCCTTTTTTATGATGCCGTGAAGACGGTCCGCAAGTTTCGAAAGCTTGCTTTGAATATCTTTGTTTATGAAAATTTCGACAAAATAGTCTTCACCTTTTAAGACACGAACCGCTTGAAAAAGAGAATCAATTACACTCTGTCCGCCCAGGTAATGAGCTTTGAAAGAAAGATCATTCTTTTTGCAAAAAACAAAGCGGCGCTCTTCGATTTTTTCGACCATGTCATTTAGAGACGTTATATCAAGACGGCTGCTTGTTTTCTTTTTGTTTTTAAAAGAGACGATTCCTGAAAGCCCGCAGCAAAGAATGTTTTCCCTGCATGGAAATAATATAATACATCCATCCGGAACAGAGACCATTCTCTTTCCAAAATAGATGTCGATTAGAAGATAAGAGATGGTTTTACAGGCAACGTGTTTGAAAAAACGTATCATTTTTTTTGCAAACTTTATTATTAATTCCACGATTTCTCCTACATTCTTTGATAAAGCTCTTTAATTTTTTCCCTTGTTATTATCTTTTTCCAACCGGTTCCCAAGGCGTTTTCCCAAAGCGGTTCAAGTACAAGCGCAACATCGACCATTTTTTCCAGTTCTTTGTTTTCAATGCCTGCTGCAAGATTTCGCGGAAGATCAATCTTGTGTTTTTTCATCATCTTGCGAAATTCGTAAACTCCTTCAGGATAGTATTCTTCAAGATAGTCAAAAGCTATGCAATTACCTACCCCATGGTGAAACCCTAAAACAAAGGAAAGCCCGTATGACAGGGCATGACATACTCCGACCTGTGAATAAGCTATGCTCATCCCTCCAAAATACGAGGCCATCATAAGCTTGTCATCACTATCCGACCCATCTTTATCCGGTCCATTTTTATCCGACCTATCTTTTAAAAAGACCTCCCTGCAAAGTTCAATAGCTTTTTCACCATATGCTTTACTGAAGGCATTAAGATAGGTGCCATTTAAAGATTCTACGCAATGTATATAGCAATCCATTCCTGTATAGAAACGCTGATCAGCCGGAGCATTGGAAATCAGTTCCGGATCAAGCACAATCTGATCAAATACCGTATAATCCGAATTTATACCCAGTTTCTTTTCAGGTCCGGAAAGCACTGTTGTGCGGGAAACTTCGGCTCCGGTTCCCGATAATGTGGGAATGCCGACATGATAGACAGCAGGATTTTTTATCAGATCCCAACCCTGATAATCTGCGGAAGAACCGGGGTTTGTGAGCATAAGGGACACTGCTTTAGCAAGATCCATAGCGCTTCCACCGCCTATTCCTATGACGCCGTCCGGTAGATCATTTGAGCCTGATTCCATATACGTTCTGACTTTATTAGTCAATTTGTCAACATATTTTGTTTTGGGTTCATCGTTTACATTGACCCATATAAGCAGATCCTGATCCTTGACAGGTATTCTTTCTTTCAAACCGCTTTCCGAAAATACATCATCTATTAGAAAAACCATAAAAGAACCTACATCTTTCCGTTTTTCAGCAAGGATATCATCAAGCTGATTAAAAGAGCCTCTGCCAAAAATAATATGGGGAACTACTTTGAAATTTCTAAACATATTGGTTCCTTAGTTAATTCGTTCGCATTCATAGACAACATAGGAAAACCTCAAAATTCGGTAATCCCTGCAAAGCAATGCAATGCAATGCAGTTTTGGAAATACTGCCATATTTTGCTTTGCAACCACCTGATTTTTCACCGTATGCTGCCAGAAGCTATAGCTGGAAGTGAGGCTTTAGCCCATATGCATCAAGCTAATTTGAGATGTTTAATAATACCAGATTGTTTTGATCGAAACTTTCCATATAAAAAACTTTTCCAGCAATCAATTCAAGACTGGTTTTACGTTTTCTTTTTTGTTTACAGTTTCTCAGTATATCTTGATTCAAAGTAATCATAAGTAAATTCATACGGTCTGAATAAATTGCTTTCTCTAAGCGATCTTTTCTCATAAGCCAGTTAAATAACTTGTGCGCACTAACTTCGCGT
>JAUWOS010000155.1 GCA_030611985.1 Desulfobacterales bacterium | reverse complement strand
CAGGTGCTGTAGATGTGCGTTTTCTTAGACAATCAACTATAGATTTGCTATGTTGGTTGCCCTGAAAACGTGCATATGCAGTGCCTGTGAACGCTTACAAAAAGTGTAAACTATTTTTAGGTTGTTATGAAGAATGTCTGTTTTTGATTATAAAAAGCTTGATGTAACTGCTCAAAAAGTTCAACATGATGAAAGAACGTGGACGAAATAACTTCATCAAGTAGGCACACAGATTTGGGTTGGATTTGTTCGATCTTGAATCGCAAAAGTCCAAGGAATAGCGAGCTATTTTGAGACTTTTGTGATTTGAGCTCTGATTTGAGATTTGGCAAAGGCGGCCTGAAGCTGTGATGCATAGTTGGGGAAGTTATTTCGTCCACGTTCCTAACCTTGTTATGGGTTCTTCCGTGAATGGTTACGCATTTTCATTAGTGATTGATATGGAATGTCATGTTTGTTGATCACGTTTTTCACGGAGAATGTGTCTTTGATGTTTTCCTTCAATGCAATGTTTGACATAAAATTAATATATAAAAGACTGATTGTTCTTGCAAGAAAAGATTTTACGCAAAAACTTCTCCAGGATTAAGAAACGTGGACGAAATAACTTCTCCAAGTAGGCGCATAGATTACCATGTTGATTTACTATCTTCTCAGAAAAATTGATACAACATATTGCGTGTAATACTTGAGCAGGATACACTATGCGATCATATGATGCTCGCATGGTATATCTTGAGCAAACTCGTTAAAAAAGATTTGAACAATACAATATAAATGAGCTATACTCTTGTTAATAATGGAAGAGAAGGCAAAAGTATGAACTCACAGTCTAAGGGCTCGCTCAAAAATAACTTCATATTTTAAGTGCCGATGCATCTTGCCTGCCCAAATCTATGCGCCTACTTGTGGAAGTTAATTCATCCACGTTCCTTAACGACTGGGTTTGAATGCTGCAAACTGGAAATTAGACAAAGTATGAATATTTTAAACAAATGAGAAGAATAGCAGGCTACATAGGCAGAAAAACATTAATGTCCGTCGATCATATTCTTGATCTATTTGCCTTTGCTTACAGAATACTTATTCTGATGCTTCAAAGACCGATTGCCGGCAGAGCGCTTGTCAGAAGATTTGCCCTGGAACAGATATATTTTACATCCATCCAGGCTCTTTCTTTAATTGTTCCTATTGCGCTTATTATCGGCAGCATGCTTATCGTTCAGTTTGCCAAAGTGTCAGGCCAGTACGATCTGGGCAAAACAACCGTGCTTCTTATTGTAAGAGAGCTTGGACCAGGCATTACAGCCCTTTTGGTTATATTGAGATCCGCTACCGCGGTAAGCATAGAGACCGGCTATATGAATGTTCTTAATGAAATAGATGCAATTGAAATGTCCGGTCTTGATCCAATGCGAATAATATGTCTTCCAAGATTGATAGGTATAACTTCTGCTATATTTTGTCTTTTCATCGTTTTTAATATAATATCAATCTTTGGCGGATATGCTATAGTTTGGGCTTTTACTCATATCCCTGTCGGCAATTTTTTAGAGCAGATCGGAAAAGCCATAACTGCAACGGATATAATAGTAGGCATTATAAAAGCTGTATGCTTTGGAATTACTATTACTGTCACATGCCTTTACCATGGATTTGCTCCAATGAAACAGATTACGGAAATACCAAAAAGAACCTCCATGGCGGCTATTGAATGTTTTTTATACTGTCTGGTGATAAATGTCATTATATCGGTAGTATTTTATATGTAATTGGTAAGCGTTCACAGGCACTGCATATGCACGTTTTCAGGGCAACCAACATAGCAAATCTATAGTTGATTGTCCTGAAAACGCACATCTACAGCACCTGTAAAAGCTTACATATTGAGAAATAGCCTTGTTATGGGTTCTTCCGTGAACGGTTACTGTAATTGATTAGAAGGTTTAAGATTTTTCGAAATCTCTATAATTATGAATTTTAAGGGAATTATATTTGGTGGCTAAGGCTGTGGTTTTTTTACTTACGAGGATTTAAGTGCAATTGATCGAACTTTCTAATTATACTCTTGCTTCTGCGGGAACAGGAAATGGTCTTAATGGATTTTATTTTGCCCTTTTAAAGGGAGATATCTGTTCTATATATGCAGATTCGGAAGATGATGCGCATATATTTCTCAAGGCCATAGCAACACTTATACGTCCCACTAAAGGCACTTATCGCTTTATGGGTGAAAAAATAGATTTTTCAGACCATCGGAACCTTCTTTCTTGCAAAAAAAAGATAGGCTATATTTCTTCCGACTCGGCCATGATAAGCAATAAAACAGTTCGAGAGAATCTGCTCTTTATGAGATACTATTTTGAAAACTCTCTTTCAATTACCCTTGATGAAAATGTTTCAAGGCTGTGCGGTATTTTCAATATTCAGGATAAACTTGATATGCATCCGGCAGAGATCAGCCTGATGGATTTGCGTATTGCTATTATAATTCGAGAATTGACCAAATCTCCTGATCTTTTGCTTATAGAATATCCTGAAGAACTCATAAGCCATGCTAAATTTGATTTTTTTATAAAAATCTTAAAGGATGCGCTATTGTCCGGACCCGCTGTTATTTTTATATCCAATAACAAAAGTTTTGTTGAAGAGTTTTCCGACAGGAATATACTGATTACAAACGGAACTTTAACAACTATTTGAACCGATTGATTGGTTAAATTATGGAACTTGATTTCAACAAAAAAGAGAAAATGGCCGGTACGTTTATAATAGTTATTGCGATTTTACTGCTGACTACGGTGGTAATGATCGGACGCGGCAAAGACTGGTTTAAAACATACATTATTTATTATACGACATTTGATGAAAGTTATAACCTGAATGAAAATGCCTCTGTAAAGCTATATAATGCCGACATCGGAAAGGTAAAAAAGATTACCCTGGTTGGAAATAAAGTAAAAGTCAAACTGGCAATTCTGGAAGAGTATGCTTCCAGAATTAGAAATGATTCCGTAGCAACTGTAGAAAGCCCTACATTTATTGGATCTGAATTTATTTCTATACAGCCCAGTAATACGGATGCTCCTCTGATTCCTGAAGAAGGTGAAATTTCCTCCATGGCAAAAAAATCAATATCTGACATCCTTGCAGAATTTCAGGTGGAAAAAACAGCCAAAGAAATTATCGGGGCAGTCCATGATCTCTCAGAAATAGTTCAAATAATGCGGCAACCGGACGGCCCTTTCTTTACCGCCGTTAATACTGCCAATAAAGTGCTTTCTCATTTTGAAAAGATTATTCGGGATCTGGAGGCCGGTAAAGGTACTGCCGGCGGAATATTAAAATCAGAAGTACTGCTTGAGAGAATTCTTGACGATATTAATAAATTAGGAGATATTCTTGATAATATCAAAACCGCTTCTGCAAAAACGCCTGAGACAATGGACCTGGTGCAGGATAACCTGGCAGCAGTAAAAAATATCGGAGTTGAAATATCAGAAAGCATATCAAACATTAAAAGAATCTTGAAGGAAGTCGAAGAAGGGAGTCACGACATACCCGAAGTTACGCAAACTACAAAGCGAGGAATTCGGGAGATCAGGGATGGTGTGAAAAACATAGATAATGTTGTTCAATCTCTTAAGAAAAATTTTCTGATACGGCCCAATCTTCCTCCGGAACCTGCAGGAGAGAATATTGATGCCGGATTGCGGCAATAACCTTGTATTCTCTTTAACAAAAGGATTTGCGTTGTCAAGCTTTATAATAATCAAGGTTTTGACAAATTCAAATTTCAAATTAAATTGAGGTTTATATCGAATGTTCAGAATTTTAAACGACCGTTGACAATTGTTTCATCTTTGCCGCGAAATCATAGTTTTATAATCAATCCATTCCTCCAGATCAGGCTCGTATGTCGCCATACGAATCCAGATTTTTCGAGCAATGGTCTGCTCTCCTTCTGCCTTCAAGTAATCGCGGAAAGCGACATCAAGGAAGACGATCGCTATGGCTATAAATGATTCCCAGAGATGATGGGCTATGCATGGTTGTTCTGATGCTCCCGTGATCACTTACTTTTTTACTTCAACCCAAGAATCTGTTTTTGCCAAAATCCTGGGGCACGTACATCTGGACGGCGTTATAACAGGGACAGCTCGTGTGCATGCACTGGCCTGGGAAAGTATGTTTAATGACTTTCTTAAAAAAAATGCCGACAAGGAAAACATACCTTTTGTGTCCTTTGACAGCGAGCATGATTACCTTCAATACGTTGACGGTAAACCAATGGACGTATGGGACGCTCCTTGAAATATTGATTGCTTAAACGTGCCAGTATTCGCTCAAGATTTAATCGACATATCAATTTATCAAGGAACGTCCCGAAACTACGCTACATACGGGCAGGGTCGGCGCTACTTTGGGTAGGTTTTTGTTTGCCATTTTGTTTGCCAATCTTGACACGAATCTCTGCCTGCCGGTTATGGCAGTCGATGTGTCTTATATAAAAATAATAACATATTAAATTCAGGTGATCTTAATGTTGAAATCGTATCTTAAAAAGATATCTAAAATTGCAAACCAGGGAGATGCCAGAGAGGAAAGTTATTATGCAACCCTTGATGAATTGTTCAAAAAAATAGCGCAATCTTTCGGCAAAGGAAAAATTCACATTACCACACTCCCCAAGAGCACCGAGGCGGGCAATCCTGATTTCCGGGTCTGGGATGGAAAACAGCATATTGTAGGATATATAGAGGCTAAAGCCCCAACAACCGAAAATCTGGATTTGATAGAACGTTCAGAACAGTTGATGAGGTATAGAAACACATTCCCCAACCTGATATTAACCAATTTTTTTGAGTTCCGGCTTTATCGAAACGGTATTCTTGTCAACAAAGCCTTAATCGCCAGACCTTTTATCGTGCATAAACTCAAGACAATTCCTCCCGTTGAAAAAGAACCGGATTTTATTAACCTGCTCGAATCATTTTATTCATTTTCCCTGCCTAAGGTTTACAGCGCCAAAAATCTGGCAATAGAGTTGGCCAAACGCACGAGCTTTTTAAAGGATGAGGTAATTGCCGAAGAACTGGCAGAGGAAGAAAGAACCGGCAAAGGCTTTATCCTTGGATTTTATGAAGCGTTCAGGCAGTTTTTAATCAGCGGGCTTTCAAAAGAGGAGTTTGCCGATCTCTATTCTCAAACAATCACTTATGGTCTGTTTGTCGCGCGCATGAGGGCAAAAAACGATTTCAACAGAAAACTCGCTTATGACAACATCCCCCGCACCATCGGAATATTAAGAGATATTTTCCGGTTTGTTTCACTTGAAGACGTTCCAGCTCAAATGGAATGGATTATTGACGACATCGCGGAAGTGTTATCTGTGGCGGATGTACACAAACTCCTTCAGGAGTATTTCAGGGAAGGCAAAGGAAAAGATCCGGTTGTTCATTTTTATGAAACCTTCCTGGCGGAATATGATCCAAAAACCCGCGAAAGACGCGGCGTCTATTATACGCCTGAACCGGTTGTCTCCTATATTGTGCATTCGCTTCACCATATTTTAAAGGATCGATTTGGCAAAGCTGACGGCATGGCGACCAGCTCCGTGACAGTGCTTGACCCTGCATCCGGCACACTTACCTTTTTGGCTGAAGCGGCAAAACTGGCGGTAAATGAATTTACGTCAAAATACGGCGAAGGCGATAAAGAAGGATTTATCAGGGAACATATCCTTAAAAACTTCTATGCTTTTGAACTTATGATGGCGCCATATGCGGTAGGGCATTTGAAGATGTCTTTTCTTCTCGAAGAACTCGGTTGCAGCCTCCAGAAGGATGACAGGTTTAAACTCTATCTGACAAATACACTCGACATGAAGGAGCTTGAACAA
>JAUWOS010000080.1 GCA_030611985.1 Desulfobacterales bacterium | reverse complement strand
GATATTTTTATGATACACTTCAAGCTATCTCAAAAAAATGAGAATTTCTACTAAATTCGACGAAAAACAAAGTTGTCAACAACAGACAAAAAATCACAACCATTTGATATATTGTAGAATATTCCATAATGAGAATTGCTAGTGGTCGATAGGATAGTGCAATATTAGAGAGTTTGCCAATAAACAACAGTGCAGGGATAGAAAATACAATCACAACCGGCTTTCAAATTGAGAGCCGGTTTTTTTATGTCAACATACACCGATTTTCAACAAAATATGGGCTGAAGGTTGGAAATAGGGCTGGAATTTGTTTTTTAGGCATTAAAAAAGGGGTTGGCATATATTGCCTAACCCCTTAATTTTATTGTGGCGGGAGCGACGAGACTTGAACTCGCGACCTCCGGCTTGACAGGCCGGCGTTCCAACCAAACTGAACTACGCCCCCGAATATCGAATATAAATTTTTTGGTAATAGTTCAACTGTAAAGACATCGGAATTATAATATAATTCCCTGAAAAGTTGGTAAATTATTCCATTCTTTGTGTCTTGGTTGCTGAACTGTTACTTTTATGGTTCATGGTAGGCGGAACAGGGCTTGAACCTGTGACCCTCGGCTTGTAAGGCCGATGCTCTCCCAACTGAGCTACCCGCCCAAAAATTTATTCTCGAAAAAAATTCTTTTTAACAGCTTAATAAAATAATGTCAAGCTTAAATTAAAGCTCTTTCCTGTTCTGTTTCCTCAGGCATCATTGCGAAAGATATATCGCTTTCTTTAAAAAGAGTGTCTCCCGGCTGAAGAACCAAGGCATGAGACAAGACTTCGTCCATATGCTCCACAAAGACAATTTCCATCTGTTTCAATATGATAGAAGGTATATCTTTTATATCTTTTTTGTTTTCTTCGGGAATAATAACTTTTGTAATTCTTCCAGTGTGAGCGGCCAGAATTTTTTCTTTTAATCCTCCTATGGGAAGGATACGACCACGCAGGGTGATTTCGCCGGTCATGCCGACATTATGGTAAACCGGCCTCCGGGTAAGGGCTGATACAATAGATGTACACATTGCAATTCCTGCGGAAGGTCCGTCTTTCGAAATAGCGCCTTCAGGCAGATGGATATGAATATCGTATTTTTTGTAAAAGTCTTTATCGATAATAAGACGCTCGGCACGTGAACGGACATAGCTTACGGCTGCTCGAGCTGATTCTTTCAACACATCACCTAACTTGCCGGTCATGATCAGTTCTCCCTTTCCCGGCATAATTAAGGTTTCAACGCAAAGAAGCTCTCCGCCTACCCGTGTCCAGGCAAGTCCGGAAACAATACCGATTTGATCTTTTTCTTCTATCTGTCCATGTTTGAAAGGAGGTGGACCCAAATATTTTTGCACTGATTTTGTCGTTATCTTGAATAACTTGTTGCTGTTATTCCTTACAACTTCACGTGCAATTTTCCGGCAGATAGAGGAAATTTCACGCTCAAGATTTCTTACCCCTGCTTCACGAGTATATCTCTGGATAATAGTAAAGACAGCATTCCTGGAAAACTGCAGATTCTTATCGCAAAGTCCGTTTGCCTTGATCTGTTTTGTTATAAGAAAATTCCTGGCTATATGATATTTTTCATACTCGGTATACCCTGACAGGCGTATTATCTCCATTCTGTCCTGCAGTGGAAGCGGTATATCAGGCAAGGTGTTGGCTGTAGTAATAAAAAGGATATCCGAAAGATCATAATCAATATCAAGATAATGATCATTAAAGCTGTAGTTCTGCTCCGGATCAAGCACTTCCAGAAGAGCGGCTGAAGGATCGCCCCGGAAGTCCGTACTCATTTTATCTACCTCGTCAAGGCAAAACACCGGATTGTTTACGCCAGCCTTTTTCAATGACTGGATTATTTTGCCGGGCATTGCGCCTATGTATGTGCGCCTGTGTCCCCGAATTTCAGCTTCATCCCTTACACCGCCCAGAGAAAGACGTATAAATTTTCTTCCTGTAGCTCTTGCAACTGATTTGGACAGAGAGGTTTTACCTACTCCGGGAGGACCGACAAGACAGAGTATAGGACCTCGAATCTTTTTGACCAGAGACTGAACCGCAAGATATTCCAATATGCGCTCCTTTGGTTTTTTCAGCCCATAGTGATCCTCATCCAATATGTTCTCAGCTTGTTGAATGTCATTGTGTACTCTGGTTCGTTCAAACCAGGGCAGACTGATCATCCACTCAATATAATTACGAACCACGGTTGCTTCAGCCGACATGGGAGTCATCCTCTTGAGCTTTCTGAACTCCTGCCTGGCTTTACCTGCAGCCTCTTTTGACATTCTTTTTCGTTTGATTTGCCTTTCAAGTTCTTTAAACTCATCAATGGATTCTTCTTTAACCCCCATCTCCTTCTTGATAGCCCGAATCTGTTCTTTCAGATAATAATTTTTCTGCGTCTTCTCCATCTGTTTTTTGATGCGGACCTTTATCTTTCGATCTGTCTTGAAAATATCGGTCTCCATTTTTATCAGGTGAATAAGAAAAGAGAGCCGCTCGCTTAAAGAAACTGTTTCTAACAGACGTTGTTTGTCCTCAATTTTGAACGAAAAATAGGCTGCCACGGTATCGGCTAATTGTGAAGGATCTGAAATAAGGGAAATATTATTTACAAAATTATTTGATATATTCTTGTTCAGATCGGCATACTTCTTGAGACTTTCAATAACAGTCCCGGTCAGGACCGTGGCTTCGGCTATTGATAATTTTGGCTCAACCAGAGGTTTTACTTCTACTTGAAAAAAGTCTTTGTTCTGAATAAAATTAATAATATTGGCTCTGGACTTTCCTTCAACCAGGGTTTTTACCGTACCGTCCGGAAGTCGCAGAAGCTGGAGTACATTTCCGATAGTTCCTGTAGAACTGATATCTTTTATGCGAGGATTGTCAATTCCGGCCTTTTTCTGTGAGGCAAGAAAGACTGTTTTGTTACTATTCATTGCATTGGCAAGCGCGTACACCGATTTTGTTCGTCCCACAAAAAGAGGAGCAACCATGTAAGGAAAAACCACAATATCCCTTAGCGGTAAAAGCGGCAGCAGCAACTTTGACGAAGCTTCCTCTAAAATTTTCGGCAAATCAATCATTTTTCATTATGCCTGTTTTTTTGTCTGTTCATATAGTAAAATTGGAGTTTCATTGTTCAACACAACATCTTCACCTACTACACATTCTTTAACGTTTTCAATGGAAGGAATTTCATACATGATATCAAGCATGCAATTTTCCATAATTGCACGAAGCCCTCTGGCGCCTACTTTTCGTTTCGAGGCTTCCTTTGCAATGGCTGAAATAGCACTGTCCGTTAATCTCAGGTTTACTCCTTCAATTTCAAAAAGTCTTTTAAACTGTTTGATCAAGGCGTTTTTTGGCTCTTTTAGTATTCTGACCAAAGAAGACTCACTCAATTCATCAAGTGTTGCAACGACAGGCAGGCGGCCTATAAATTCGGGAATCAATCCGAATTTAACCAGATCCTCGGGTTGGACCATTCGCAGGATTTCACCTTTGCTTTTATCTTTTTGTTTGACGATCTTTGCCCTGAAGCCCAAAGCATTGGACCCGAAACGTCTTTTGATTATTTCCTCAAGGCCGGTGAAAGTTCCACCGCAAATAAAAAGAATGTTCGAAGTGTCTACCTTGATAAAATCCTGCTGAGGATGCTTTCTCCCTCCCTTGGGAGGCACACTTGTTGTGGCGCCTTCTATAATCTTTAATAATGCCTGCTGCACACCTTCTCCTGAAACATCACGTGTAATAGAGGGGTTGTCGGATTTTCCCGCAATTTTATCAATTTCATCAATGTAAACAATACCGCGCTTTGCTCTTTCTACATCATAATCAGCATTTTGAAGGAGAGAAAGGATTATGTTTTCAACATCTTCGCCAACATAGCCTGCTTCTGTAAGGCTCGTAGCGTCTGCTATGGTAAAAGGTACATGTAAGAATCTGGCAAGAGTCTGCGCCAGCAAAGTCTTGCCGCAACCGGTTGGTCCTATAAGGACGACATTGCTCTTCTGGATTTCCGTATTTCCTGTACCGGCTTGAGAATCAAGTCTCTTATAATGATTATAAACGGCAACAGCTAAAATTTTCTTTGCTGTATCCTGTTCAATTACGTAATCATCAAGCATACTTTTAATTTCTTTTGGAGTAGGAATCTGCTCCGTATCAACAATATTATTTTCACTTTCCTCTTCAATAATTTCACTGCACAACTGGATGCATTCATCGCATATATAGACAGCCGGACCGGCAATCAGCTTTGCAACATCTTTCTGATTTTTTCCGCAAAATGAACAGAAGAGATTATCGCCGGTGTCTTTTTTTTTCGTCATATTATACCTCTTCTGTCTTTCCCAAAAGATTAATTTCATTCCTGCTCGCAATTACATGATCTATAATTCCGTATTCTTTTGCTTCGTTGCCCGACATAAAGAAGTCGCGGTCCGTATCCTTCTGTATTTGCAATAAATCCTTCCTTGCATGATGAACCAGTATGTTGTTCAGGGTATCCTTCATGTAAAGGATTTCTTTGGCTTGTATTGCAACATCAGAGGCTTGCCCCTGAAATCCTCCAAGGGGCTGGTGAATTAAAATCCTTGAGTTAGGCAAAGAAAAACGTTTGTCTTTTGTGCCTGCGGCCAATAAAAGCGCTCCCATGCTGGCGGCCTGACCAATGCAAACTGTAGCAATATCAGGCTTGATATGTTGCATGGTATCATATATAGCCAGACCTGCCGTAACTATTCCGCCTGGAGAATTTATATAAAAATTTATATCTTTGTCAGGATCGTCTGATTCAAGAAAAAGGAGCTGGGCTATTAAAAGATTTGCAATTTCATCATTTATGGCCGTGCCAAGGAATATTATCCTGTCTTTAAGGAGTCTTGAATATATATCATAAGCGCGTTCTCCTCTGCTGCTTTGCTCTATGACCATGGGTATTAACGGCACAAATAGTCTCCTTTGTTTAATTAGCGCCCTTTGGGCGGGCTGTTAGCTCTTAGCTGTTAACTTATTAATAAAAATGGATAAAAAATGGAAATTCCTATACTATTTAATTAGTTTTGTTGTGTACTTAATGATTCGTTATGATCTCATCACTTCGCAAGTAGCTGATTTTGTAAGCTTTTACAGGTGCTGTAGATGTGCGTTTTCTTAGGCAATCAACTATAGATTTGCTATGTTGGTTGCCCTGAAAACGTGCATATGCAGTGCCTGTGAACGCTTACACTTTCTGTTCCGGTTTTACTTCTTCTATAGCGCTTTTTTCAATGATAAGTTTGATAGCATTTTTTTCAAGCAAAGTTTGTTGAAAAAACTCAATCTTATCATTGTTTTGTTTGTAATAGTCCTTTATTTTTTCAATGGGCTGATTGTATGTCCTGGCCATATCTTTAAAACCATCTTCCATGTCTTCATCCGAAATGGTCAAATTTTCCTGCTCAATTATTTTTTCTAATAAAAAATGACGTTTTGCCTGTTGTTCAGCAGTATCACGATATTTTTCCGAAAGGCTTTCCTTCGTAAGCCCAAGCTGTTCCATCGACGTATTATGATAAGTAAAAGATTTTTCAGCATCTGCAATTATGTTTTCAAGTTCGTAGTTGACTATTGAATCAGGAATCTCAAAATCTTTTTTTGCTAGCAATGCCGTAAATATCTGTTCGTTCAGCTCTTGCTCCGCTCTCTTGACGTAGCCCTGTTTTAAATTATCTGTTATAGCTTTTTTCAATTCGTCGAGCGACTTGTGAGTGCCAAGCTTTTTTGCAAATTCATCATCAATTTCAGGAAGTACTTCTTCTCTTATTTCTTTGAGCACTACTTGAAATGTTATTTCAAGATTTGCCAGCTTATTATTAAAATAGTCTTCTGGGAAAACTACCTTTATTTCCCTGCTATTACCTGGTTTCATATCAATTAATTTTTCGTCAAATTCCTTTAAAATACTACCGTCACCGATTTTCAGTGTAAAATTTTCTGTTTTTTGAGTTTCGGCAAATGGTTTTCCATCTTTAAACCCTTCATAATCTATTAGAGCAAAATCGCCTTTTTGTATCGGTCGATCTTCTTCGATAACCTTTTTTTGCGCCAGGTTTTTTTGAAGCATTTTAAGCTGTATATCAATCTCTTCATCACTTACCTGGTATAAAGTTTTTTTCAGATTCAGATTTTCAAAATCAATTTTTTCAATTTCCGGTTTTACTTCAACCGTGGCGTCGTATTTATAAGATGTTTTTCCATCAAGCTCAGAAGGATTGACTTCAGGGCTTCCCACAACTTTAAAACCTTTTCTTTTGATTGCTTCTACAAGAGAGTCCTGAATCAGGCTGGAAGACACATCGGTGTGTACCTTCTTTTGAAATAATCTTTCCAGAACCGAGCGAGGTACTTTGCCAGGACGAAAACCTTTTATTTTTGATGTTTTTTTGAGTTCATCGTAAACTTTGTCCAATTCACTAACAACTTCATTTTCAGGGATTTCAATATGTAATATTTTTTTTACACTACTCAGATCTTCTACAGTAATCTGCATGCTATTCCTTTCTGATAATTTTGGTGTTCCAGGCTTTAGGGTTCTTTCAAAAATAAGTTCGCAATTTTAAGTGTTGAGTCGCCAGTCCGGCAATACGTGAAAGCGCAGGAATATCAGGATACCCCGAGCTTTCGCAACGCAGACATATGGAATGCATCGGCGCTTAAAATATGAAGTTATTTTTTGTGCGAGCCCTTAAATCGGCATTTTTCATTCAGGCAATAGTTAATTCTTAAGGGCTTGCAAAAAGAAGTGGTGCGAAAGGGGAGATTTGAACTCCCACTCTGTCTCCAGAGCTGGATCCTAAGTCCAGTGCGTCTACCAATTCCGCCACTTTCGCATATTGAGACATTTGATTTATTTGCCTTGTTGTGCTGCCGATTCTCCCGTGAACGGTTACAATAATTCTTAAAAATAATATCAAACGGTATTGGTGTCAAGTAAAATTGAGTAAAGAATCAGAGCAGGTTGTATCGAACAAATCCGACTCAAACCTATGTACCTGCTTGGGGAAGTTATTTTGTCCACGTTCCTGACTTTTCTATAAGAGCCATAACTCTTTTTTCAATTTCGTCACGCACATTGCGCATAAAATCTATTGGCTTGTCTGATGGGTCCGGCAGGTTCCAATTCTGTCTATTTGCACTTGATATAAATGCACATTCTTCACCGCAGCCCATAGTTATGATTACATTCGGTTGTGTTCCTGATAGAGCTTTGTCAATGGATTTTGGCCTGCGAAATGCCATATCTATTCCTTTTTCTTTCATTGCTTCAATCATAACAGGGTTGATTTTGTTTGCAGGATTGCTTCCCCCGCTTACAGCTTCAATCCTATCTCCTGCAAGGTGCTGTGTAAATGCGGCGGCAATCTGGCTGCGGCAAGCATTTTCTCGACAGGCAAACAGAATCTTTTTTTTATCAATAAACGGCTTTAAAAGAATTGCGACAGCCTCTTTTACTTCTTTCGTGATAGTCGGATGTTTCTTTATATCTCCCGGACTT
This sequence comes from Desulfobacterales bacterium, assembly GCA_030611985.1. Lineage (GTDB taxonomy): Bacteria > Desulfobacterota > Desulfobacteria > Desulfobacterales > ETH-SRB1 > DAOVDN01. Next base: position 2,754 of record JAUWOS010000080.1, on the reverse strand, counting down.
TCAATACACCTGTAAGTCAGACTTCCTTTATAATCGGCTCCTACAGCATCGAAAAAGTATTTTGCTGTAAGACATACGCCTTCAAACAGATTTTTTCCTCTGGTTGCGCCAAGAGAAAGCAGGAATCCGCTTCTGAACTTCCGGCACGGATCATTTAGCTTAAGTTTATATTTCCTGGCCCAGAGCGCTTGACTTCTGTCGATTAGAGCTTTGAGCTGAGCTGTGGTGTGATAAAAGAATATAGGCGTAGCCGGTACGATAACGTCAGCGTTGCGAAGCAGAGGATAAATTTCGTGCTTCATATCGTCATTAATAGGGCAAAATCCCTCTTTTTCACAAACAGCACATTCTTTGCACGGCAGAATATTTTTTTCACATACTTCGATAACACGTGTCTGCGCTCCTAATTTTTCAGCTTCATTCATAAAAGCTGAAAGCAGAAAACTTGTGCTTCCATTCTTTCGCGGACTTCCCTGTAATCCTAATACAAGCATGATATATCTTTTATTGTAAACGTTTACGGGAGAACCGGTAGTATAACAAGGCTACTTCCCAACATGTAAGCTTTTACAGGTGCTGTAGATGTGCGTTTTCTATAGTTTTGCTATGTTGGTTGCCTAAGAAAACGTGCATATGCAGTGCCTGTGAACGATTACCTTTTATTTTAGATGACGCAGAACATAAGATAGTATTCCACCATGGCTGTAATATTTTAACTCAACAGGAGAATCAATTCTGGCAATAACCTTAAAATTTGTTTCTACGCCGTCTTTTCGGCGAGCGCAAACTAAAAGTTCTTTTCCCGGTTCAAGCTCTTTTTCAATCCCGATTATATCATAGGTTTCAGTTCCATCCAATTTTAGAGATTCATGGTTTTCTCCGGGCTTGAACTGCAGTGGCAGGATTCCCATACATATAAGGTTGCTGCGATGTATACGCTCGAAACTTTCAGCGATTACAGCTTTGACTCCCAGAAGAGAGGTTCCCTTGGCAGCCCAGTCGCGTGAACTTCCTGTGCCGTATTCTTTGCCGGCAATAATCAGTAATGGCGTTTTTTCTTTTTTATATTCCATCGCAGCATCATATATGGACATCTTCTGCAAGTAATTCTCCTTGCCTTTTGATAAAAAGATTGTCCATCCACCGTCAGTATTTGGTACAAGCTTGTTTTTTAAGCGAATATTGCCAAATGTACCGCGCATCATGACTTCGTGGTTCCCACGGCGCGATCCAAAGGAATTGAACTCTGAAGATTTTATGCCCTGATCAATAAGATAGGCACCGGCAGGGCTATCAACAGGGATTGCGCCGGCAGGAGAGATGTGATCCGTTGTGACTGAATCTCCAAGCAGCACCAGCACCATAGCTCCCTGAATATCTTGAAGCTTTGGAACATTTTCGGTTATTTCTTCAAAAAAAGGCGGTTTTTTTATGTATGTGGATTCCGGATTCCAATTGTAAAGTGATCCGTCGGCTGCAGGGAGTAATTTCCAGCGATCCGATCCTTCAAATATAGTAGCGTACTCTTTGCGATACATTTCCGGTTTCACAGCTTTCTTTACAATTTTTTCTATTTCTTCAGTACCTGGCCATATTTCACGCAGATATACCGGATTGCTGTTTGGATCCATGGCAATCGGTTCTTTTTCAAAATCAATATCGACTCTTCCTGCAATGGCGTAAGCAACGACAAGAGCCGGTGAGGCAAGAAAGTTGGCGCGAGTATAAGGGGAAATTCTTCCTTCAAAGTTGCGATTGCCGCTTGACACAGATGCCGCTATGAGGTTGTGGTCTTTTACAGCCGTTGTCACAGGTTCGGGCAGAGGTCCGCTGTTACCGATACAGGAAGCACATCCATATGCTACCGGATGAAATCGCAGAGCATCGAGAAATGGTAGAAGTCCTGCGGCTTCAAGGTAGTCTGTGACTACTTTGGAGCCGGGAGTAAGGCTGGTTTTAACCCACGGTTTTACAGAAATTCCCAGCTCAACCGCATTTTTGGCCAGCAGCCCAGCTCCAATCATAACCGACGGATTGGACGTGTTGGTACAGCTTGTTATTGCAGCAATGATTACAGAGCCATGGCAAAGCTTAAATGTAGTTTCATTGATTTTTACATCAACTTCTTTCTTGTGCTGCGTATCGAATTTTCCTTGTCCTGCAAAAGCATTAAGGAATTCGGGTTTCATTTGAGAAAGAGAAATACGTTCCTGTGGACGTTTTGGTCCTGCCAGACTTGGTTCTACAGTGTTCATGTCGAACTGGATGATATCGGTAAAAACCGGATCTTCTGTTGTATCTGTTCTGAAAAGACCCTGTTCTTTGCAGTAGGTTTCAACAAGAGCAATATTCTTTTTTGATCGACCGGATAAGGCCAGGTAGTCTAAGGTTTTATTATCCACAGGGAAGAAACCCATTGTTGCGCCATACTCGGGAGCCATATTGGCTATGGTTGCCCGGTCCTCCAAAGCAAGGGTTTTGATACCCGGTCCAAAGAATTCAACAAATTTTCCGACAACACCTTTTTTTCGCAGTAGTTCGGTTATAGTAAGCACCAGATCTGTAGCAGTGGCTCCATCCGGAAGTTTGCCTGTCAGCTTAAAGCCAATTACCTGCGGAGTAAGCAGATAATACGGCCTGCCCAACATCACAGCTTCGGCTTCAATTCCGCCGACACCCCAGCCAAAAACACCGATTCCGTTAATCATGGTAGTGTGGGAATCAAGGCCCACAAGGCTGTCCGGAAAAGCGATC